>DASUCI010000111.1:0-33835 GCA_035762825.1 Gaiellaceae bacterium | reverse complement strand
GCGTACTGGATCCGGCCGCGACCTACGTATCGGCACGCTCCAGGCCCGTTTACCTCACTCAGGCAGGGGAACCGCCGAAGGTCAGCGCGAGTCTCGCAGCGAGGGTCGCATCCTCGTCGGTGAGACCGACTCCTGCACGCGTTCGACCGCGTCTGCGGCGCGATCTCTGGCTTGGTCAACCAGCCCCTCGGGCGCTGTCGACCCGAACACGGTGTACGTCATTACTCCACTCTTTAAGACCTCGTCGACGACAAGCCACGTTCCCGGAAAACGGCCGTGGATCCTCACGCCAGGTTCCGGCACTGCGTGTACCCACCGGATCTCCGACGAGTTTGGGGTGATCAACACAAGACAGACGTTCGGGAGTGGAGACACGGCGTGCGGCATCCTCACTTGGGCGACGAGGAACGTATTTGACCCGGCCGAGCCTTAGCCTGCCCAAGCCGTCGGACGCCGTCTTTGCGCGGCGCACTGGCTGTTTGGCGTCCGGATGGGCGCAGGACGGACGCGTCACCGAAGCCGAGCCGGCGGCGAGGCGGTGGTTCGTGCGCTACTTGAGCGAAGGCACGCCGAGCCTGCGAGATGTCGCGAAGGTGAAGGCGAGCGCGAGCGCGATGCGGGTGGGGCTGAACTAGGTGCAACTTCCCACCCGGCCCCCTCATTCGTGTGGCGATGTGCCACGGACGGGGCATGAATCGTCTCGGTGGAAGATGGCAGTCTGGACCGGCATCAGGAGAGGCTGGGCGTAGTCAGACAGGATGGCCGGAACGGCTCTCACGAGAGTCGGGCGAGGGAGCGGTAGTGCCGCAGCTATCCCTTCCTCCTACGTCCAGCCTCACCGTGCAGGGCCGAGCCTGTCGAGCGCGAGCTCGACGGGGCGGTCTGAACACACGCTGCGGTGTCACCATCTGCTCACCTTCAAGGAGGGGGCCGCTTTCGCCCGTGCGCACGGCTCTGGACTCTGGTGAGCCTAGGATGGCCGCATGCCCAGACACATCGTCCGACCGACACGAATCGCAGTGCCTGGCGAACCACCGAAGATCATCGAGGAGTTCGTCGGCCTCGTCAACTCGGGCACGGAGGACGTGAGCATCGCGCGGATGGTTGCTCCGGCCGGATGGAGCGAGCCGGCGCAAAGGCCGGGATTCGACGAGTACACGATCGTCCTCCGCGGGGTTGTCCGGGTGGAGTCCGACGAGGGCGTCGTGGACGTGGCTGCGGGAGAAGCGATCGTCACGCAGCGCGGTGAGCGTGTCCGGTACTCGACTCCCGACGAGGAGGCCGAGTACATCGCCGTCTGCCTGCCGGCGTTCTCTCCGGAAGCGGTGAATCGGGAGGGCTGAGTGCGAGGCCCGCTCATGCTCGGAGCACCGGCGACCGATGAGAGTGGGATGCGGCCTTTCGACGACGCCTGCGGCGATACCGCGCAAGTTTTCGCCTCCAGGCGCATCGTCTCCTGAGATGAGCAAGAAGTACGAGATCTACTCAGGCAGGCGTGTCGTCTCGATCCAGTACTCGGTCACGCCGCTGCAAGCTGCGGTCGACTATGCGCGTTCGTTCGGCAGTGCGGACGACGAGATCCGAAGGATCGGCGTGGATTGCGTGTCCTGGCGCGGCGCTCGCTTCACTGCTGTCCTCATCGCCGAGCCAGACCCGGCGTAGCCCCACGGCGTCGGTCGCACCGTCCCGCGCGACCTAGAACGTCGAGTCGCGTAGCCCGGTCACGATCGCGAGCAGGACGAGCACGGCCACGACGAGGCGGTACACGACGAAGACGCCGTACGTGTGACGGCGGACGTAGCCGAGGAGCCACTCGATCGCCAGGAGGGCGCTGCCGAGC
The DNA here is from genome assembly GCA_035762825.1 of Gaiellaceae bacterium. Taxonomy (GTDB): domain Bacteria; phylum Actinomycetota; class Thermoleophilia; order Gaiellales; family Gaiellaceae; genus GMQP-bins7. The sequence continues at coordinate 31,995 of DASUCI010000111.1, read as the reverse complement.
GCGGCGAGCGTTCCGACGAGGAACGGGCCCGTCCAACCCTCCGGTAGGTCGCCGAGCAAGACGTCCCCCACTCCCTTGAGGAGCACCGCGCCGAGCGTTGTCGGGAGCAGTAGGTAGAAGGAGAACCGCGCAGCGCTGTCGCGATCGAGGTTCATGAAGCGGCCGGCCGTGATCGTGATGCCCGAGCGCGAGACCCCCGGCGCGAGCGCGAGTGCCTGAGCCAGCCCCATGACGATCGCATGACGCGTGCCGAGGTCGCCCATTGCCCGCGTCTGCGGCGAGCGATCGGCCCACAGGAGCAGAAGCGCACCAGCGCCCAGCAGTACGAGGATCTGCCACGGCTCGCCGAGGTTGTCCGCGATCCAGTCTTCGCCGAGGAGCCCCACGAGTCCGGCGGGAATCGTCGCAACGACCACGAACCAGGCGATCCGCTCATCCGGTGTTTCGACGCTCCGTCGCCTGAGGGACGCGAACAACGCGCGGACCAGGCGGACGAAGTCCCCCCAGAAGTACGCGGCCACGGCGACGAGCGTGCCGAGGTGGAGTGCCACGTCGAAGGTCTGGTTGAACCGGTCGTTCTCCTCGAGGAACGTCCATTCGGCCGCCCAGGGCACGAGGATCAGGTGGCCGGACGACGAGATCGGCAGGAGCTCCGTCAGCCCCTGTACGAGCCCGAGCACGAGCGCCTGGCCATTCGTCAGCGCATCCTCGTTGTCCCCCACTCCCACGAGGGTGAGCACGAGGGCGAGACCGAGCGCCGCCCCCGCGACGCTGAACACGACGGTGCGGCGCACCGCGAGATCCTACGCGCGCATGCACACGGAGGCCCGGGAAGAAATCACGCGCAAATTGCGGCAATCCGGTGAACGTTCCGCTTGACCCTGCCCACCGCCTCCCATAGGTTCCCGCTTGCACCGAGCACGGAGCGCGATTAGGTCGAAGCTCAGCTCGCAGGCTCTACGCGGAAGCGGACGGTCAGCGGGTCGAGTGGACGAAAGCGCCACCGGCTCGGTGAATTCTTGGTCCGGGGCCTGTGTAGGATCGCGAGCGATGCACCTCCGCGCCCCCAGTATCGACCAGGGCGTGCACGCGTTCGTCTGGTCGGTCGTCTTCTTCCTCTACATGTGGCTCGGCGCACTCGCCGTCGACGTCCCGGGCGGGATCGCGTTCATCCTGTCGCTGGTTGCCGCAGCGGCGATTTTCCTGTTCGTCCGCACGCGCGGCCGCGCCACCTAGCGAGGAAGACGAGCGCAGGCCGGCGGGCGGCGTCGGTTCGCCAGCCCCCTCCGTCTACGCGGAATCAGCGTCGGAGCGTGTCGGACTCGGGTTCGCTCAGTGCAGCAACGAGACGGTCTGCGAAGTCACGCCCGATCGCCTGCTCGAGTCGTTCCAGCGCGGGCTCCTTGGGAGCCCGTTCCGGGGCGGCGAGGGCTGAGACGTCCGCGAGAATCCGTGTCGAGGCTGCGGGAGCGACGTCTATGAGCACGGCGGCACTCATGGAACGGGCATCGGCAAGGAGCTGTGCGGTGTCGATCCCTGGCGGGAGTGAACGGTTCCTTCGAGGCATGCACTCGTTGTACGAGCGCCATCGGACGTGATCTCAGTAGCGGATCAGCGAATGGACGTCGTACCCCGCAAGCTTGTCGCGGCCGTGCAGGAAGTCGAGCTCGATCACGAACAGGACGCCCGCGACCACGCCTCCGAGCTCCTCGACGAGCTGCACCTTCGCATGCGCGGTCCCGCCGGTCGCGAGCACGTCGTCGAGGACGATCACACGCGCTCCCTCCGGCACCGCGTCTCGGTGCACGTGGAGGCTGTCCGTCCCGTATTCGAGCGCGTAGGTCGCCTCGACCGTCTCGCGAGGGAGCTTTCCCGGCTTGCGGGCGGCGATGAAGCCCGCACCGAGCTCGTATGCGAGCGCGGATCCGAAGATGAAGCCGCGCGCCTCGGCGCCGAAGACGAGAGCAGGCTCACGAGGGCGCGCCCAGTCGGCGAGCTGCCGAATCGTCTCCGCGAAGTACTCCGGATCCGCGATGAGCGGCATGAGATCCTTGAAGATCACGCCCTCGGTCGGGAAGTCCGGGACGTCTCGGATGCGGTCGCGCAGGTCGAGGCTCACGGTCACGCCCCCTGGCCGCTCATCCGGTCCGCTCCACCGTTGCACGAAGATCGCGAACGAGCAAGAGATGCGAGAGCTCCTGGGCGACGCGCGCGAGCGCCTCGAGGTCTTCGAGCGCATCCTTGCGGCGCTGCGGGTTCCGGGCGCGCAGGCCGGGCGCGACGAGCTGCTCCACGAGTGCCGCCTGGCGGCCCGCGCTCGTCAGGAACGTGCGCAGGTGGCGCGCGTCGATGCCGTAGCGAGCGAGCCGCGCGCTCGCCGCCGCGATGTCGGCCTCGCTCTCGGCGTAGAGCCTCTCGCCGCCCTGCGTGCGCGAGACCAGCAGCCCGAACTCCTCGAGCTGCCGCACGAGGTCGGGCGCGACGGAAGCGCGCTCGCAGAGCTCGGCCTCGTCGATCTCGTCCTCGTGCCCGAGCACGCCGACGCTCCGCCGCCGCGTTCGGTCACTCGACGCGCCGGGCCCGTCGAGCTCCTCGCGGATCACCCGCAGCGGGAGGAACTCGTCGCGCTGCAGCTTCAGGATCGTCGTGAGGCGCTCGACGTCGTCGGGCGCGAACAGCCGGTAGCCGCCACGCGTCCTGCGCGGCGAGATGAGCCCCTGGTCCTCGAGGTACCGGATCTTCGACACCGAGACGTCCGGGAATTGCTCGCGCAGCTCCTCACAGACCGAGCCGATCGTCCGCAGCCGCGGTTCGGCCCCTCCCCGCTCTCGGCGTGTCGCGACAGTGCTCATCGTTGCAGGAAGGTCAGCCGGTACTTGCCGATCTGGACCTCGTCGTCGTTCTCGAGGACGGCGGACTCGATGCGCCGTCGGTTGACGTACGTCCCGTTGAGGCTGCCGAGGTCGCGGATCGAGAACGTGTCGCCCTCACGCTGGAGCTCCGCGTGGCGCCTGGACACGGTCACGTCGTCGAGGAACACGTCGCACTCGGGCGAGCGGCCGATGAGCGTCTGCCCCTCGTCGGGCTGGAAGGACTGGCCGGCCATGCCGCCTCCCGAGCGCACGACGAGCGCCGGTCCCGTGATCCCGAGCGACTCGAGGAGGTCGACCTCGTCTCCGTCGTCGCCGATGTCGAAGGTCATCGTGGTCTCCGATCCCGTCTCCGGCGTGAGAAGCGCGCCGCAGCGCGAGCAGTAGTTCGAGGCCTCCGGGTTCTGGAAGCCGCACTCCGGGCAGTACGTGTGGCTCATTGGTCGTCGGTAGGCGCGCTCTTGGCGGAGAGGATCTCGCTGAGGCGTCCGACGTCGGCGAGCTGCGCCTCCCCCGCGCTCACTTGCTCGCGCAGACGCGCGACCAGCTCGGCGCGCAGGATGTCGATTCGGCCGTGGAGCACCCGGCGCCGGAACGAGACCTCGTCCTCCTCGGCCTCGAGCTCGCGGATCATCGTACGGAGATCGTCGTCCGTCAGGGTCGAGAGATCAGGAAGTGGTTCCACCGGCCGCCTTTCCTCGTGTGGGTCGACTGAGTAAAGCACCAGTCGTGCGCAGGGGTCAACCTCAGGTTGAGACTTGAGTCCCCTCAAGGTTCGCGTTCGACTCGAGAGTCCCTTCCCCCGCGTACGTCGCGCCAGGCGCGCAAGGCGTACTGCGCGCCCGCGCCGAGGGAGAGCGCGATGCCGATCCACAGCAGCACGAGCGGCCAGGTCGTTCCCTCTTCGGTCACGAGCACGAAGCCGAGCGCGGCGTAGAGCACCCAGGTCGCCGTCTTTCCGAGAGACGTGACCTCGAGCTCGTAGCCGCCGGGCGACAGCAGCCGGTAGCCGAGCACGAGCACGACATCCCGACCGAGGATGACGAGCGCGGCAAGCAAGGGGATCCGGCCGGTCGCGAGCATCAGGATCGCGGCCGTCCCGATCATGAGGCGGTCCGCGAGCGGATCGGCCACGGTGCCGAACCGGGACTCCACGTGCCAGCGCCGCGCGAGGTATCCGTCGAGCTGGTCGGTGAGCGCGGCCGCCGCGAAGAAGATCCCCGCCCCCCACGCCGGCCCTTCCCCGGCCTCGAGGTACAGCCAGACGAACACCGGAATCGCAGCGAATCGCGCGACCGTGAGCGCGTTCGGGATCGAGCCGCGAACCTCGGTCCAGGACATCCCGAAACCTTATGTCGACCCTGGTAGCGTCGCCCGCGTGGCGGGGACGCTCCGACTTCCGGGCTTCGTGAACGCCCACAGCCACACGTTCCAGCGCGCGCTGCGTGGCCGCGCGGCCGGCTCGGACTTCTGGGCGTGGCGCGACGTCATGCTCGCCGAGGCCGAGCGGCAGACGCCGGAACTCGTCCGCGACGCGTACGAGCACGGCTATCGCGAGATGCTCGCCGCCGGCTACACGGCCGTGGGGGAGTTCCACTACCTGGGCGTGCCCGAAGCACGCGCGGCCGCCGATGCCGCGGCGGCGGCCGGCGTCGTGTTCGTCCTCCTCCACGTCGCGTACGGGCGCGGAGGCCTCCCCCGCTTCCGGCAGGAGTCCGTCACGCAGTATCTGAGCCAGGTCGAGGAGCTGCGCGGAGACGGCATCGTCGTCGGGCTCGCGCCGCACTCCGTACGAGCGTGCCCGCCGGACTGGCTCGAGGACGTCGGCCGGTACGCCGCCGAGCACGGCCTCCCACTCCACGTCCACGCCGACGAGCAGCCGAAGGAGATCGAGGAGTGCCTTGCGGAGCACGGGTGCCGACCCATCGAGCTCCTCGCCCGGACTGGCTGCCTCACGGCGCGCACGACCGTCGTGCACGCGACCCACGCCGACGGCACGGAGCTGGATCTCGTCGCGTCGCACGGCGCGACGATCTGCGCCTGCCCGACGACTGAGGCGGACCTCGGCGACGGCTTCCTGCCTGCCGGGCGCGTCCGCACCCGCGGCATCCCCATCTGCATCGGCTCCGACTCGAACGTCAGGATCGACCCGTTCGAGGAGCTCCGCGAGCTCGAGGGCATCGCCCGGCGGCAGACGGGCCGCCGCGGCATCTTCTCGACCGACGAGCTGCACGCGTTCGGGACCGAGGTCGGGGCGCGCTCCCTCGGGCTCGATTCCTGGCCGAACGTCGAAGTCGACCTCGGCCACCGCTCGCTTCGTTCCGTCGAGCCCGAGCACGTGCGCTCCGCGCTGATCGCGGGCTGCGGAGCCGACGTCGTCGTCTCGTAGCTACAGTCGGCGCGGTGGACGTCTCCGAGGCGACCTTCGAGGACGACGTCGTCGAGCGCTCACGCGAGCTGCCCGTCGTCGTCGACTTCTGGGCGGCGTGGTGCGGCCCGTGTCGCGCGCTGACGCCGGTGTTGGAAGAGCAGATCGCCGCGCGAGAGGGCTCGGTCGCCCTCGCGAAGGTCGACGTCGACGCCAACGCGGGGCTCGCCGCGACGTACCGGGTGCAGGGCATTCCCGCCGTGAAGGCGTTTCGCGACGGTCGCGTCGTGTCGGAGTTCGTCGGAGCCCTGTCGCCGACGGCCGTCTCGTCGTTCCTCGACGAGCTCCTCGCTCCGCCGCGGGTCGCCGGTGTCGTCGAGAAGCTCCGCGAGAGCGGCGCGTATCCCGAGGTGCTCGAGGCGCTCGAGGCGGACGACACCGAGCGTGCTCTCGATCGGATCCTCCTCGCGATCGCCGACGCGTCGCTCGAGGAGCGCGAGCGGCTGCGCGAGCTCGCACTCGCGGTGTTCCACGACCTCGGCCAGGAGGATCCCCTGACCGTCGCCTATCGCCGTCGGCTCGCGACGGCGCTTTATTGACTTACCCGCGCCGCGCGACGTCTCACTAGCCGGAGGACGTGGCGGGTGGAAGCGCGCCGAGTCGCCTCGTCCACTCCGCGGTCGCGGCCAGGTAGGCACGCTGTGCTGCGACGCCCGTCTTCTCCCACGCCTGCTCGTAGCTGGGCCTGCCGACCGCGACGCGGGCCGGCTCGATCTGCGTCCCTTCCTGCCACTCGTTGTAGCTCGTGATCGTGACGATGTCGGCGCCGGCCGTGATCGCCGTCTTCCACATGCGGTCGTACGTACGTCCGTCGTTCCGCTCGCGAACGACCTCGTGCCGCGTCGCGAGCCGCGCGTCGTATCCCGGCCCGACCGAGGGGGCGCACAGCAGACCGGCCGCATGCGCCTGCGCGCACAGCCGCCGGAAGAGCGCGCCGTTCCACGTCACGACGTCGTAGGTGTAGAGGCCGTCGAAGCCCGCTGCCTTGGCCCGTCCCACGAGGGTCGTGTGGCCGAAGATGCGTACACCGGAGAGCTCCGCGAGCGCCTCGCTCCAGGCGACGGCGGGGTCTCGGTCCGCGTCGTAGAGGTAGAAGTCGGTGAAGCCGCCTTCTCGCTGGAGGCGTTCGATGTCTTCGGCCGCCCGGGCCGGCGTACGGGCCCGGTACGGCTCGACGTGGATGGCCACCTCGAGGCCGTAGCGCGTCGCCGCCTCCTCCACCGCCAGCAGCCGGTCGTGCTCCGGCGAGTCGAACCCCCACCACGAGACGACGACCGTCCCGACCCCCGTCGCCGCGATCTCGCGCATCTGGGCGAGCACGATCCGCGCGTTCGACGACGAGTACAGGCCGCGGACCGGCATGTACGGCGTCGAGAGCACGGGCGAGCCGTCGTGCTCCACGTACCAGTGAGCCCACCGCCCGTCCCTGACCGGCGTCGAGTACCACGGATAGTAGAAGATCGCCGCGCGGTCGGTGCTCACGGGCGCCTCCGCGCCGGACGCCGGGAGCACGACACAGGCCGCCCCGATCGCCGCAATGAGGAAGGCCGGTATCCGCCGTCGTGTCAACGCCGCGCGGGACTCTACAACGCGTGGCGGCGCGTGGGTAGATGGTCGATGCCGCGTGAACCATCTAGGATCGGAACGTGGCTGCGTACCGCTACCTGATCGTCGGCGGCGGAATGACCGGAGACTCGGCGTGCAGGGGGATTCGCGAGCACGACGCGTCCGGCTCGATCGGGCTCTTCGGCGCAGAGTCGCACGGACCGTACGACCGCCCCCCGCTCTCCAAGGGCCTCTGGAAAGGCACGGAGGAGAGCTCGATCTTCCGCGGCACGCCCGACCTGGACGTCGAGGTGCACGCAGGCCGGCGCATCGTCGCCCTGGATCTCGACGCGAGGACCGCGACCGACGACGCGGGCGGCGACCACACCTACGAGAAGGTGCTGCTGGCGACCGGCGGGACGCCACGGCGGCTCACGGGAGACGGTGACGTCATCTACTTCCGCACGCTCGACGACTACCACCGACTGCGCGATCTGGCGGGCGACGGCGTGCGCGCCGCCGTGGTCGGCGGCGGCTTCATCGGATCAGAGGTCGCCGCTGCCCTTGCGACGAACGGCTGCGACGTCACCATCGTCTTCCCCGACGCGGGTATCGGGGCGCGCCTCTTCCCTGCGGAACTGTCGTCGTTCGTGAACGAGTACTACCGCGAGCAGGGTGTGACCGTGCTTCCCGAGGAAATGGTCGCGGAGGTCTCCGGCTCGTCGCTTCGGACCGAGAACGGGACGACGGTCGATGCAGACGTCATCGTCGCCGGGCTCGGCATCGTTCCCGCGACCGACCTGGCCGAGAGCGTCGGGCTCGAGGTGTACGACGGCATCCTCGTCGACGAGTACGGGCGCGCCGGCGAGCGGGACGACGTCTTCGCGGCCGGCGACGTCGCGCGCTTCCCCGTCCCGGCACTCGGCGGTACGCGTCGCGTCGAGCACGAGGACCATGCGAACACGCACGGGAAGGTCGTCGGCGAGAACATGGCCGGTGCGCAGGTCCCGTACGAGCACCTCCCCTTCTTCTATTCCGACCTGTTCGACCTGGGCTACGAAGCGGTCGGTGACGTGGACTCACGCCTCGACAAGGTCGAGGAGTGGGCCGATCCGAATCGCAAGGGCGTCGTCGGCTACGTGGACGGCGACGGCAAGGCGCGCGGCTTCCTGCTCTGGGACGTCTGGGACAAGGTCGACTCGGCTCGCGGGCTGATCGAGTCCGGGACGACGGTCGACGCCGCAGCGCTCCGCGCTCTCATCGACTGAAGCGCAGCCCCGATCCCGCTCAGACGCGCGACGAGTGCCAGCGCCAGGACGTCGAAGACGACATAGCCGCTCGCGACGCCGCTCGGCGGATTCCCCTGGGAGAGACCGAGCCCCGGCACCTGCGACTGCCACGTCCAGGTGCCGAGCGCCGTGCCGTACAGCTCGAGCACCAGGACGACCATGAAGACGCCCGCGTAGACAGGCCGGCGCGCCCAGACGAGCACGCCGATCAGGAACGCACAGCCGATCGTGCCCGAGACGTCCGGCGTGGGCAGCACGCTGATCCCCGCGACGCCCCACACCGCGGCGGCCACGCCCGCGGTGACGAGCAGCACGGCCGCCCGATCCCGCATGAGCGCCGCGAGCGAGAAGCCCGCGAGGTACACCAGCCCGTGCCCCGGCGGCACGAACGCCGGGAGGTTCTCGAGGCGGTACGTGTAGAGCCCCCAGACGATCGAGCCCACGACCTCCCCCACGGTCGCGATGACGATGACCGCCAGCGTCTGGAGGCGCACGATCCTCGGATGGAGCGCCAGCAGGACCGCGAGCACGCACACGGTGAGCAGGCCGAGCGCGAGCTGTCCGCCCTGACCGACGCGCCGGTCGAGGAGGAGACCGCCGAAGGTCCAGACACCGACGACGGCGAGAGTGGCGAGCGGGAGGCGCCGCATTCCTGGCATCTTCGTCGGTTTCGCGGCTTCGGTTCGGCGGTAACTCGTTCGAGGGATTCGCCGGTGCGACCGCAAGGAATGGCGCCCGTGGACGTCTACTACATAAGACCGGATGTGGGGCGGCATTTGGCGGCAGCTCATGTCGCCCCCTCCGGCATCTCAACTCGGCGAGGTTAGGAGCCGTTGACGAACGTCTCGACGCGCTCGGCCTCGAGGCGAAGCGACGCGGCCGTCGCGCGCTCGAGCCGCGAGAACGGCTCGAGCCGCACGCGGCCCTTCTGGAGCTGCCACGTCCCCGCCGCGAATCCGTCCACGAGGATCGTGGCGTGCACGAGCGCGTTCTTCGTCACGATCCGGCCCACCGGGACGTCTCCGAGGATCCGCGTGCGATCGGCGTGTGAAAGCACCAGATTGTCGTACCGCGGCACGAGCCGAGGTGGTGCAGGCGTCTCGGGATCGGGGAGTGGCGTGCGCGTGAGGTCGTACAGCAGCTTGCCGCGCTCGTCGCGAAACGTCCGGAGGCGCATCCCGGCGAGGGTCTCGGTGATCGGTCCCGTGCGCTGGAGCCCCGCCCATTGCGCGACGTCGTGAGCAGACGCGGGCCCGAACGCTCGGAGGTAGCTGCGGATGAGGTGGTCGCGCGCGTCCCCGGGATCGGGAAGCCCGCCCCGAAGCACGACGTCGGCGGCGACGAACACGCCGTCGCCGTGGTAGCCCCAGGTGCCCGACGGCGGCACGTGCACAACCGGTGCCTGGCCCTGGACTCTGCGCCAGAGGAAGGTGGTCGAGATCCTCTCGGTCGCGTAGGGGCGAAGCAGCGCGCGGACCTCCTCGAACGTCAGCGGAGAGGAACGCAACTCGGCGACCGTCACCGACGCGATCTCCGCGATCCTCTGCTTCGGGAGGAGCCTCTCGTAGGCGGGCGGCCAGTAGTCGGCGGCGAGAGCTCTCCGCGCGGCAGTGAATGCCCAGAAGTCCCGAGGCGTGACGATATGCAGCGTCCCGCGCTGGAGGAGCGCTTTGACGACCTGCTTCTTCTCGAGCGCACTCGTCAGGTGTGCACGCTCGAAACCCTCGAGCCGCGCGTGCAGGGACAGGTACGGCGACGGCGAGTACTGCGCCTGCAGGCCGCCGAGCCGCTCGACGGCCTTCGAGACGCTCGCCGGCGTCCGCTCGAGGAGCAGCTGACGGGCGAGCAGCGCCCGGTTGAGCTCCCTTCGCGTGAGCACGCGCTCGGTCACGCGCGCCACCCCTAGAAGTGATTCGTGTACGAGAGAAGACGCCAGCTGTCGGGTGTCGCGAGCAGGTGGTAGGTCGTTCGGGTGTCTCGGAGGACCTGGCCGTCCGCGTCGAGTGCGTTCCAGCGTACGGTCGCGAAGACGGCGTGCTCGCCCAGTTCGCGGACATCGATCTCGACCCGCTTCCACGTCGCGACACCGCCACCGCGATAGGCGTCGATCATCGCCGCAAAGTGGTCGCGCACGGCGTCGCGATCGCGCATGAAGATCGGGACGCCTTCCCGAATCGCGAGGAAGGGCGCGACGCAGAGGTCGGTCACTCCCTCGACATCGCGCTCCGAGTACCGACGGATGTACTCGTCCATGAACACGGCTACCGTCCCTGGCACGGTCAGGACTCTCGCAGTTGCGCCACGTACGCGGTCGAGGAACCGACGCAGACGTCGCGCCGGAACTCCGCCCGGCGAGGCGGCCTGGCCGTCGAATGCAGGAGAAGGGCACGCGACGGGCCAGCCGCCACCGACGCCCTCCCCCTACGCAGTTGCGATTCCCCGCGTCCGATGCCCGAAAACGGGTCCGAACAGTTTGCTAACGGGACGCCTGAGCCGTGGCCGTGCGACGTCGGGAAGGGTCGATCCGCGCCACTCGTATCCGGCAAGCTGCAGGTCACCGAGCGTACACACGTTCGTCCTCGAATGGAGGACCGACACTCGCAGGCACGAAGCCGACCCTGCCGGGCTGGTTGCGTCCTCCGAGTTCCCCTCTCCCCTGAGGAGGAGATACGCGGCCGGTCCGGCCTTCGGATTCCTCATCGGCGCCGGTTGGCGGTCGCGTGAGCGAGCGGCTCCTCACTGCCGCCGAGTTGGGTGATCGTGCCTTGCCACGCCAGAACGCGAGCGTGCGACCCGATTTGGGGCGCCGACCGCGGCTTAGCCGGCCGCCGCCCCGCACCGGGCGTTACTTCCCCCGTTAGGTAGATGCGCGGGCCGCACGAAACTTGTGGCCGCGCGACTGCCTCGCACGAGCGGGCGAGCCCGCAGCGGCTGATGCCAGGGTCCGGGCGGGCTACCCGCGTTTGCGACTGGGAATCCGCGGGCATCCGTGTGCACGAAGGCAGACGGAACGACGGCCCTGTTGTGGAGTGAGGTCGCTGACTGCGGCCTTCCAGCGGCCTCACTCTCGTACGTTCTGCACGGAGGACGAAGTGCTGGCACTGGCGACCGAGAGTTGGGTGGCGCTGATCCTGGGTATAGCCGTCGTTGTGGTCCTCGGGATCGTCTTCGCCGGTCGGGAGTAACCGGTCGGGCATCGACGGCTCGCGGCGCGGGAGCGGCTCTTCTTTTGGCGCGCGAGGCGGGCAGGCTCACGTAGCCAGAGGGCCGCCACGCCGATCTGTGGCGACCCTCGGTGACGTGACCCGGCTACGAAGCAGCTGCGACGTCGAAGAGTCCGACGAAGCCCAGCTTGTAGTGCGGAATGCCGGTGGGCGTTTGTATCGGGCAGAAGAAGCCGTACTGGCCTGGTGTGGTCAGATCGAAGATCTTCTGATGGTCTTGGCCCGGCTTCGAGAAGACGGCCCCGGCGTCGAAGACACCCGGCGGGGGTCCTTCCGGGTTCGCATCGATGAGCGCGATGAACTGCTCGACGGTAATCCCCTCCGGCAGGCCTCCAGCCGCGATCAGGACGTGCGGTCCGATCGAGTTGTTCGCGAGCCCGACCTTGTACGTCCCGGACTCCACGACCGCTGGGACCGTCGCGACGACGAACCTGATGCTGCCGCTCGAAAAGTCATCGGTTACGACGACCTGGAACTTCGACGGCGCTGCCGCACCGGCGACCGACGTCGTTCCTACAACGGCCGTGACCGCAACAACCGCCGCGGCCACAACACGACGCTTGCTGATACCCATGCATCCCCCCTCTTGGACTCGTGTGTAACGCGACTCTAGTGCGTAGGAGCCCTGAAGCAAGGACATTTCACCACCATGCCGCACGTTCTGCGCCGCTTCCGTTCGAGGCTCGAGGTAGGGCCTGCCCGATACGGTTGGCACATGGACTCTCGCGACGTCACGCGGGAAATCCGACGCCAGGTCTGGCCGGTCTTGCGAGATGAGGGCTTCGACTCGTTCACCGGACGTTTTGCCTGGCGTTACGTCGAGTCCGCAGTGGACGTGCTCAACTTCCAGTCGTTCAGTGCGAGCGTCGCGGACGGAGTGGGCTGCACGCCGTTCTCCTTCGGACTCAACCTCGGCGTGTGGGTGCCGGGTGAGCTCGAGGCTCGTTACCTCAAGCCTGATTCGAACGGCCGCCTGCGACCGGCCGAGTTTGAGTGCACGAAACGAACGCACCTCACCAAGTCCGTCGAGCAGCCCTGGTTCGAGCCGTTCTCGAGCACTGGAGCGCCTCGCTGGCCGCGAGCCTTCCGCAAGCATCGCGAGGGGTTGAAACACGTGATACGACACGATCGCCACGACCGCGACGAAGTCTGGTTCGTCCTCGCTGACGGCTCGAACCTCGGTGCGATGGTTGAAGACGCGCTCGCAGCCATCCGCCGAGATGGGCTTGCGTGGTTCGAGGCGGCTCGCATGGCCGCGGTACGCGAGTACGAGTGGCGGGTGCGCGACGGGCTTGTGTAGTTGCTCGCCCGCGTTGCCGCGGAGTCGGTCCAGCGAGGAAGAGGCTCACGGCGAAAACGGCTCAACCATGCCGCCTACAGTCGGGGCGGTGAGATTCGAACTCACGACCTCCCGGCCCCCAGCCGGACGCGCTAACCAGGCTGCGCTACGCCCCGTGGCGCCCGAACCTTAGCCGCTTTCAGAGGTTGCGCCGGTAGAGGACGAACCCGAGCGGGATGATCGCGAGGAGCGCGACGTAGGGCATCAGGGCTTGCCGGTTGCCCTCGATCCGGCGTGGTGTCGTCGGGCCTGTTCCGAGGGCTGTCCGGACCGCAGCCGCGGTCTCGACGACCTGCCCCTCCTCGAGCACCCTGCCGTCGACAGCCGCGGCGGCGGCCGCGAGCGTCTGCGCGGCGTCGGGGTCCGGCGTGTATCCGGCCTCGACGACGCCGCTCTCCCAGATCCGCTCGCTCCCGTCACCCACGCGCACGAACGTGACGTCGATGTTCGGCCCCTGCGCGAAGTCGGTTCCGAGCGTCGACACGGGCTGGCTCTCCCCGTCCGTGAAGACGACGAGCGCGCGCTTCCTGGCCTTCGGCGCGAAGAACGCGAGCGTCGGCACGACACCGAGTGCGTCGAGCGACGTCACGTTCGTGCCGAACGATGTCGAGGGGGGCGGCCGCTCGATCCCCAACGCCTCGCGGGTCGTCTCCCTGAAGACCCGCTGGTCCACGGTCGGGAAGAGATGCGGCAGGACGCGATCCGTGAACGAGGCGAGCCCCAGCGGGACCTCCTCGAGCGCTTCCTGGAGCGCGACGACGTCCTCCTGCGCCCGCTCGAAGCGGGTCGGCTCTCCGGAGGCGGACGAGGCAAGCATCGAGCGCGAGGTGTCCACGACGACGAAGACCTCCACGTCGCTGCGCTGCGGCACTGTGCGCGTGCTCGTGATCACCGGCTGCGCTGCGGCAACGCCGACGAGCAGCGGAACGGCCGCGAGACAGATCGCAAGCGCGAGCCAGGAGCGTCCCGCGCCGCTCGCCAGCCCGAGCGCGGCACGAATGTGCTCCGCCCGCCGGTGGCGGCGGACGAAGGCCGCGAGCGGTACGGCCACGAAGAGCCCGAAGAGCAGCGCGACAGGCGTCAGGAAGCTCAGGTCCATGCTCAGTACCCGCTGCCCGAGCGACCTTGACCGGACTCCTGACCTTGCGCTCCGCCCGCATCCGGCGCATTCGAGGGAAACAGGATCGGGCTGTATGCGCGCATGGACAACTCGAGGTTGAGCTTGGCGTCGTCGTTCCGCGGATCGAGCTCGACCGCCGTGCGAAAGGCGCCGACGGCATTCGAGAGGAGCATGTTGCGCTGATCCGGAGAGGCGTAGAGGTACCGCGCGAGGAGCGTCACGCCCATGAGGTTCTGGAGCCGCGACCGCAGCACGGGATTCGGGTTCTCGCGACTCTGGTTCGAGAGGTCGAACTGGAGCTTCGCCCAACGCGCCTCCAGCTCCGGGTCGATGCCCTGGTCGGACTCGCCGGGCCGCAGTCTCGAGAACAGCGCGACCGTGCGCCGATACGCGAAGTCGTCCTCGAGGCCGAGGGTCTCGATCCGGGCGCGCGTCGCCAGCAGTCCAGGCTCGTTCCAGAGCCCCGAGCCGCGGATCGGCGCGCTCGCGAAGCGGCTGTCGTCCTCCGAGATCCAGCCGGGCGTGCGGAGCACGTCGACCGCGAGCACGATCAGCACCAGCGCGACGGGGACGGCGACGAACGACGCCGCGACGAGGAGCTTGTCGCGCCGCGTCACCGGCTCACCTCCAGCCGCGCGAGCATCCTCTCGTTCGCCGCCAGCACGAGCACGAGCCCGAGCCCGACGAGCAGGAACACCCACGGCAGGCCGGTCGTGATCCGTCCTTCGCCGCGTGCCTCGACGGCCTCTGCGCCGCTGACGGGCTCGGGGAGAAATCCCTCGGCTCCGACGAACAGCTCCAGGAGCCGACGCTGCTCCTCGCGCGGGGCCAGAGGGACGATCTCCACGTCGAAGCCGTCACGTCTCAGATCGCCGAAGACGAGGACGAGCCGCTGCACCTCGTCCGGAAGCACCTCGAGGTCGGAGAGCAGGATGATCTTCCCGGGCCCGCCTTCCCTGAGCAGCGCCTCGCGCGCGACCTTCAGCCCCTCGGAGATGCGCGTTCCGGCACGGAAGCGATCCCACGGATTCGGCGGGAGGAAGCCCGATGCGGTCGAGCGGAAGAAGCGCAGGAGCGGCTGGAACTCCCGCCCGGACGAGCCCGGTGGGAGCAGCTCGTACGCGGCGTCCGAGAACACGACGAGCCCGGCGCGCTCGTCCGTCTCGACGAGCTTGCGCACGGTCGCCTCGAAGCCTCCCTCGAACACGCTCGCCGACAAGTCGAGCACGACCACCCCGCTCGAACCGGAGGCGACGAGCGGCGCGTTCCGGACGTCGTACTGGCGCGCGACGAGCACCGCCATGCCCAGGAGCAGCACGAGCCCGGCCGCGAGCGCCGCCCGCAGGTACGTCGTCCGCCGGCGAAAGCGCTCGAGCCGCCCGGATTCGCTGGCCGGAATCGCGCGGGGCTCAGGACGGAGGCGCATCGTTCTCCTCTCTGATCGACGAGACGAGCTCCGTCATCTGCTCCGCCTCCGGCGTCGGCGGCGACCATCCGTGCTTCCGGGCGCGCTCGGCCGCCTGACCGTCCTCGGTACCGATCTCGAACGCGAGCACCTCGAGCGCCTCTCGCCGCTCGTCCACCGACGGCCGCCGGCTCGCCCACTCGACGAGCTGCAACGCGCGCTCGAGTGGGCTGAGGGGCGCGGCGCGAACGCCGTTCGGAACCGCACGTCGCCGACGGCGGTCCCAGACGAACCAGACCGGCAGCGCGAGCAGCGCGAGTGCGAGCGCAAGCAGGCCGAGCCCGAGCAACGTCGGCGAGATCCGGTAGTCCGGCTCGGGGAGCGGCGCCACGGTGGTGACGAACGGGAAGCCCTGACCGACGACGCTCGAGTCGTACCAGTTGATGCGCGACAGCGAACGCAGCGGTGACCAGACGATGCGCCCGAGCGTCCTGTCCTTCGGCTCCGCATCGGCCGTCAGCAGTGCGGGCGGGAACTCGAACCTCACCTTCTCGTCGCGCTGCTGGCCTGGGAGAAACGGAGGGAGCCCGGGCAGCTGGCTCACCGTCGTCTCGCCGGCCGCCGTCCGTGGAATGCAGCGCTCGTTGAGACAGTTCAGCTCCGTCGTGTAGCGAATGACCGTGAAGTCGCCGATGTCCCGCCGCTGCTCCTCGGTCTCCCCCACCCGCTCGTACGGCTCGAAGTTGGTTTGCAGGCGTACGTCGTCGGGATCCACCTTCTCGCGGTTCAGGATCACGTCGATGCGGGCCACGACAGGCTCGCCGAAGAGATGGACACCCGGGATCATCTCCCCGCGCACGACAGCGCTCTTGTTCTCGGCGATGAGGGGCTTCGAGTCATCGCCGCCGCAGCCCGCGGCGGCCAGCACGACGACGACACCGACCGCGGCGACCCTCATGCGGGCCCGGCGTGAGCAGGCGAGTCGCTCTCCGCCCTGATCGACGCGACGAGCTCGGTCATCTGCTCGGGCTCCGGGGCCGGCGGCGACCACCCCTGCTTCCGGGCGCCGTCGGTCCGCTCGTCCTCGGCATCGATCTCGAAGGCCAGCGCCTCGAGTGCCTCGCGCCGCTCGTCGACGGACGGCCGACGGCTCGCCCATTCGACGAGCCGGAGCGCACGTTCGAGCCGGCTGAGCGGCGCTACCTGGTCGGCTTTCGGACGTGCGCGCCTCCCGCGCCAATCCCAGACGAGCCAGGCGGGCAGCGCCAGGAGCGCGAGCGCGAGCGCGACGAGCACCAGCCCGAGTCGCGTGGGCGAGATTCGGTACTCCGGCTCCCGGAGCGGGGCCACGGTGGCGACAAACGGGAAGCCCTGACCGACGACCCTCGAGTCGTACCAGTTGATACGCGAAAGCGAGCGGAGCGGCGGCCACACGACGCGCCCGAGCCTCTCTGCATCAGCCCCACCCCCGCTCAGCACGATCGCCGCGGGGAACGCGTAGGAGCGCTTCTCGTCGCGCTGCTGACCGACGAGGAAGACCGGGTCCCCCGGCAACTGGGAGACGGTGGACGCGTTCCCCTTGAGCGTTCGCGGAATGCAGTCGATGCCGAGGCAACGGAGCGTCGTCGTGTATCGCAGATGCGTGAACTCACCGATGTCCTCACGGGTCGACCGGGTCTCCACCTCCTCGTACGGCTCGAAGTTCGTCTTCAGCCGGACATCCGCGGGATCGGCTCTCTCGCGGTTGACGATGACGTCGACCTGCGCGACGACGGGCTCGCCGAAGAGATGGACACCCGGGATCATCTCCCCGCGCACGACAGCGGTCTTGTTCTCGGCGATGAGGGGCTTCGAGTCGTCGCCGCCGCAGCCCGCCGAGGCCAGCGCGACGAGGACCGCAGTCGCCGTGAGCCTCATGCGCGCCCCCGCGTGAACAGACGTTGGTCCGCCCAGCTCAGGAACGACGACACGACCTCGCGAGGCTCGTGCGACTCGACGATCACGGGATCCATGTCGAGGGCGCGGAACCCGTAGAGGAGCGTCTCCCAGCGGCGCTCGTTCGCCTCGCGGAGCTCGCGCGCCTCGCGCTGGGTGACCGCAGCGAGCGACACGCCAGAGCCGTCGGCTGCGACGAACGGGACGACGACGCCGCTCACGTCCGGAAAGCTCTGCTCCCAGATCGGGTCCTGAACGATCACCGGGACGAGCTCGTACCTGCGCTCGAGGGCGTCCAGCCACTCGTCGCGCGTCGGGGCTTCGAGGAAGTCGGAGACGATGAAGACGAACGTGCCGGCCGGAAGGTCGCGCTTGTGCTCGGCGAGGTGCCGGAGGCCGCGGCCGAGGGTGTCCTCCGGCGCCGCGAACCCGCGCTCGAGCTCCGGCGCGCCGTACGCATGCGTGCTGCGCGGCGGGTGCCAGTAGGCGTCGCCGTCCGCTTCGTCGAAGTAGCCCAGGAGGCCGCGGGCAGCCGTGGCGCTCGAACCGATGAGCGTGACGGCGCTCCGGATCGCGTCGGGCTTGGAGAGCCACGGCCAGCCCTCGGGGAAGATCGACATCGACGGACGCCGGTCGCAGAGGACGACCACACGCGGTGCCTCGTCCGCGTAGTGCTCGCGGACGACGAACTCTTCGGAGCCGCGCGCCAGCGAGAGCCGCGCGGACGCGTACCAGTCGATCTTGTCGACATCGTCGCCCGGCTGGTACGGCCGCGAGCCCGCAACGTCCGAGCCGAGGCCGCGGCGCATGCTGTGCAGCCCTCCGAAGGGAAGGCCGAGCACCCGCCGGCGCGGGATGAGTGGAAACGTCGTGGTCACTGCGCGACGGCGAGTGCCGGCTCGTCGTCTGGCTCGAGCTCCGCTCCCGGCCGCGGGGCGATCTCCAGGCACCGCTCACGGAAGCGGTCGGCCGCGGCTTCCCAACCGACCTCGCGCGCGGCCGCGACGAAGCTCGGCGTGAACACGATGCGGTGCATGACGACCGAGAGGAAGAGCTCCTCGACGTCGACCGGCGTGACGTAGTCGCGGCCACTCAGGAGCGCCCACGCGCGCGTCGCGCGCTCGAGGGCGAGGCTTCCCCGAACGGAGGCGCCGATCGCCACGCCCTCGGCCGCACGCGTCGCGCGGACGAGCTGGATGACCCAGCGGCGGATCACCGGATCGATGTAGACGGTCTCGACCGCGCCGCGCAGCGCGTGCACCTCGTCGAGCGTGAGCACCGATCGCAGCGCGCGGAGCGGATGCGCGCTCAGCTGCTGCTCGACGATCGCGACCTCGTCGTCCTCCGACGGGTACCCGAGTGCCGTTCGCAGGAAGAAGCGGTCGAGCTGCGCCTCCGGGAGCGGAAACGTCCCTTCCTGCTCGATCGGGTTCTCGGTGGCGAGGACGAGGAACGGCTCCGGGAGCGCGCGCGTGACGCCGTCGATCGTCACCTGCTGCTCGGCCATCGCCTCGAGGAGTGCGGACTGCGTCTTCGGCATCGCGCGGTTGATCTCGTCGACAAGGAGGACGTTGGCGAACACCGGCCCGGGCCGGAACTCGAAGTCGCGGTCGCGCTGGTTGAAGACCGAGAGCCCCGTGACGTCCGTCGGCTGGAGGTCGGGCGTGCACTGGATCCGTTGGAACGCAGCGCCCTCGACGCTCCCCGCGATCGCGCGTGCGAGCACGGTCTTCGCCGTTCCCGGCACGTCCTCGAGCAGCACATGCCCACCGCAGACGAGGGCGGTGAGGACGAGCCTGATCTCCTCGGTCTTGCCACGAACGACGGTCTCGACGTTCGAGAGCAGCCGCGTCGCGATGTCCGGCGCCTGCGCGCCGGCAGCTCCAGTTCCCTCCATCAATCCTCCTTGCAGGTTCGCAGTGTGAAGAGCCGTGCCTTTTCCGCCCCGGTCACCGAGACGTACGCGCTGGTCCCGCCGGTGCGGGTTGCAATCGCCAGGGACCCCGCGACGAGGCGCTGCCTCACTCCGTCACGCACCCCTTCGCCGTGAACAGCGTCGCCTTGCCCGTCTCCGAGACCGTGGCAAACGAGAGCGGCTTGCCCGCGAGCGTGCGCACGGCGAGCTTTGCCTCGCGCGCCGGGACGTGCACGGTCTCGAACTCCCTCCCGTGCAGGCTCGCCCGCGATGGGAGCACGGCTCTCACGCGCACGAGAACTCGGCGAGGCACGTCACACTTGAGCTCGCTCCCGAGTGTGGCAGCCGCTCCGCCGCTGAGACCCTTGGCCGAGAGCGGGATCGGCGCGCGGGACGGGTTGCAGGCGCGACCACTGATGCCGATCGTGCCGAACGTCCTCACGTCGAACGTCCAGAACTCCTGGTCGACCGTCGTGGTCTTCGTCGGCTTCCCCGCCGAGACCCACGCGAGGAGGTTCCCCGTTCCCCCCGAGAACACGCCTGCCCGGAGGCCTGCATACGCGAGCTTCGTCCAGGAGCCGCTCGCGCGCGCTCCCGGGTGCGCGCGGTTCTCGAGCTGGTAGATGCCTCCGTGCAGGGCGATCGCGCACGAGTAGGTCCTGTCGAGGACGAAGGCTGCCTCGGAGTCCGGTGCTGCCCGTGCCGAGCCGATCGCCAGAGCCGTGGCAGCGACGAGCGAGATGGCGCAGGCGACGAGACGCTTCATGGCTCGCGCACGCATCCTCGAGGCGCCGTGTACTGCCGGGAGCGCCCCGACTGATCCACCGCGGCGTACACGAGCAGCTTCCCGTTCGGCGTTCGAACCGCGAGCTCGGCACGGCTGAGTGGCGTGCCGGTCGCGACGAAGATGCGCCCACGCTCGCGCAGCGCTGCGCTGCCGAGAGCCGTCGCACGGAGACGGATGAGCACGCGCCTGGGAGCGTCGCAGTCGACAGCGCGCGCCTCCACCGGCACCACGCCTCCCCGCAGGCCGGCGCGCGATAGCTGGACCCGAGCCGTCGACGGGCGGCACAGCTCGGTGTTTCGGCCGAGCGTTCCACCGCTGTGGACCGAGAACGAGTCGTATTCGTCGTCGACGTTCGTGCTCGGAGCAGGCGGCCCGGCCGTGATCCAGGCGAGTGCGCTCCCCGGCGGGACGCTCGTGTCGAGCCGGCCCGCATTTCCACCGGTGGAGACCCCGGCGTACGGAAGCTTCACCCACTGCCCGCTGCGGCGGTCTCCGGCGTGCGCGCGGACCTCGACCTGGGACAGGCCCCCGAGCAGCACGGTGTTGCACGCGAACGTCCGGTCGATCACGGCGAGCGGCTCTACCGGTGCCGTGATCGCCGCCGGCCTGCTACGAGCGTCGACGCCTTCGGAGCGAACGACGAACCCGCTCAGCTGGCGCTGCGCCTGGCGCATGAGAGCCGCGGACGGCCGCGGCGTGCCGAAGTAGGCGATGACGTCGACGTTGTAGCCACGCAGGTGCCCGCGGAGGTGGTACTGCGCCATGGGCTGGTCCGGGCGGACCTGCGCGCCCCACCGAAGGACGGGGAGTGCGTCGCGGAGCCGAAGCGGGAGCTCGATGCTCGGATAGTCCGGCGTCGACGGGACGGGCGCGACGTGCGGCAGCGACAGCGGCGACATCGTGCTCACGATCACGATCCCGTCCGGCGGCAGCGTCAACAGCGTCGAGTACGGAAGCCCTGACGGCTCGACGAGCCCGTCCTCCACGTCGTCGGCCGCGAACGGGACGTTCGCGGCGACCGCGACGGTCTGCTGGCCCTCGATCGCCGGCGGCGGTGATTGCAGCGCGAACCAGCCGGGCTCGGGGACGAATCCGAGCACCGCCGGCTCGCGCGCAGCAGTCACGGACGGGGCGTTCAGCGAGCCGGCGGTGACGCCGAGCGCGACCGCCGAGACGAGCATCGCCCCGACGACCACGAGGGCACGCGTGCGCCGGCGCTTCCGTCGGAGCGAACCGATGGCGCGATGTCGAGCGCGTTGCGTCGACGACTCGTCGGGCAAGGGGAGCGCCTCGCGTGCATCGCGCAGCTCGCGCTCGAAGTCAGACGACACGATCCTCCTCCAGAACGGTGCGGAGCTCGTCCTTCGCGCGCGCGAGCCGGGAGGCGACGGTGCCGATCGGAAGCCCGAGGACGCCGGCGATCTCCTCGAGCGGCAGGTCGAGCCAGTAGTGCAGCACGACGACGACCCGCTTGCCCGTGCCGAGCGCCGCGACCGCGTCCGCGACCGCCCAGCGGCGGAGGTCGTCCTCTGCCGACTCGCCGAGCGCCCACGTATGGAACGCGCTCTCGTCGTCCGAGACGACCTCGAGCCGCCGACTCCGGCGGAGGGAATCGACCGCCGCGTTGATGGCGATCCGCTTGAGCCAGGGCGCGAACGGCTGCGCCTCGTCGAAACGGCCGAGCGCGGCGAACGCCTTGACAAAGGCCTCCTGTCCCGCGTCGTCCGCGAGGCCTCGATCCGCGGTCACGGCGTACGTGGTGCGCCAGGCAAGTGCCCAGTACCGGTCGAAGAGCGCGCCGGCAGCCTCGGCGGAGCCCTCGCGGGCCAGCACGACGAGCTCGGTGTCCGGGCGGCGACGCACTTCTGCCTCTAGTACGTCGTGAGGCGGCCGAAGTTATCCATGCCGCCCGCTGGTCAGGCCAGGCGTTTGTACAGGCGGTCGATGAGCTCGGGCATGGCCTCGAGCTTGTCCGTGATCACGCGGATCCGGTACTCCCGGAAGTGCTCGGCCTCGACGCCCAACGACTCCGCGATTCGCGCGATGACGTCGTTCGAGGGCACCGGACGATTCCCGTGGACGATGTGATTGAGGTAGCCGGCCGAGAGGTCCGCTTTCGACGCGAGCCCCCGATACGTCGTCCCCGTCTCCTCCATCAGCCGCTCGATCGTGGGGCCGAACGGGTCGTCGCTGTATCTGCGCCGTCTCGCCATCAGGACTGCGTTGCCCATTTCAGCACGTCTGCGGCGGCCACGCGCTCCTCGGCCGAGCCGTCGCGCTTGCGAACGTCGACCGCGCCGTCCTCGAGCGACTTCTTCCCCACGATGACCCGGAACGGGCAACCGATGAGGTCGGCGTCCGCGAACTTCTCGCCGGGGCGCTCGTCGCGGTCGTCGAAGAGCACCGCGAGGCCCGCCTCGTCGAGCACGGTGGCGACCCGCACGGCCTCGGCGAGCACCTCTTCCGCGCCACCGTGGAGCGCGAGCACGTGGACGTCGTAGGGCGCGATCGACGCCGGCCAGACGATCCCGTTGTCGTCGTGATGCTGCTCGACGACGGCCGCCATGACACGTCCGGGCCCGACGCCGTAGCTGCCACCGATCAGCGGCTTCTCGGTGCCGTCCTCGTCCAGGAACGTCGCCTCGAGCGGTTTCGAGTAGCGGTCGCCGAACTTGAAGATGTGCCCGACCTCGATCGCCGTCTGGAAGCGCAGGGCGCCACCGCACTCGGGGCACCTGTCGCCCTCGACCGGCTCGCGAATGTCCGCGAACGTCGGTTGGTAGTCGCGACCCGCCTCGACACCGAGCAGGTGCCAGCCGTCGCGGTTGGCGCCTGCCACGAACTGCCCTTCGCGGAGCGCGTCGTCTGCCACGACCTCGATGTCGATGCCAACCGGGCCGAGGGACCCACCGCCGGCGCCGAACGCAGCGCGAATCTCGTCGTCCGTCGCGGGCCGGAAGTCGCTGCCGAGGACGCCGAGCATCTTCGACTCGGAGAGCCGGTCGTCGCCGCGTACGAGCCCGAGGACCAGCGTGCCGTCGGCTTTCACCACGGGCATCGCCTTCGAGGTCGCCGCGCTGTCGAGCCCGAGCTGCTCCGCCAACGCCTCGATCGTCGTGACGCCCGGAGTCTCGACCTTCTCCGGGGTATCGCGGCGCTCCGGAGGCACCGCGGGACGCGGGATGCCGCGCGCGATCTCGAGATCCGCCGCATAGTCGCCGTTCTCGCACGTGACGAGCGTGTTCTCGCCGGATCCGGAGGGCGCGAGGAAGTCCATCGACTCCTTGCCACCCATGACGCCCGACTCCGCGGCGACGGCCGCGTACTCGAGGCCGCAGCGCTGGAACGTGCGGTGGTACGCCTCCTCCTGCTTTCGAAAGCTCACGTCGAGCCCCGCCTCGTCCCGGTCGAACGAGTACGCGTCCTTCATGATGAACTCGCGCACGCGGAGAAGCCCGCCACGGGGGCGGGGCTCGTCGCGATCCTTGACCGAGAAGTGGTAGAGCATCTGCGGCAACCGCCGGTAGCTCTGGAGCTCGCGCGCGTGGAAGGTCACGGTCTCCTCGTGCGTGAACGGGAGGAGGAACCGGCGCCCGGTGCGGTCCTCGAGGTGGAAGAGCTCGGGGATCGAGATGCGGCCCGTCGCCTCCCACAACTCGGAGGGTGTGAGCACCGGCATGAGCATCTCCTGGCCGCCGATCGCGTCCTGCTCCTCCCGGATGACCTGCACGACCTTCTGGTGCACGCGCCACCCGAGCGGGAGAAACGTCCAGACACCGGTACTCACCTGCCTGATGTAACCGCCGCGGACGAGCAGCTTGTGCGATACCGCCTCGGCGTCGGCCGGCGCCTCGCGCAGGGTCGGGATGAACAGCGTCGACTGCCGAACGATCACGATCGGCAGAGGTTAGAGAAGCTGCGACCGCAGGCGGGCAACGAAGTGCTCGACGAGCTCGACCGTCTCTTCTCCGGGGTCGAGGACGAGCTGGAGGTGATCGGTGATCGCATCGTCCGCGAGCAGCCCTTCGTCGGTGAGGTGCGCGCCGAGGACGTCTCGCACGTCGGCGCGGGAGATCTCCTCGGGGACGCTCATCGCGAGCACGTCGAGCTCCGAGTCCTGCAGCCGTAAGAACCGCGCAGCGATACGGCCGATCTCCGGATCGTCATGGTGGAGATGGAGCCAGACGCGCGTCCGCGGATCGAGCCCCGTCGCACCGACGTAGACGACGAGTGCAGCCTCGTCGATCCAGACGTAGACCCAGTTCCCTGCGTCCGCGAGCTCGCCGTCACGCACGCGCAGTACGACGAACTCCGAGCCCGACATGCGCTACTCGAGGGGAATGAGGCTCGCCTCGGCCATCGCGAGCGCCGCCGGCTTGGCCATCTTCAGGCGCTTCGGCCGCTTCATCCCGTCGGCGAGCCAGCGGTCGATCTCGACGAAGAGCTCGTCGATGAGGGCCTCGGAGGACACCTTCCTGAGCACGCGGCCGTGCGCGTAGATGAACCCGACGTCGCGTCCACCGGCGATGCCGAAGTCGGCGTCACCCGCCTCCCCCGGTCCGTTCACCGCACAGCCCATCACTGCGACCTCGAACGCCTCGGGATAGGCGCGAAGGCGCTCCTCGACGACGCGTGCAAGGCTCTCGACGCCGACGTTGTCGCGCCCACAGGACGGGCAGGCGATCATGACCGGTCCCCGCTCGCGTAGGCCGAGGGCCTTCAGGATCTCCCAGGCGACCTCGACTTCTTTCACCGGGTCCGCGGTCAGGGAGACGCGCATCGTGTCCCCGATGCCGTCCGCGAGCAGGGAGCCGATCCCGACCGAGCTCTTGATCGCGCCTGCGAACTCGGTGCCGGCCTCGGTCACGCCGAGGTGCAGCGGGTACGGCACCCTCGCGGAGAGCATCCGGTAGGCGCGGATCATCGTCGGCACGTGCGTCGCCTTCACGGAGATCTTGAAATCGCGGTACTCGAGCTTCTCGAGGAGCTCGACCTCCTCGAGCGCGGCGGCGACGAGGGCCTCGGCCTGATCCTGCTGCGCGAGTGACTGCAGGTGCTTCGGGAGAGATCCCGAGTTCGCGCCGATGCGCATCGGGATCCCCGCCTTCTTCGCCGCCTTGACGACCTGCTCGACCTTGTCCGGCCCGCCGATGTTCCCGGGGTTGATCCGTACCGCGGCGACTCCTGCCTCGATCGCCTTGAGTGCGAGCGAGGCGTTGAAGTGGATGTCCGCGATCACCGGGAGCGGAGACAGGCGCACGATGAGTGGGAGCGCTTCGGCGTCCTCGTTCTTCGGCACCGCCACGCGCACGACCTCACACCCCGCCGACGCGAGCGCGGCGATCTGTGCCGTCGTCGCGGCGACGTCGTGCGTCTTCGTCAGGGTCATCGACTGGACGGCGACGGGAGCCCCGCCGCCGATCGCGACGTCGCCGACGCGGATCTGGACTTCGCTTGCCACCTAGGAAAGCTTGCCGATGTCGTTCGAGAGCCCGACGAAGAACAGGAGCAGCACGACCGCCAGGCCGACGACCGAGACCCGCTCGTAGATCTCGCGCTGCAGGAACTTCCCGCGCGCGCCCTCGATGAGCGTGAAGAGGATGTGCCCGCCGTCGAGCGGCAGGAGCGGCAGCAGGTTCAGGAGTGCGAGGGAGAGCGAGATCAGCCCGAGCACCCAGAGGTAGCTCTCCGCCCCACGTTCCACCGCATCGGAGGACGCTTGTGTGATCCCGATCGGGCTCGAGACCTCGTCTCGCCCGTCTCCGGTCACGAGTCGTCCCAGCGACTTCACGATCTCCTTGGCGACGAGACCGGTGACCTCGACAGCGTGCCCGACGGCCGGGATGAACCCGAGGCCGGCGCCTTCGAGGCCGAACCCGAGCCGGTAGCGGTCGTCCACGAGTTGCGGTGCGACCGGGCCGAGCCGAAGCTCCTCACCCGCGCGAATCACGGTGAGCGTCAGGTCCCGGCCGCCCGACTCGCTGATCGTGTCGGCGATCTCGTCGGCCTGCACCCGGTCGCCGTTGATCGCCACGATCCGGTCGCCTGCCTGCAATCCGATCACCTGCGCAGGCGAGGCCACGCCCGCCTCGAGCTCAGGCGCGATCGTCGCCACTGTTCGCGTCGCCTCACCCGCGACGGTCATGAACAGGAACGTGAAGATCACGATCGTCAACACGATGTTCGCCACGGGGCCGGCGCCGATCGCGACGAGACGCCGCCAGGTCACCGCTTTCCAGTAGGCGTCCGGCCCGAGCGCGTCGCGGAGCTCGGTGAGGCCCTTCTCCGCGGAGCCGAGCGCGGCCGGCGAGACCGTCACCCTGCGTAGCGCATCCTCGAGGTCGTCGAGGGCGTAGAGGCCCGCCTCCAGGTCGTCGCCGTCCAGCGTGCGCTTGACGCGGTCGACGGGGCCGGCGAGCGTCGGCGCCTCTTCGACGGCGCGGGAGAAGCGGCGCTCGGCGTCGTGCGGGATCGGGCGGTGCATCCCGGGAATCGTCACGAAGCCGCCGAGGGGGATCGCGCCGACGCCGTACTCGATGCCGTTCCGCGTCGTCTTCGCGACCGCGGGCGGAAACCCGACGTAGAAGCGACGCGGCCGGAGCCCGACGGCCAGCGACGCGAAGAAGTGCCCCGCCTCGTGGACGAGGATCAGGAGCGCAAGGCCGAGGATCGCGATGAAGATGCTCACGCTACGGCCAACCTTCGCTCCGTGACTCTGCGGGCCTGCTCGTCGGCCTCGACGAGCTCGCCGAGGTCGCGTGCCGGCGCGCCGTCGACGGCCTCGAGCGCGTCCTCGACGAGAACCGCGATCTCGGTGAAGCGGATGCGGCCGTCGAGGAACGCGGCGACCGCCACCTCGTTCGCCGCGTTCAGCGCACACGGATAGGTCCCGGCGCGCTCCCCCGCCTCGCGGGCGAGCGCGAGCAGCGGGAAGCGCTCGGTGTCCGGCGTCTCGAACTCGAGGGTGAGACCGGCGGAGAAGTCGAGGCTCGGCAGCGACGTCGCGCGGCGCTCGGGATACGTGAGCGCGAACGAGATCGGGGCGCGCATGTCCGGATGTCCGAGGTGGGCGAGCGCTGCGCCGTCGCGGAAGCGCACGAGCGCGTGAACGACCGACGTCGGATGCACGACCACCTCGATCCGTTCGTACTCGATCCCGAAGAGGTAGTGCGCCTCGATGAGCTCGAGGCCCTTGTTCGCGAGCGTGGCGGAGTCGATGGTGATCTTCGGCCCCATGGACCACGTGGGATGCGCGAGCGCCTCCTCCACGGTGACTGATTCGAGCTCGTCCGCCGTTCGGATTCGGAACGGCCCACCCGAGGCGGTGAGCACGATCGAGTCCACGGTCTGCGGCGCGTGTCCGTCGAGGCACTGGTGAAGCGCGGAGTGTTCACTGTCCACGGGTAGGAGCAGCCCTCCCCCACGCTTCCATGCGGTCATCGCGAGATCCCCTGCGGCGACGAGGCTCTCCTTGTTCGCGAGCGCGAGCGTGACCCCGTGCTCGAGCGCCCAGAGCGTCGCTCCGACGCCGGCGAACCCGACGACCGCGTTCAGGACGAGATCGGGCTCGGACACGTCCAGGAGCTCCACGATGTCGCCTCCGACCTGGACGTGCTCGACACCGTGCTCCGCGGCGAGCGCAGCGAGCGACTGCGAGCCAGACGCCAGCGCGCACACCGAGAGCTCGGGATTCGCCGCGATCACCTCGAGCGCCTGGCGCCCGATGGACCCCGTCGCCCCGAGCAGGGCAATTCGTCTTTCGCGCACGTGCGAAGGCTAACGGCGGCCGTGTTCAGACACGGCTACGTGCTCCCGAAGGCCAGGATCGTGAAGTAGGCAGCAGGCCCTGCCCAGAGCAGGGAATCCAGCCGGTCGAGCATCCCGCCGTGTCCTCCGAGCACCCGTCCGGAGTCCTTCACCTCGAGGTCCCGCTTGATCGCGGATTCGAAGAGGTCGCCGAGGACGGCCGCGAGCGCGATCACGAGCCCCAGGACGAGGGACTCGGGAATCGAGAGGAACTCCTCCCGGTCGCGATAGAGGATCACGAACGCCATCCCCACCGCCGCGAGGACGCCCCCGACGAAGCCCTCCCAGGACTTGTTCGGCGAGATCGTCGGGGACATGCGATGCCGACCGATCGTGCGGCCGACGAAGAACGCACCCGTGTCTGCCGCGAAGACCGTGAAG
The DNA here is from genome assembly GCA_035762825.1 of Gaiellaceae bacterium. Taxonomy (GTDB): domain Bacteria; phylum Actinomycetota; class Thermoleophilia; order Gaiellales; family Gaiellaceae; genus GMQP-bins7. Next base: position 3,951 of record DASUCI010000111.1, on the reverse strand, counting down.
AGCACGGTCATCACCGCCCAGAACCCGTACTCGGGGATGTCGCGGATGAGGAGCAGGCAGCCGATCCCCGCGCCCACCCACGCGACGCCGAGCAGGGTGACTGCGAACGATGTGGTCGCGGACAGACGCACGCCGCCGAGCCCGTAGACGACGAATGCACAGACGAAGGTGGCGAGAAGGCCGCCGAGCATCCACTCGAGGCCTCCGAGCTGAAGACCGAGGAGCATCGCGACGTAGCCGAGATAGCCGCCGAGGACGAGCGGGCGGAGCTCCCGTGTCATGACGTACAGCTCGTGCAGGGCGAGCAGCCCACCGACCAGCGCGAGCCCGAAGAGCCACCAGCCTCCGAGGTAGACGAGCCCGATGACCAGCGGCAGGAGGATCGCCGCGACGAGCAGGCGCGAGACGAGCGGGGTCACGTCGTCATCTCGCGCCGAAACGCCGGCCGCGGCTCGCGTACTCCTCGACCGCTGCGCGTAATCGCTCCTCGCCGAAGTCGGGCCACAGCGTCTCGTCGAAGACGAGCTCCGCGTACGCCGACTGCCAGAGCAGGAAGTTCGAGATCCGCTGCTCCCCGGAGGTCCGGATGACGAGGTCGGGATCGGGAAGCTCGGGCGCGTACAGGTGCCGCGCGATGTCCGCTTCGGACAGGTCCTGGGGTCTGGTCCCTTCCTGGAGGATCTTGCGCGTCGCGTCCACGAGCTCGGCGCGCCCGCCGTAGTCGAAGGCGATCCAGAGCTGGAGCCGGTCGAGGTGCTCCGTCGACGACTCGAGCTGCGCCATCTTCTCCTGCAGCTCCCCCGGGATCCGGTCCCGGCGACCGAAGAAGCGCGTGCGCACGCCCTGCTTCGCGAGGTCGGGGAGCTCGCGGTCGATCGTCTCGTCCATGAGCTCCATGATCGACTCGACCTCGTCGGGCGGACGCGCCCAGTTCTCGGTCGAGAAGGCGTAGACCGCGAGCGAGTCGATCTCGAGGTCGACGGCGGCCTCGACCGTCCGTCTCAGTGCTCGCGCTCCCTCGCGGTGACCCTCGGCGACGGGTACGCCACGAGCGGCCGCCCAGCGCCCGTTCCCGTCCATGATGATTGCCACACTCCGAGCTTCGCTCGAAGTGTGGCTAGGAGAACCGTTCGTCACCGCTCTAGTCGGATTCGCCGCAGGCGAATCAGACTTCCATGATCTCGGCCTCTTTCACCTTCAAGAGGTCGTCGATCGACTTCGTATGCTCGTCGGTGATCTTCTGGACCTGCTGCTCGGCGCGCCGCTCCTCGTCGTCCCCCACGTCGCCGTTCACGACGAGCTCCTTGAGGTGCTGCATGACGTCGCGCCTGACGTTGCGGATCGCGACCTTTCCGTCCTCCGCGACGCGACGCACGACCTTGACGAGGTCCTTGCGCCGCTCCTCGGTCAGCGACGGGATCGGGAGGCGGACGACCTTCCCGTCGTTGGACGGCGTCAGGCCGAGGTCGGACTCCTGCACGGCGCGCTCGATGTTCTTGATCGCGCCGGGGTCGAAGGGCTGAACGACGAGCAGCCGCGGCTCCGGCGCCGAGATCGACGCGAGGCTCTTGAGCGGGGTGGGCGTGCCGTAGTAGTCGATCGTGATGCGATCGAGGAGCGCCGGGGACGCACGGCCCGTGCGGATCGAGTTGAACTCGTGGTGCGTCGACTCGATCGACTTGTCCATGCGCCTCTTCGCGTCCGCGAGGAAGTCCTCGATCGCTGCCATGCGCCCTCCTTAGGGGGTACGGATGATCGTGCCGACGCGCTCGCCCGCGGCGACGCGCCGGATGTTGCCCTGCGCGAGCTCGAACACGTGGATCGGAAGCCGGTTGTCCATGCACAGCGAGAGCGCCGTCGTGTCCATCACCTTGAGACCGCGCTCGATCGCCTCGAGGTGCGTCAGCTCGGGGATGAACTTCGCGGTCGGATCCTCGTTCGGGTCGCCGTCGTAGACGCCTTGCACCCTGTTCTTGGCCATGAGGATCGCCTCGGCTCCGATTTCGAGCGCGCGAAGCGCCGCCGCGGTGTCCGTCGTGAAGAACGGATTCCCGGTGCCCGCCGCGAAGATCACGACGCGCTCCTTCTCCAGGTGGCGGATCGCACGCCGCCGGATGTACGGCTCGGCGACCTCGGACACCGCGATCGCCGACTGCACACGTGTGTGGACGCCCAGACGCTCGAGGGCGTCCTGGAGCGAGAGGGCGTTGAGCAGGGTCGCGAGCATCCCGGCGTAGTCCGCCGTGGCGCGATCCATCCCCTCCGAGGCGGCAGCCATGCCGCGGTAGATGTTCCCGGCCCCGACGACGACCGCGAGCTGGGTCCCCGCCTGCTGGACCGCGACGATCTCCTCGGAGATCGCGGTCACGGTCTTCGGGTCGATCCCGAACTCGCGATCTCCGAGCAGCGCCTCGCCAGAGAGCTTCAGGAGCGCGCGGCGGAACTGCGTCCCGCCCGCCGGCGCTGTCGCGGCTTGCGCGACTTCGTCGGTGGAAGTGCTCACGAGCCGGCGACGGACACGCGTGCGAACCTCGCGACCGACGCTCCGGCCTCGCTCATCGCCTGGCCCACGGTCTTCGACGGCTCGTGGATCCACGCCTGCTCGACGAGAGCACCGCCGGGCACCGCCGCGAAGAAGCGCTTGTTGAGCATGCCGTCGACGATCTTCCCACGCGCGGCTTCGGGCTTCGACTGCACCTCGTCGGTGTTCTCGTAGATCGAGCGCTCCGCCGCGAGGACATCTGCCGGAACATCGTCCCTCGTCGTCCACTCGGGCGCGGCGAACGAGATGTGCATGGCCAGCTGCCGCGCGAGCTCCTCGGAACCGCCCTCGAGCTCGACGAGCACGCCGATCTTGTTCGCCGGCGGGTGCGCGTACGCCGCGAGGACGTTTCCTTCGGGAGCTTCGAAACGCTGCGGGCTCACGATGACGATGTTCTCGCCGAGCTTCGCGATGAGCTCGATGCGCTCTTCCTCGAAGCTCTCGACCACGTCGGCGCCGTCGGCGTGAACCGCGCGCAGCACCTTCGCGCCGAACTCCTCGAAGGCCTCGTTCTTCGAGACGGGCTCGGTTTCGCAGCCGATGCCCATGATCGTGCCGACGCTCCCGTCGAGGATGTAGCCCACGAGGCCCTCGGTGGTCTCACGGCCCGCGCGCTTGCTTGCGGACGCCATCCCGCGCTCGCGCAGCAGCGTGCGAGCCGCGTCGAGGTCACCGTTCGTCTCCTCGAGCGCGCGCTTGCAGTCCATCATCCCCGCGCCCGTGGCGTCGCGGAGCTCCTTGACGAGCGATGCGTTGATGGTCGTGCTCATTCCGTCTCCCCTCCTTCAGCAGCGACTGCCGCGGGCTCGAGCTCTGCCGCGTCCGCTGCCGGCTCCTCGGGAGCCTCCTCGGAAGCAGGCTCGGCGGCGGCGACCATCTCGGTCGTCGTGACCTTCGTGCGGCCGGCGGCGATGCCGTCCGCGACGACACGCGCGACGAGGTCGCACGAGCGGATCGCGTCGTCGTTCCCAGGGATGACGTACTCCGCCTCGTCCGGATCCGCATTCGTGTCCACGAGCCCGATCACGGGGACGCCGAGGCGGTGCGTCTCGCGCACGGCGAGCAGCTCCTTCTTGAGGTCGATGACGAACACCGCGTCGGGCTGCCGCTTCATGTCGGCGACGCCGCCGAGGTTCGACTCGAGCTTCTCGAGGTCGGCCTCCATCCCGATCCGCTCCTTCGAGGGGAGCAGCTCGAGCTGCCCGTCCGCCTTCAGGCGGCGCAGGTCGTGGAGGTATGCGATGCGCTCGGAGATCGTCCGCCAGTTCGTGAGCAGGCCGCCGAGCCAGCGGTTCGAGACGTAGGGCATCCCGACCCGGGTCGCGTTCTCCTGGACGGCGTTCTGCGCCTGCTTCTTCGTGCCGACGAAGAGAATCGTGCCGTTCCGCTCCGCGATGTTCCGGGCGAAC
>DASUCI010000110.1:0-18386 GCA_035762825.1 Gaiellaceae bacterium | reverse complement strand
GTCGGGCTCGTGGCCGAGAGCATGCGCGAGACCTTCGTGCTGCTGTTCGGGCGCTACTGAGCGAGTCAGGCGAGGAGTGCGGGCGGAGGGACTCGAACCCTCAAGCTCTCTCGAGCACCGGCTCCTAAAGCCGGCGTGTATACCGTTCCACCACGCCCGCGCCGCGAAGGATAGGTCGCTCAGAAGCGGTCGAGGCGGAAGAGCCCGATGTCGTGTCGCGTCGCGTCGTCGAGCGCCAGGTCGGCGAGGATCTCTCCGACGACGGAACAGAACTTGTAGCCGTGCCCCGAGAAGCCGGCGCCGACGACGGCCGCCGCGGCGTCGGGGTGCCGGTCGATGAGGAAGTGCTCGTCGGGCGACGGCTCGAAGAGGCACGTCTTGAGCGCGATCGTCGCGCCCGCGCCCTCGGGGAAGTAGCGCTCGGCGAAGGCGCGGAGCGGCGCCTCGTCCTCGAGCGTCGGCTCGCGGTCGATGCCGTCCGGGTCGCCACCGGGGCCGAAGTGGTCGTAGCGGCCGAGCTTGAACCCCGGGATGCCGTGGGCCGGAAATCCGTAGAAGTGCTCGTCGTCCAGGGCGAGGTTGAACACGGGCATGCGGCCGGGCTCGAACAGCTCCGGTGACGACGGCTGCAGCCAGGCGAGCGACTGGCGCACGCCTCGCACCATCCCGGCGGGGAGGCGGGCGACGTCCTGTGACCATGCGCCCGCGGTGAGGACGAGGCGCTCGGCTTCGACCTCGCCGCGATCGGTCCGCACGCGGACGCCGTTGGGGCGCTCGTCCCACTCGAGCACGCGCTCGCGCGCGCGGAGGGTCGCGCCGTGCGCCAGCGCTCCCTCGACGTGCGCGACGATGCAGCGCTCCGGCGTCACGAAGCCGCCGTCCGGCTGGAACGCGACGTCCATCTCTGCTGGAAGCGAGTAGGCGGGAAACCTGCGCGCCACTTCGGCCCCCGTCAGGACCTCGTGCTCGAGTCCGTGCTCGGCGCAGGAGCGGAGCACGCCGTCGAGGATCCGCTCTCCGCCCTCGACGATCCCCGTCACGTGGAGGAGCCGCTCGCTCGCCTCCGCTTCGAGCTCGCGCCACAACTCGTAGGCGCGGCGCAGGAGCGGCACGTAGTCCGGGTGCTCGAAGTAGGCGAGGCGAATGATCCGCGTGAGGCCGTGCGACGAGCCGCGCTCGTGGAGGAGGTCGAAGCGCTCGAGGCCGAGGACGCGCTTCCCACGGCGGGCGAGGTGGTAGAGCGCGGCGCTTCCCATCCCGCCGACTCCGACGACGACGACGTCGTACCGCTCCACGGGCCTGACCCTACTCGGGGCTGGTTGAATGGCCGAATGCCTACTGCGGTCGAGAGCGTCGGAGAGAATCGCGTTCGCCTCACGGTCGACGTGTCGCCGGACCAGGTGAAGCACGCCGTCGAGCACGCGATGTCGGACCTCTCCGAGAGCGTGAAGATCCCGGGATTCCGCAAGGGGAAGATCCCGACGCAGGTGCTCGTGTCGCGACTCGGCAAGGAGCGGATCTACGCCGAGGCCGTGGACAGCCACATCGGCGGGTGGTTCTGGAGCGCCGCGTCGCGCAGCCGCGTCCGGCCCGTCTCCGACCCGCAGTACGAGTTCGAGCTTCCCGCGAGCGCCGACGACGCCTGGAGCTTCAGCGCGACCGTCGACGTGCAGGCGCTTCCCGAGCTCGTCGACTGGACGACGCTCGAGGTTCCCCGCGCAGAGGTGGACATCCCGCAGGAGGCGGTCGACGCCGAGATCGAAGCTCTGCGCGACTCGGTCGCCGAGCTCGCGCCGGCCGGCGACCGCCCCGCCCAACTTGGCGACACGCTCCTGGTGGACCTCGTCGATGCGGACGGTGAGACGCAGACGGACACCATCGTCGAGCTCGGTGGAGGTCGGCTCGCACCCGAGATCGAGTCGGCTCTGATCGGAGCCACCGCCGGCGAGACGAAGCAAATCGACTTCCCGCTCGCGGACGGTTCGAGCTCGAAGGTCGAGATCACCGTGCGCGAGGTGCAGCAGAAGGTCCTGCCCGAGGTCGACGACGAGCTCGCGCGCTCGGCGAGCGAGTTCGACTCGATCGCGGAGCTGCAGGCGAGCATCGAGGGCACGCTGCGCGAGCAGCTCGACGCCGAGATCGATGCGGCGTTCCGGATCTCCGCCGTGGACGAGCTGGTGCGCGCGTCGGCCGTCCAGCCCGCGCTCCCGCTCGTCCGCACCCGTGCGGCGGATCTCCTCACCGGTTTCGCGCGCTCACTCGAGCGCCGCGGTGTCTCACTCGAGACCTACCTCGCCGCGAGCGGCGGCAGCGCGCAGGACCTCGAGCGGCAGATGGTTCTGGAGGCAGCCGTCTCGGTCGCGCGCGAGCTCGCACTCGAGGCGCTCGCCGAGAAGGCCGGCATCGAGATCTCCGACGACGACGTCAAGGCGTACATCCGCGAGGAGGCCGCCTCCTCGGGCGAGGCCGATGCGGAGGGCGTCATCGAGGACGTCTGGGCGCACGGGCAGCAGGAGTCGATCCGCGAGGATCTCCGGCTCCGCGCCGCACTCGATCGGCTCGTCGCCGACGTGAAGCCCATCGCCCCCGACCTTGCGGAGGCCCGCGACAAGCTCTGGACACCCGACAAGGAGAAGCCGGAAGGGGAGACGAAGTTGTGGACCCCCGGCAGCAAGGAGACTTCATGAGCCCCCTGATTCCGATGGTGATCGAGCAGACGTCGCGCGGCGAGCGCTCGTTCGACATCTACTCGCGCCTGCTCAACGAGCGGATCATCTTCCTCGGCACACCGATCGACGACCAGATCGCGAACCTCATCGTCGCGCAGCTCCTCCATCTCGAGTCCGAGGACCCGGACAAGGACATCTCCATCTACGTCAACTCGCCGGGCGGCGTCGTGTACGCGGGGCTCGCGATCTACGACACGATGCAGTTCATCAAGCCCGACGTGCAGACGATCTGCGTCGGCATGGCGATGTCCATGGGCGCCGTCGTGCTTGCCGGGGGCACGAAGGGGAAGCGCAGCGCGCTGCCGCACTCGAAGATCCTCATCCACCAGGGCTCGGGCGGCTTTTCGGGGCAGCCGACGGACATCGAGATCTACGCCCGGGAGGTAATCAGCATCAAGCGGCTAATGGAGGAGATCATGTCCAAGGACACCGGACAGCCGGTCGAGAAGATCGCCAAGGACATGGACCGCGACTACTACATGACGGCCTCCGAGGCGAAGGATTACGGGATCATCGACCGCGTGATCGAGCATCGCTCGTAACGACTGATGCAAGATCGTCACCGCATTCTGGCCTTGCACAACCACGGCCTACCGGAGTAAAAGGAGACAGGGATGGCTCGGGCGAGCGAGGGCAACGAGCAGCTGCTTTGCAGCTTCTGCGGGAAAAGCCAGCGGCAGGTCAAGAAATTGATCGCTGGCCCCGGCGTCTACATCTGCGACGAGTGCATCGATCTCTGCAACGAGATCATCGACGAGGAGCTCACCACTCCGGCGCAGCTGGACCTCGACAATCTCCCGAAGCCGCTCGACATCTACGCCGTGCTGAACGACTACGTCGTCTCGCAGGAAGAGTCGAAGCGCACGCTCGCCGTCGCGGTCTACAACCACTACAAGCGCGTGCGGATGGGGCTGGAGGACGCGGAGGTCGAGCTCCAGAAGTCGAACATCCTCCTCCTCGGCCCGACCGGCTGCGGCAAGACGCTCCTCGCTCAGACGCTCGCGCGCATCCTCAACGTCCCGTTCGCGATCGCCGACGCGACCGCCCTCACCGAAGCCGGCTACGTCGGTGAGGACGTCGAGAACATCCTCCTGAAGCTGATCCAGGCCGCCGACTTCGACATCAAGAAGGCGGAGACCGGGATCATCTACATCGACGAGGTCGACAAGATCGCGCGCAAGGCGGACAACCCGTCGATCACGCGCGACGTGTCGGGCGAGGGTGTCCAGCAGGCGCTCCTCAAGATCCTCGAGGGCACGGTCGCCTCGGTGCCTCCGCAGGGTGGGCGCAAGCACCCGCACCAGGAGTTCCTCTCGATCGACACGACGAACATCCTCTTCATCTGTGGCGGCGCGTTCGCCGGGCTCGACAAGATCATCGAGCGCCGGATCGGCAAGAACACCGTCGGCTTCTCGGCAGACGTCCGCTCGCGCAACGCGTCCGAGAGCTCGGAGCTCTTGAGCGAGGTCATGCCCGAGGACCTCATCACCTTCGGGCTCATCCCCGAGTTCGTCGGCCGCCTTCCCGTCGTGTCCGCGGTGCACCAGCTGACACGGGACAACCTCGTCGAGATCCTGACCGAGCCGAAGAACGCACTCGTGCGGCAGTACCAGCGGTTCTTCGGCTACGACCAGATCGAGCTCGTCTTCACCGAGGACGCGCTCTGGGAGATCGCCGACCACGCGCTCGAGCGCGAGACCGGTGCCCGCGGGCTGCGCTCGATCATCGAGCTCGCGCTCCTCGACGTCATGTTCGAGCTCCCGTCACGCACGGACGTCACCAAGTGCGTGCTGACGAAGGAGACGATCTCGCGCGGCCAGAAGCCGACCCTCGTGACCAGCGGCGCTGCCGCCGTCGACGACGAGCTCGACGAGCTGGCCGAAGAGTCCGCCTAGCCGACTCGTCCGCGCCTGATTGGCGTGGCTGTACGATCGGGCAATGCCCAGGTTCCTGATCGAGCGTCGGTACACAGTCGACGTCGATGGTCTCCCCGGCGTGGCGACGCGGTCGAAGGCGATCGGCCACCATCGGTTTCCGGACATCGTGTGGGAGCACAGCCACGTCGTGATCGACTCCGACGGCACTCCGAAGTCCTACTGCGTCTATCAGGCGCCGAGCGAGGAGATGGTCCGCGAGCACGCGATGCTTCTCGGAGATCACTCGGTCCAGAAGATCTACGAGATCGCGGGGGACGTGGCGCCCGGTGACTTCCCGCTGATCGACGACCCGACCGTGTAACCCGCTTCGTCGTCGGCCTCCGTGCGGCGAGTAGATTCAGCGCGGTAACGGCCACACACGCGAAGGAGGACGCGATGGCGACGACCGAATACGACGCCGAACGCGCCGAGGCGTTCGCGGGCCGCATGCTCGACCTGCTGAACGACGGTGCGCTCGCCGTGATGATCTCCGTAGGCCACAGGACGGGCCTCCTCGACGCGCTGCGCGAGCATGGGCCGGCGACCAGCGGGGAGCTCGCCGACGCCGCCGGGCTCGAGGAGCGGTACGTGCGCGAATGGCTGGGCGCCCTCACCGCTGGGCGCATCGTCGAGCTCGATGCGGCGGCTGGCCGGTACTCACTGCCGCCCGAGCACGCGGCCTGGCTGACCCGCGCCGCCTCGCCCGACAACCTCGCGGTCGAGGCACAGTGGATCACGAGCCTCTCGACCGTCGAGGACGACATCGTCGAATGCTTTCGCTCCGGCGGAGGCGTTCCGTACGAGCGCTACCCGCGCTTCCACGAGGTGATGGCCGAGGAGAGCGCGCAGACCGTCCTCTCGGTGCTCTTCTCGCACATCCTCCCGCTCGTTCCCGGCATGAGCGAGCGGCTCGAGTACGGGGCCTCGCTCCTCGACCTCGGCTGCGGCCGGGGCCGTGCGCTGCTCATGCTCGCGGAGCGGTTCCCGGCGAGCACGTTTGTCGGCTACGACCTGTCGACGGACGCGATCGCCTTTGCGAGCGAGCAGGCGCGCGAGCGTGGGCTCGAGAACGTTTCCTTCCAGCAGCGGGATCTGAGCAGCTTCGACGTCGACGCCGAGCCCGAGGCCTTCGCGTTCGTCACGACGTTCGACGCCGTCCACGACCAGGCGCGGCCGCTGGCCCTGCTGAAGGGCATCCGCCGAACTCTGGCGCCGCAAGGCGTCTACCTCATGCAGGACATCCAGGGCTCGAGTCACCACCACGAGAACGTCGACCACCCGGGAGGGCCGCTCCTCTACATGATCTCGTGCATGCACTGCATGACCGTCTCGCTCGCGCAGGGCGGGGACGGGCTCGGCGCCATGTGGGGCGAGCAGAGGGCGCGCGAGCTCCTGGCCGAGGCAGGCTTCACGTCCGTCGACGTGCACCTGCTCGAACACGACCCGTTCAACGCGTACTTCGTGGTGCGTCCCTGACCTTCACGACTCGCCCAGAGCTGCGCGGCACCTTCGGGATGGTCGGCTCGACGCACTGGCTCGCATCCCAGACGGGGATGGCCGTGCTCGAGCGCGGCGGGAACGCGTTCGACGCCGCGGTCGCGACCGGATTCGTGCTCCAGGTGGTCGAGCCGCACCTGAACGGGCCGGGGGGAGAGGTTCCGGCCGTGTTCTTCGCCCAGGAGCGCGGCGAGCCGCTCGCGCTCTGCGGGCAGGGCGTTGCTCCCGCGGACGCCACGATCGAGCGCTTCCACGAGCTCGGGCACGAGCTGATCCCCGGCACCGGCGTCCTCGCGGCGTGTGTTCCCGGCGCGTTCGGCGGCTGGCTCCTCCTGCTGCGCGACTTCGGCAGCTGGCGCCTCGGCGACGTGCTCGAGTTCGCGATCGGCTACGCGGAGAGCGGGTACCCGCTGCACGAGCGCATCCGCGCCACGATCGAGCTGAACGAGGAGCTTCTCGCGAGCTGGCCCGGCTCGCGTGACCTGTACCTGCCGGCACCCGTGGCCGGAGCGCTCTTCCGCAACCCGGCGCTCGCGGCGACGTACCGGCGGATCGTCGACGAGAGTCGCGGCGGCTCGCGCGAGGAGGAGATCGAGAGAGCGCGCCTCGCCTGGTACGAGGGGTTCGTCGCCGACGAGATCGACCGCTTCTGTGCGGACGAGGGCGGCTTCCTGACCGGGACGGACCTCGGCGCCTGGCACGCGACCCTGGAGCCCGTTGCGACGCTGGGCTATCGCGGCCTGACGGTCTGCAAGACACAACCCTGGGCGACCGGCCCCGTCGGGCTTCAGCAGCTCGCGCTCCTCGAGGGCTTCGACCTCGCCGAGCTCTCGACCTCCGAGCTCGTCCATGTCGTCGTGGAGTGCGGAAAGCTCGCGTTCGCCGACCGCGACGCGCTCTACGGCGACGCCGAGGAGGTCCCGCTCGAGCGGCTGCTCTCGAAGACGTACAACGACGAGCGGCGCGCGCTCGTTGGAGAGGACGCGTCCGCCGAGTACCGGCCCGGAATCGGCCGCTTGCCGTCGATGCATGCGGTCGCTGCGACCGTCGGCTCCGGCGAGCCCGGCCGCGGAACCGTCCATCTCGATATCGCCGACCGGTTCGGGAACCTGATCTCGGCAACCCCGAGCGGCGGCTGGCTGCAGAGCTCGCCCGTGATTCCGGCCCTCGGCTGGCCGCTCGGGACGCGCGCGCAGATGTTCTGGCTCGAGGAAGGGCTCGCGTCGTCGCTACGGCCGGGTACGCGTCCGCGCACCACTCTCAGCCCTGGCCTCGCACTGCGCGACGGCGCGCCGTACCTCGCCTGGGGAACCCCCGGCGGCGACCAGCAGGAGCAGTGGGCGTTGCACACGTTTCTCCGCCATGTCGACCTCGGGCTGAACCTCCAGGAGGCCATCGATGCGCCGGAGTTCCACTCCGACCACCTGATCTCGTCGTTCTTCCCGCGCGGGCTCGCGCCGAAGTCGCTCGCGCTCGAGTCGCGGTTCGACTCACGGACGATCCGGGACCTTCAGCGACGCGGGCACGACGTCTCGCTCTGGCCCGCGTGGTCGGCGGGCCGAGTCACCGCGGTCGCGCGGGAGCCGGGCGGGCTCCTCCGCGCTGGGGCGAATCCGCGCGGCATGCAGGGCTACGCGGTCGGTCGGTAGCGTCCTCGGCGTGACCGAGCGCACTCGGACGTACTCCTGGGACGATCCCTTCGCCCTGCGTGACGCGATGGCAGGGAGGTCCGGGCTCGAGCTCATGCAGCTGATGGCCAAGGGAGAGATCTCGCCGCCTCCGATCGCACAGACGCTCGGATTCCGGCTCGCCGAGGCCGAGCGTGGCCACGCCCTCTTCGAGTGCCAGCCGGCGGAGTACCACTACAACCCGATCGGCGTCGTCCACGCGGGGCTGGCGATGACGCTGATGGACTCCGCCATGGGACTTGCGTTCGTGACGACGCTCGACGAGCCCGTCGCGTGGACGACGCTGGAGTTCAAGTCGAACTTCACGAAGGCCCTGACGGTCGACAGCGGCGTCGTTCGCTGCACCGGGTCGGTCGTCCATCCCGGTCGCCGGGTCGCGACGACCGAGGCGCGCATCGAGGACGCACAGGGACGACTCTGTGCCCACGGCACGAGCACGATCCTGATCCTCTGAGGCTCGCGGGGCGCTCAGGCCAGGACGAGCGCGTCGCGACCTGCACGCTTCGCCTCGTAGAGCGCCGCGTCGGCTCGCTCGACGAGATCGGTCGCCGATTCGCCGGGCGACCACTCTGCGAGCCCCACCGAGCACGTCTCGCCCTCGGGTGTCAGGTCGCGAAGACGCTCGAGGACGGCTTCGGCCACCTCCGCCGAGCAGCCGGGCAGCACGACGGCGAACTCCTCGCCGCCGTACCGTGCCAGCGTGTCCGTCTGGCGGAGCGCCGTCCGCCACTCGGCTGCGGCCGCCTTGAGCAGGCGGTCGCCCGCCTGGTGCCCGTGCCGGTCGTTGAACTGCTTGAAGTGGTCGAGATCGATGATCGCCACACAGAGCGGGCGGCGCGTTCTCGTCGCGTAGCCGACCGCTCTGGCGATGGTCTGGTCCCAGGAGCGCCGGTTCGGCAGGCCCGTGAGCTCGTCCGTCTCGGCCAGGTCGCTCAGCCGCGCGAGGAAGTCGGCGCGTTCGATGGCAACTGCCGCCTCGACGGCGAGGAGCGCGACGGCCTGCGTCGTTCGCTCGTCGACCTCGCTCACGCGATGCGCCCAGCCGACGCTCAGAACACCGACGGGTGTTCCGGACCGCATGATCGGCTCGAACAGCATCGAGACGAGGCCCGCTCTGCGGATTGGCTCCGGTTGCAGGCTCGGGTGCCCCACGGCATCGGGCACGAGAAAGCGCTCACCGCTCGCGAAGACCTGCACCGTCCCGGACACCTCGCCGGTCAGGCGGTACCTCGAGATTCCCGGATCCGCGCCCGCGCGTCCGGTCATGACCAGCTCGGCGACGCCGTCCGGCTCCCAGATCGCGGCGAAGCGTGCCCCGGCGATCTCGAGCGTCGCGCGGCAGATGTGGGCTCGGGCATCGGTCTCGGCGGTCAGCGCATGAGTCACGTCCGCGATCGCCGCCATCGTGCGCTCGTGCTCGCGCGCCCGGCGTGTGTGCATGCGCTGCTCGCTCATGAGCGCTTCGATCGAGAAGCCTGCGATCGCCGCGGTCGCAGCCCAGAGAACGGCGCGGCGCCAGTCGGCCTTCGTGTAGCTCTCGGGGTCGCCGACGAGGAGCGGCAGCACGAGCACCGAGGTCCCGACGGCGATTCCGATCGCAACCTGCGCGCGACCGAGATTGAGTGCGATCCAGATCACCGGGAGGAGCGCAAGTGGCGCGTATCCGGACACCGAGCCGTCGTTGGCCTGGCGCAGGAGCGCGACGACGACGAAGTACGCGAGTGGCGGGACGATCCACGTCCACCGCGGCAGCCGCGACCACGGCGTGAGGAGCCCCACGAGGGCGATCACCACCGTGAGGGCCGTCGCCACCCACACGAGCGTCCACTCCTCCGGCTGCGGCGGGATCAACGCCGTCAACGGCGCGAGGAGCCCGACGAGGGCGAACGGGAGGAAGCGACGCTGGATCTTCCGCTCGAGCGGCTTCTCCGTCGTCATTTCCGAATACATCGGCCGGCTCGCTCCGCCTCTTGAGATTCGAGCTACCCTGAGCCGATGCGCCGACCGAGAGGAACCTCGCTGTCCCCGGTAGCCCTGCGGCGCCTGTAGGGGCGAGGCTTGCCTCGCCCGTAGCTGACGAGCGCCGCCACGACACCTCCCTAGACTCTCGCGCGATGGAAACCCGGTACGACCCCGGCGCCGTCGAGGCGCGCTGGCAGGAGGCGTGGGAGGCAGAGGGTCTCTACGCTGCGCATGCCGACGACCCGCGCGAGACGTACGTCGTCGCATTCCCGCCTCCGAACGTGACGGGGGAGCTGCATCTCGGGCACGCGCTCCAGCTCGCGCTTGCGGACACGCTCGTGCGCTGGCGCCGGATGCAGGACTACAACGTGCTCTTCCAGCCCGGCTACGACCACGCGGGCATCTCGACCCAGAGCGTCGTCGAGAAGGCCCTCGAGCGCGACGGCCTCTCACGCCACGAGCTCGGCCGGGCCGCATTCGAGGAACGCGTGTGGGAGTGGCTGCGCCTGTACGGCGGCACGATCATGACCCAGTTCCGGCGCATGGGCGCCTCCATGGACTACCGGCGCGAGCGGTTCACGATGGACGACGCCTACGTGCGCGCGGTGCTCCAGTTCTTCGTCCACCTCTGGAACAAGGGCTACCTCTACCGCGACAACCGCATCGTCAACTGGTGCCCGTACCACGAGAGCGCCCTCTCGGACCTCGAGCTCGATCACGTCGACACCGACGACGAGCTGTTCTCGATCCGCTACCCGCTGGCGGACGGGGACGGCCACATCACGATCGCCACCGTGCGGCCGGCCACGATCCTGGCCGACGTCGCAGTCGCGGTCCATCCCGACGACGACCGCTATCGAGACCTCGTCGGCAGGGAGGCCGTCGTCCCCTTCGTCGAGCGTCGCGTGCCGATCATCGCTGACGAGCGCGTGGAGCCGGAGTTCGGCACGGGCGCGCTCAAGGTGACGCCGGGACACGATCCGGTGGACTTCGAGATCGGCCGCGCCCACGGCCTGCCGGAGCCGATGGTGGTCCGGGGCGACGGTCGCATGAACGACGTCGTTCCCGAGGTCGCGGGCAGGACCCAAGAGGAGGCGGGTGACCTCGTTCTCGCATGGTGCGAGGAGCGCGGCCTCCTCGAGAAGCGCGAGCCGTACCGACACACTGTGGCCGTCTGCGAGCGCTGTGCGAGCCGCATCGAGCCGCTCATCTCGCTGCAGTGGTGGTGCCGGATGGACGAGCTCAAGGAGCCGGCGCTCGCCGTTCTCCGGTCCAGCGACGTCCGCTACCACCCGCCGTCCCAGCACCGGTTCGCGATCGGCTCGCTCGAGAACGCGCCCGACTGGAACATCTCACGCCAGATCTGGTGGGGCCACCAGCTGCCGGTCTGGTACTGCCCGGACGGGCATCCGACCGTTGCCCCCTGGGAGCCAGATGCCTGTGCAGAGTGCGGCTCCGGCGAGCTGGAGCGCGATCCGGACGTGCTCGACACGTGGTTCTCGTCGGCGCTCTGGCCGTTTGCGACGCTCGGCTGGCCCGACGACACGCCGGATCTTCGCCGCTACTACCCGGGCGACTTCAACATCACGGCGCGCGAGATCATCCGCCTGTGGGAGAACAGGATGATCTTCTCCGGGCTCGAGCTCGTGGGAGATATCCCTTTCCGCGACGTGATCATCCACTCGACCGTGCTCGCGGTGGATGGGCGGCGGATGTCGAAGAGCCTCGGGACCGGGATCGACCCGCTCGAGCCGATCGACGAGTACGGGGCCGACGCGACCCGCTACGGGCTGCAGAAGATCTCGTCCACGCAGGACGTTCGCTTCTCGTACGGCGCGATCGAGGAAGGGCGCAAGCTTGCGATCAAGCTCTGGAACGTCGCCCGGCTGATTCTCCAGAACACGGAAGGCGTGCTGCCGGCGCTCGAGCCACGCGACCTCGAGGAACGCTGGATCCTCGCGCGGCTGGACGACGCCCGTGCAGAGCTCGAGGACGCGTGGGGGCGGTTCGACTTCTCGGAGTCGACGGCGACCCTGTACCACCTCACCTTCGACGACTTCTGCGATTGGTACGCGGAGGCCATCAAGCCGCGGCTGTACGACCGCGACGGGGCCGCGATCGCGACTGCTCTCGCCGCGCTCGAGGAGCTGCTCGCGCTCCTGCATCCCGTGATGCCGCACGTCACCGAGGAGATCTGGTCGCAACTGCCCGATCGCGCTTCACGTCTGATCGTCTCGCCGTGGCCCGAGGAGGACGTGCGCTTCTCGGCCGACGCGGGTGCGCTCGACCGCGTGCAGGAGGCCGCCCAGATCTTCCGGCGCAGCGGCGTCCAGGTCGAACTCGGCTCGGACGACGAGCGACGGATCTTCGCTGCAGTGGTGCGTCCAGAGCGCGCCCAGAGCGACGGCGATCGCGGCGCCGAGATCGAGCGGCTGCGCAAAGAGGTCGCGCGCGCCGAGGGCATGCTCGCGAACGAGCGGTTCGTCGCGAACGCGCCGACGGACGTCGTGGCCGCGGAGCGCGAGAAGCTCGAGCGCTACCGCTCCGAGCTCGCCGCGCTCGGGGGGTAGCCCGCCCCCTGGCGGGCTAGACCCTGCCCGCGTTTCGCCACTGCCGCCAGATCGCCCGCATCTGGGTCGCCGTTGCGCGCACGGAATCGGCGGCGCTCATCCTCCCCTTGGCGACTTCCGCGAACATCCGAGGAATCAGGAACGCGGCGAGGACGTCCTGGACGGCTGCGTTCGAGTACCCGGGATACCCGGCGTTGCGCGTGTATTTCGATGCCACGGTCGCGAGGATGGAGTACTTGCCTCGCGGCGCGCGCGTGTCGGCTGCGGCCGCTTGGTAGATCTGCTTCGCCGGGCAGGCACCCGGGAAGGTCGGGTAATTGAAGAAGGTTGATGCCGCCACCGCCTCGCTCGACGCCAGGCAGAGGTCGGCGAGGAACCTCTCCGCCGCGTCCCGGTTGCGCGCGAACCTCCAGACCGAGTAGACGCTCGTGTACTGGCCGAGCCCGTGGCGGTCGTACGGCCCGCCGGGGACAGGCCAGATCCAGAGCTCGCGGGCGAACGGCATGCCGAGATCCTCCGCGCGGCGGATCGGCGAGATCGCGTTGACGATCAGCGAGCCGCGCCCCGAGAGGACGAACTGGTTGTTCGACGTCACCGACCAGTCGAACGCGGAGCCCTCCCCGCCGTTCTGCTGGAGGTCCGCCATGAACTCGACGGCCGCGACGGTGTTCTCGCTGTCGATGACCACCCTGCCCGACTCGTCCTGGAGGAACGAGCCGAAGCTCATCAGGAGCGAGAGGAGCGCGACGTTCGAGTCGGGCTCGTTCGCGAGGCCGATGCCTATCGGGTGCCCCGCGGCCTTCAAGGTCGGAGCCGCCGCCCGAACGTGCTCCCACGTGGCGGGCGACTCGCCGATCTCGTTCCAGAGGTCATGCCTCCAGATGAGCGGCGCGGGAACGTGGTAGTCCGAGACGCCGAAGTAGCGCTTGGTCTTCGGGTTGTACGTGCTTCGCCTGCCGAGGTCGCCGTACGGCCCGACGGCCCTCTCGACCTGGCTGACGATCGCGCGGTGATCGATCACCTGATCCTCGTAGCGCGCGGGCGGAGAGAGGAAGCCGAAGATGTCGTGGCCGCGCTTCGCCTTCACCTCGGCGGCGGCGAGCTCGGGGAGGAGCGTGTACGTCTCGAGGTCGACGGTGACCTCGACGTCGTTCTGCTCGCCCCACGCCTGCGCCCACGACCTGAACCAGGCGTTGTATCGCGGGACGAAGTGAGCCCACTGCACGACCGACAGGTCGCCTGCGAGCCAGCGGCCGGTGAATCGATGAGGTCCTGCAAAGGCATACGGTGCCCCGATCCCGGCGGCACCGATCGCCGCGGCCGCGGCACCCGCGCGGCGCAGCAGCGCGGACCGCGTCAGCGTGCTCTCGCTGCTGGACGCGCTCACCGCGGCACCTCCATGATCGGCGTGTTCGTGAGGGCGAAGACCGAGTCGAGCGGCGCGCTGAACGCGGCCGTTCCGGTCGGGCTGGTGGCCAGGAAGCCGTTGTCGACGATGGCCCCGGCGCCGTCGCCGTTCCAGACGAGGAGCCGGAAGTACGTGTTCGGCGGAAGGCCTCCGACGCTGTAGGACACGAGCGCGTTCGAGGTCGTCGGAATCGAGCCGCCGTCCATGTCCAGGCCGAGAACCGTGATGTCCCTCGCGGGCGAGATGTACGCCGTCAGGAGCTTCGACGGGTCTGCGCCTGCGGCGGACGTCAGCTCGACGATGCTGCCGCCGCGGGGCTTCGTCGTCAGCGTCAGCAGCTGCAGCACCCGGTACACGGGCCGTACCGGCCAGCCCTGCGCAGCCGAGCCGAGCGAGGAGTGATCCTGCGTCCCGGCGTCGTACTTTGCCGGGTAGACGTCCCATTTCACCGTCCCGCTGTAGCCGAGCTGGGCGGCGCGGAGGTTGAACCACGCCTGCTGGAAAGCCGCTGCGTTGGTCTCGGACATCGGCCTCCCGTCCGGCCAGAAACCGGGCTCGAAGCTTCGCTCTCCCTCGAAGCCCTCGATGCCACGGACGCCGAACTCCGTGATGTACAGCGGGCGTCTCTGCGGCGCGGGGATCGTGCTGAAGATCGTTCGGACCTCGCGGAGGAGGCGCTCGTCGATCTTGTCGGGCTCCCAGAAATCCCAGTACACGTGCACCGACCACGCGTCGAGCAGGTCGCCCATGTTGCGCGCCATGTAGCGGAACCATTCGGCCTGGGGGTCGCCGGCAGTCGAGCGGATGAGGTCGCCGCCCATGAAGCGGACGCGGTCGCGAACGCCTCGATCTCGCAGCTCGCGATGGAGGAGGCGGTGGACCTGCTCGTACTCCGGAAGCGTTCGCTGCGTGGTGTTCGGCTCGTTGAACAGCGTGACCCAGAGGCGCTCGATCGAGCCGTCGGCAAGCATGCCGGCGAGCAGGTCGGCGAACCGGTCCATGTTCCGCATCGCGAACTCGAACGTGCTGCCCTGCCACGTGATGTTGATTTCCGCGTTCGCCCGGTCGGCGAGCCTCACGGTCCGCACGAACGAGTCGAGGCGGTCGGGGTTCTGCCACGCCGACGTGTTGAAGAAGATCCTGACCAGCTGCGGCTCCAGTGCGATCACCTTCGCCTCGACATCCGCGAGAAGCGGCGGAGGGCCGCTGATCCTCGCGTAGAGGTGCTGGTTGAGCTGCCCACCGAAGCCGTCGAAGCTGCCGACGACGCCGAGGCTCTGGTCGAGGGAGTACTCCGCGTCACTCGTGACCGGCGCCGACTCACCTGCAGCGGCGCCTGCGGTGACCGTGACAGCCGCGACCAGCGCGACGACGCCGAGCCTCACACTGCTTCCCATCGTGCACCTCCTGTCCTGAAGGAGGCTTACGTCGGCCGCTCAAGAATCGCTCAAGACGAGCGCGAGCACCACCTCCCGAAAGGGTGCAGTGCTCGGGAGCTAGCCGACGAGGCTGATGAAGGTCGACGACGCGGTCTTTACCGGGTGTACGCCGACGAGCGCGCTCCGGGCAAGGGTCACGCGGAGCACGCTTCCATGGATGCCGGCGGGGCTACGCTCGCAGGGTGACGACCGCAGTCGAATGGCTCGACGCGATGAGCCCGTGGCCGCGTGATGGCTTCGGGGTCGATCGCATGCGGGCGCTTCTCACGGAGCTCGGTGACCCACAGCTGCGCTACCCGGCGATCCACGTCGTCGGGACCAACGGCAAGTCGACGGCGACGGTCACGATCGAGCAGCTCCTGTTGGCTGACGGCCTGTCCGTCGGCTCCACGATCTCGCCGCACGTCGCGTCCTGGAGCGAGCGGATCCGCGTGGATGGCGCGGAGGCCGACTTCGAGGAGGCGGTCGCGCACGTGCGCGAGCCGGTGGAGCGGCTCGGCGCGACGCAGTTCGAGGTCGTGACCGCGGCCGCACTCATGGCGTTCGCGGACGCGAGCGTCGACGTCGCCGTCGTCGAGGCCGGCCTCGGCGGCCGGTACGACGCGACCAACGTCCTGCGGACACGCGTCGTCCTGCTCACGAACGTCGGGCTCGAGCACACCGACGTCCTCGGCGACACGCTCGAGGCCATCGCGACCGAGAAGCTCGCCGTCGCACCCGAGGACGCGATCGTCGTCCTTCCCGAGCGAACGTACGCCCGCCTCGTCCCCGGCCGCGAGATCAGGATCGGCGGCGCGCGGGAGGCGGCCGAGGCGTTCGTGGGCCACGAAATCACCGCGACCCCGCACGTCGTTCTGCCCGGCCGCCTCGAGCGCCGGCAGGGCGAGGTCCGGGACGGTGCGCACAATCCCGACGGTGCGCGCCACCTGGTGGAGCAGCTCGACCGCGACGACCACACGATCGTGGCCTCGATCCTCGCGGACAAGGATGTCGACGCGATGCTGCGGATCCTTCGCGGCGCGGGAGCGCGCTTCGTGGCCACCTCGTCGTCCTCCGCACGTGCCCTTCCAGCGGCCGACCTCGCCGAGCGTGCGCGGGGTCACTTCGACCACGTGGAGGTCGTCGTCGACCCCGGTGCCGCCGTCGTTCGTGCCCACGAGCTCGGGGAACCGGTGCTCGTGACGGGATCTCTCTACCTCCTCGGCGACCTCGCCGAGGAGGAGCAACGTGCGTCATGGCGCGGGTAACGGAGCGGCTGACCGTGCTCGCGTTTGCCGCACTGCTCGTCGCGGCGATCATCGGGATCGCGTTCGGCGTCGGATACGGGATCGGCAAGCTTCTGCTATGACGATCGCCGTGCCGCTCGCCCAGTTCTCGTTCGACGACCCCGACTGGACGCTCCTCCGCAACCTCGGGATCGGGCTCGTCGTGGTCCTCTGGCTCGCGACCGCGTACTGGACGTTCAAGGACGCCCGGCGGCGCATCGAGGACCCGTGGCTCGTCGGCCTCGCGACCCTCGTCGGGTTGTTCCCGCCGTTCCTCGGGCCGATCATCTACATGTTCTTCCGGCCGCCCGAGTACCTCCAGGACGCGCGCGAGCGGGAGCTCGAGATCAAGGCGATGGAGGAGCGCCTGGCCCAGATCGACCAGCGCTGCCCGGTGTGCCGCGCGAAGGTCGAGCCGTCGTACCTCGCATGCCCGGTCTGCACGACGCGCTTGCGGCACGCATGCCCGTCGTGCGGGCAGCCGGTCGAATCGCTCTGGCAGATCTGCCCGTACTGCGCGACTCAGATCCCCTCGACGCTTCCGGCGCTCGAGGACGTGACGAGCCGAATTCGGCGCGCGACCGATTAGACTGCGCGGCCGCATGGCCCGCGAAACGACTCTTGTCCTCGTCAAGCCGGACGGCATGGCCCGCGGTCTGGCCGGCGAGATCGTCGCGCGTCTCGAGCGGCGTGGGCTCGAGCTCCGCGGCGCGCGGCTGCTCAAGATCCCGAAGTCGACGGCGCGTGAGCACTACGCGGAGCACAAGGGAAAGCCCTTTTTCGGCTCGCTCGTCGACTTCATCACGTCCGGTCCAGTCCTCGCGCTCGCGGTGAGCGGCGAGTCCGCGATCTCGGTGGTGCGCACGATGATGGGCGCGACCAACCCGCTCGACTCGGCGCCGGGGACGATCCGCGGAGACTTCGCGCTCGAGCTCTCCGAGAACATCGTGCACGGGTCGGACTCGAAGGCGAGCGCCCGCCGCGAGCTGGCGCTGTTCTTCCCAGACGGACTTGTCTGAGCCGGACTACGTCGCTCGCAACCGCGCGGTCTGGACAAAGACCAACGAAGCGTTCACCGACGCCGCGGCGTCGAGGTCCTGGGGCGACGGAGAGATCACGTGGGGGGTCTTCGGCGTCCCAGAGGCCGATGTGGGTGTGCTCGGAGACGTCTCCGATCTGGACGTCGTCGAGCTCGGCTGCGGAACGGCCTACTTCTCGGCATGGCTCGCGAGGCGAGGCGCGCGCCCGGTTGGAGTTGACATCACCCCGGCGCAGCTCGACACGGCACGTCGGCGTCAAGCGGCGACTGGCCTCGAGTTCCCGCTGATCGAGGCGAACGCCGAGGATGTGCCGCTGCCGGACGGGACGTTCGATCTGGCCGTATCCGAGTACGGGGCGAGCTTGTGGTGCGACCCGACGCGGTGGGTACCGGAGGCGGCGCGACTGCTCCGCCCGGATGGGCGGCTCGTCTTCCTTACGAACAGCATGCTTCTGATCCTCTGTGTCCCCGCCGAGCCCGGCTACGCCGGGGAGCAGCTCCTTCGCCCGCAGAACGGCCTCCACCGCATCACGTGGCCGTTCGACGACGGGGTCGAGTTCTTTCGCTCGCACGGACAGTGGATCGATCTGCTGCGCCGAACCGGGTTCGAGGTCGAGCGTCTGGTCGAGCTCTACGCGCCAGAAGGCGCGAAGACGCACGAGTACTACGACGGAGCGACCGCCGAGTGGGCGAGCAAGTGGCCGTCGGAGGATCTGTGGGTGGCCCGGAAGACCGGTTGATCCTCGCGTCGACGAGCCCGCAGCGCCGCGCCATCCTCGAGCAGCTGCGCATCCCGTTCGAGGTCGTCGCGCCCGACTACGTCGAGCAGGATCCGCCGGACGCCGACCCCACCGAGCTCGTGCGTCGGCATGC
>DASUCI010000109.1:0-2487 GCA_035762825.1 Gaiellaceae bacterium | reverse complement strand
CGACGCGAACCGCCTCGCACCGAGTGGGGGAAGTGGCGCCGCGTGACCGCGTTGCAGCGGCTCGAGCGGGCGCATCACCCGGCCGTTCCGCGCCTCGTTCGGCGCGTGCTCGCCGACTCGGATCCGAAGATCGCCGCGGCCGCCATCCGGACCCTCGGCGACATCGGTGACGAGTGGGCGATCGACCTTCTCGTCGACGCCCTGCGACGCGGGCACGGCCAGCGCTCACGCGTTGCCGCCGAGCTCGAGCGGCTGGCTCCTGCGCCGGGGATGGGTCTCCTCCCACTCCTGCGCGACTGGAATCCGATGGTGCGCTTCTGGGGAGCGACGCTCCTCCGCCCGTACCCGGAGCTCGGCGAGGCCACCCTGATCGACCTCACCTGGGACCCGGACCCGAACGTACGGGCAGCCGCGGTCGAGACGCTCGGGACGCGCAGTGGCCCGGCGGTTGGCGCCGCGGTCCTCGCACGACTCGACGACAGCGAGTGGTTCGTGCGCGTCCACGCCGCGCGCGCGGCGGGGCACGTCCTCGGCGTGGACGCTGCTCCCACGATCACCCGACACCTCGCCGAGGAGCGCTGGTGGGTACGGACGGCCGCGAAGGATGCGCTTCGCGGGATGGGGTCCGAGGCGGTGCCTTCACTCCTCGCCCTCCTCGGGCACGAGGATCCCTTCGCGCGAAACGGCGCCGCGGAGGTTCTCCAGGACGTCGGCTTCGTCGACTTCCTTGCCCTCGACAACCCGCGAAGCCCGCTCCTCGAGCGGATCTACGAAGCCGGCGGTGAGCGGTTCCGGGAGGCTGCGCTGGCGCGCATCGAGCGCATTCCTGTCGAGGACGTGGAGGCGGCATGATCACGACGTTCCTGGAGGTCACGGTCCTCGTTTGCCTCGGATACCTCCTCCTCACGAACCTCACGTACGTCGCACTCGTCGTCGTCGCGTTCGTCGAGAACGTCGTCCGCCGGCACGAGCACGCGAGCCAGGACTTCGACGTGCTCGGCGAGTCGCGTTTCACGATCCCGGTAAGCGTGATCGTCGCGGCGTACGACGAGGAGACGGCGATCGTCTCGACGGTGGAGTCCCTTCTCGGGCTCGACTACCCGGAGTTCGAGGTCATTGCGGTGAACGACGGCTCGAATGACGCGACGCTCGACCAACTTGTCGAGGCGTTCGAGCTCGAGCCGTACCACGTCTTCGTGCGGCACGTCTTCCCGACCGAGGCGGTCCGCGCGATCTACCGCAGCGCCGCCTATCCCAACCTCGTCGTCGTGGACAAGGAGAACGGCGGCAAGTCGGATGCTCTGAACGCAGGCCTGAATGTCGCGCGCTACCGCTACGTCTGCGGCGTCGACGCGGATACCGTTTTCGACCGCGAGGCCCTGCTCATGGGCATGCGTCGCGTCGTCGAGGACCCGGCCCGGATCATCGGCGTCACCAGCCATCTGACGATCGCGGAGGATCCCGCTCGCGCGATGGCCGCTCCGCACGGGCGAAGGCCGATCGACAGGCGGCCGTTCATGGCGTACCAGCACCTCGACTACCTGCGCGCCTTCTTCAACAACCGCCTCGCGTGGTCGCGCCTCGGCTTCATGCTGTGTGCCGTCGGTGCCTTCCAGATCTGGCGCCGCGACGTGCTCGAGGAGGTCGGCGGCTACTCGCGCAGGTTCACGTGCGAGGACATCGAGCTCACGTTCCGCGTCCACGAGAAGTTCCTGCGCGAGGGCCGCGAGTATGAGATCCACTGCCTTCCCGACAACGTGGGCACGACGGAGGGGCCTGACACGGTCCGCAAGCTCGTCTCGCAGCGCGAGCGCTGGCAGCGCGTCATCAACGAGACCGTGTGGCACTACCGGAACATGTGGTTCCGGCCGCGATACGGGAACGTCGGGCTGATCGGCACGCCCTTCTATCTCCTGACCGAAGTCCTCGCGCCGGTGTTCGAGGTGCTCGGGATCGTGACGCTGGCGCTTGCCGTCGGGCTCGGCTTGTTCGACCCGGTCACCTTCGTCGTGATGCTCTGCGCGATCACGTTCCTGAACGCCGCACTGACCGCCTGCGCGATCCTGCTCGACGACCTGCAGTCACGAACGTACCGGCTTCGCGACCTCGTGCGAATGCTCCTGCTCGCGCCGCTGGACCTCGTGCTCTACCGCCCGATCATCGTCTGGGCCCGCCTGAAGGGGACGTGGCGGTATCTCCGCGGAGACAAGGCCTGGCACAAGTTCGAGCGGAACGTTCGAACCGCCTGATCTCAGGGCAGAGCGGCGAGGACGTCGTCGGCGTGGTCTGCCGGCTTCACCTTGCGCATGACCCTTGCGACGTTCCCGTTCGCGTCGATGACGAACGTCGAGCGCTCCATGCCCATGTACGTCTTGCCGTACATGCTCTTCTCGACCCACGTGCCGTACGCCTCCGCGACCGCATGCTCCTCGTCCGAGAGCAGCGTGAACGGCAGTCCGTACTTCTCGCGGAACTTCACGTGCTTGC
>DASUCI010000108.1:0-16569 GCA_035762825.1 Gaiellaceae bacterium | reverse complement strand
CCGCAGCTTTGCCCGCATGTGTAACGGATATCACTTTCAGTCGTGCGCGGGAAGCCGTATGACCGAGAGTACGCAGGGTCCCGTGGGAGAATCGTGAGAGCGTTTCTTGAACGACTTCACCGGTCCGCTCGCACCGCGATCCGGGCTCGTTGTCGAAATAGATGACACACGGGTACGAAAAGCCCTGCAAAAAAGCTACTTCTACGAGTGGAGCGTACCGGGATCGAACCGGTGACCTCCGGCTTGCAAAGCCGGCGCTCTCCCAGCTGAGCTAACGCCCCGAGCGGGTGAAGTCTAGAGAGTCATGGTCCCGACGAGCCGCCGCGGAGGCCGCGCGCCTCGAGAGCGCGCAGGCTGTCCCCGAAGCCATGGTCCTTCGTGGCCTCGCGCGTCTCGCGCTCGAGCCGGCGCAGACGCTCGTCGAGCTCGTCCATCTCCGCGCGACTGGGGATCACGGGCCCGGCGTCGACCACGCCCAGGCGCGCGTTCTCGGCCAACGCGGCCTCACGGCTCGCGAGCTCCGCGCTGCGGGCCGCGAGCTCGGCCTGGGTCCTGGCGAAAGCCTTCTCCGCTTCGTGGAGAGCGGCGATCCGTTCCTCGATGTGGGCAAGACGCTCCTCCGGCGTCTCGGCGGCTGCGGCGGCGCGGCGGGCGAGATCGGACTCCATCCGCAGAAGCGCGTGCTCCCGCGCGGAGATGTCCCGTTCGCGGCGATTCAGCTCCTGCGCGTGGGCTGCGAGCCCGACCTGCGCGTGTTGGACCGCGTCGTCGTAGCCGCTCGCACCGCGACCGATGCTGTTCGCGCGCGCGATGGCGTCGGCGAGCTCCCGCTCGCGCTGCTCGACGGCGGCGACTCGCTCGCTCAGCTCGCGTCGAAGCCGCCCGAGCTCCTGCTCGGCGGCGATCCTGATCGCGTGCAGGCGCTCCTGCTCGCTCTCGATCGAGACGGGCTCTGCCTTGCCTCTGCCGAAAAGGGCCACGCGTTCGATGATATGCGCGGGCCGGCCGTTCTCCTGCTTTGCCGCTGGGTTACGCGGCGCGCTCGAGGCGCTCTTCGGCGCGCGCGCGACGCACGATCTCCTCGCGCTCGCCGAAGCGGAGACGGGCCTTCTCGATGCGAAGCGCCTGCCAGAGGGTCTGCAGTCGCTCGTCGAGCTCCTTGAGTTGAGTCTGTACGGACGTGTCGAGACCCTCGGAAAGCTGTTGCCAGAGCTCCTGGCGCTCTTCCGAGAGCTGCTCGATCTCCGTGTGAATCTGATCCGGTGTCACGTTCCTGAAAACGCCGTTCCACCGATGCGTATTCCTGAAACTCAGTCGTACCCGAGATCGGCGATCCGGGCCTCGTCCAGGCCGAAGTAGTGGGCGAGCTCGTGGAGGACGGTGGTGCGGATCTCTTCGCGAAGCTCGTCGGGATCCGGGAACGACTCCTCGAGCGGTAGCCGGTAGATCGAGATCTTGTCGGGGAGCGCGCCGGCCATGTCGCCCCGCTCGGGGAGCGGGACGCCGTGGTAGAGGCCGAGAAGATCGGGGTCGTCCGGGTTCTCGTCCTCGACGACGACGGCGACGTTCTCGAGGGCAGCGGCGATGTGGGGAGGGAGCTCGTCGAGCGCCGCGCGGACGTGGTCGTCGAACGTCACCGGATGACGAGCGCCATGAGCGCCTTCTGCGTATGCAGCCGGTTCTCCGCCTGCTCCCAGGCAAGGCAGCGTGGCCCGTACAACACGTCGGCGGTGATCTCCTCGCCGACGTGGGCAGGCAGGCAGTGCATCGCCACCGCGTCGGCGTCGGCGAGCGCGAGCAGGGAATCGTCGACGCGGTAGGGGTCGAGGTCCTTCACGCGCTGCTCGGATTCGGCGTCCTGGCCCATGCTCGTCCACACGTCCGTATAGACGGCCTGGGCTCCTCGTGCCCCCTCGCGCGCGTCGTCCGTCATGGTCACGCTTCCTCCCGACGCCCGCGCGTCGTCGGCCGCGGCGCCGACGATTCCGGCGTCGGGCTCGTATCCGGGCGGAGTCGCCGCGACGAAATGCATCCCCAACCGTGCCGCGATGCGCATAAGCGAGTGGCAGACGTTGTTACCGTCACCGACGTAGGCTACGCGGACGCCTTCGAGAGATCCGAATCGCTCGCGGAGCGTCATCGCGTCCGCGAGCGCCTGGAGCGGATGTGCGAGGTCGGTCAACCCGTTGATCACGGGGATCGACGCGTGCTCGGCGAATTCGTCCACCTCCGCTTGCTCGAACGTCCGGATCATGAGCGCCGAGAGGAAGCGCGAGAGCACGAGCGCGGTGTCGCGGTAGGACTCGCCGCGCGCGAGCTGCAGCTCGGCAGCGGGGAGAAACAGCGCCATCCCGCCGAGCTCGGCGATCCCCACCTCGAACGCCACGCGAGTGCGCGTAGACGGCTTGTGGAAGATCAGACCGATCGTGCGGCCCGGGAGGACGCGGAGCTCCGGGCGACGGGCCCGTTCCGCCTTGAGCTCCTCCGCGAGGTCGAGAAGGGTCTCGAGCTCTTCACGCGACCAATCCGCGACGCGCGTGAAGTTGCGTCCCTTCATGGTCGTCGGGACGCCCGCCATTCGCGGATGGTAGGCGCACTCGTGGTTTCTCGGCCGGTAGAGTCGCGCAAATGCCCACGTTCGCCGAGGCGCTCAACGGCCAGGTCGGGTACGAGTTCGGCGCGTCGCAGCAGTACATCGCAATCGCGGTCTACTACGACAGCGAGAACCTGCCTCAGCTCGCCGCTCACTTCTACCGACAGGCGGTCGAGGAGCGGAATCACGCGATGATCATGGTCCAGTACCTCTTGGATGCCGACGAGGACGTCGTGATTCCCGGGGTCGAGGCGCCCCAGACCGCCTTCGACGACGTCGTCGCGCCCGTGGCTCTCGCGCTCGCGCAGGAGAAGCGGGTCACGGACCAGATCATCGAGCTCGTGAAGCTCGCGCGGGACGAAGGCGAGCTCGTCGGCGAGCAGTTCCTCCACTGGTTCCTCCAGGAGCAGCGCGAGGAGGTCGCGTCGATGACCGAGCTGCTCGCCGTGGTCGAGCGCGGCAAGGACAACCTGCTGAGCGTCGAGGAGCATCTGAGCCGCGCAGCGGGTGGCGAGAAGCCGCTCGAGGCCGGGGCGCCCCCGGCGGCCGGCGGCGCGCTCTAGAGGCTTGATGCGGGTTGCAGGCACGCACGGATGGGGGTCTGCGCACGGCGCAGCGCCGCCGTCTCGGGCGGCATCCAGGCGTCAAGCCTGCACGCCACCCGAGCCGGCGCCGCTGCTTGGCGCATACCCTCCCCGTACGCACCTCCAACCCGCACCAAGCCTCTAGACGTCGATGCACGAAATCCGGGTGCGCACGGCGCGGCGGAGTCACGTCGTGGACATCAGCGGCGAGGTGCGTGACGCCATCGCGGGTGCGGAGGGCTCGGCGGTACTCGTCTACGTCCCGCACACGACAGCGGGCGTCACGATCAACGAGCACGCCGATCCCGCCGTTGCACGCGATCTCGAGACGGCACTCGAGCGCATGGTCGACGACGGGTGGCCGTGGGAGCACGTCGAGCCGGGGGAGGAGAATGCTCCGACGCACGTGCGCGCAGCGCTGATGGGCCCGAGCGTCGTGATCCCGCTCCGCGACGACGGATCGCTCGCGCTCGGGACCTGGCAGGGCATCTTCTTCTGTGAGTTCGATGGGCCGCGAGATCGCTCGGTCTACGTCAGCGTCCTTCGGTG
The DNA here is from genome assembly GCA_035762825.1 of Gaiellaceae bacterium. GTDB lineage: Bacteria > Actinomycetota > Thermoleophilia > Gaiellales > Gaiellaceae > GMQP-bins7. Next base: position 12,843 of record DASUCI010000108.1, on the reverse strand, counting down.
ATCGAGGTCGTCGGCCTCACGAAGCGTTTCGGTGCGACGCTCGCCGTCGACGATCTCTCGTTCTCCGTCGAGCCGGGAAGGATCACGGGGTTCCTCGGTCCCAACGGCGCCGGCAAGTCGACCACCATGCGGGCGATCCTCGGTCTCGTTCGGCCGACGTCGGGCGGGACCTCCGTTCTCGGCGTGCAATACCGCGAATTGCAGGAGCCGGTACGCCGCGTCGGCGTCCTTCTCGAGACCTTCGATGCCCATCCGGGGCGGTCGGGACGGAACCACCTGCGCGTGCTCGCCGTCGCCGGGGGCATCCCGAAGTCGCGCGTCGACGAAGTGCTCTCGCTGGTCGACCTCGGGGCGGCAGGCCGACGCCGCGTGAAGGGCTACTCGCTCGGTATGCGGCAGCGCCTCGGGCTCGCCGCCGCGCTGCTCGGCGATCCCGAGGTGCTCGTCCTCGACGAGCCGGCGAACGGTCTCGACCCGCAAGGCATTCGCTGGCTTCGCGACTTCCTGCGCTCGCTCGCCGCGGAGGGGAGGACGATCCTCATCTCGAGCCACGTGCTCTCGGAGGTCGCCCAGACGGTCGACGACGTCGTGATCGTCCACCGCGGGAGGCTGATCACGCACGCGGCGATGTCCGAGGTCGAGGCGATGGCGGCCGCGTCGACGACGGTGCGCTCGCCGACGGCGGATCGGCTCGCGACGCTGCTCGCCGACCAGGGGGTCGACGTGGCGACGATCGCCGACGGGCGGCTCGCGGTGGTGGCGCCGCCCGAGCGAGTCGGTGAGCTCGCCGCCGCGAACGGCATCGTTCTCCACGAGCTGTCGGTCGAGCGCGCGTCGCTCGAGGAGGTCTTCCTCGAGCTCACGGGGGATCCGGGAGAGCGCGGGGCATGACCCGATTGTTCGCCGCCGAGCTCGTGAAGCTCCGGACACTGCGCTCGACGTGGGGCTTCCTCCTCGTGGCGCTGCTGTTCGGGGGCCTCGTTGCGGCGGGGAACATCGGCGGCTCGTCGGAGTCGGATCGGCTCGATCCGGAGCTGCAGTTCCGGATCGTGCTCGACGCGGCGTTCCCCGGTTCGATTCTCGCGCTGCTGCTCGGGATCATCCTCGTGACCAACGAGTTCCGTCACGGCACGATCGCGAGGACGCTGCTCGCCTCGCCTCGTCGACCTCGCTTCGTCGGCGTGAAGCTGTTCACGGGCGGCGTCACGGGCGTCCTCCTCATGGCGGCGATGATCGTGGTGATCGCCGTCACCGCCGTGATCTGGCTCGGCGTCCTCGACGTGCCACTCGAGGCGGGCGAGGCCGCCGATGCCACGTGGCGCGCGCTTCTGGTCGCGTCGCTCGCCGGCGTCCTCGGCGCCGGAATCGGCGGTGCCGTCCACTCCCAGGTCGGGGCACTCGTCGGTGCGCTCCTCTGGATGTTCGTGCTCGAGCCGATCTGCTGGGTGATCCTCGGTCTGCTCGATCTCGACGGCGTGTCGGAGTACTTCCCGGCCGCGGCGCTAGGGGGAACCGTCGACACGTCGGACGAGGGCCTTTCGTGGGCGCGCTCCGTCGCAGTCGCTCTCGCGTGGACGGGCGTCGCTGCGGTGCTCGCGGTGCTTCGCACGAGCCGCCGGGACATCACGTAGCCCGGCGCCTCTAGGCTGGTTCGGCTATGGCCGCGCCCGTTCGTAAGGGAGAGGAGCTCGAGCTCCGGGTCGATTCGCTCGCCTACGGCGGGAGCGGCGTCACGCGCCACGACGGCTTCGTCGTGTTCGTTCGCGGGGGCGTTCCCGGTGACGACGTGCGCGCCCGCGTCACCAAGGTGAAGCGCGGATTCGCCGAAGGTGTGGTGACCGAGGTCGTTCGGCGCAGCTCCGACCGAGTGGACGCGCCCTGCCCGCACTTCGGCGTGTGCGGCGGCTGTCGCTTCCAGGACCTCGCGTACGAGGCACAGGTCACGGAGAAGGAGCGTCAGGTACGCGATGCGCTCGTGCGGATCGGTCGCTTCGACGACCCTCCGCTCGAGCCGATCGTCCCGGCGGCCTCCCAGTACGGGTATCGCAACAAGCTCGAGTACTCGTTCACGAGCACGGCGGAGGGCGTCGACCTCGGCTTCCATCGTGCCGGCCGGTGGGACGAGGTCATCGGGATCGACGTATGCCTCCTGACCACCGACGTCGGAAATGCGATCCGAGCCGCGGTTCGCGACTGGGCTCGCGAGGAAGGGCTTGATTCGTACGACCAGGAGACCGGAAGCGGGTACCTCCGGCACCTCGTCGTCCGCGAGGGGCGCAACACCGGGCAGGCGCTCGTCGTGCTCGTGACGGCGCCGGGCGAGCGCTTCGAGGCCGGCTACCTCGTCGACGTCCTGCGGCGCTTCCCCGAAGTGCGCTCGGTCCACTGGGCGATCAACGACACGCCTGCGGAGCAGACGAATCTCCCGACCAAGCTCCTCTGGGGCGAGGAGGCGATCGAGGAGGAGATCCTCGGCCTGCGCTTCCGCGTCCGTCCGTCGGCATTCCTGCAGACGAACACCGAGATGGCCGAGCGGCTGTACGAGCTCGCGCGGGAGTATGCCGCCCTCACGGGAACGGAGAACGTCTACGACCTCTACTGCGGCACCGGCACGATCGGGCTCGCACTCGCGGGCCGTGCAGCGTCGGTGTGGGGTCTCGAGATCTCCGAGGAGGCCGTCGCGTGCGCGATCGAGAACGCGGAGCTCAACGGCGTTCCGAACGCCAGCTTCTTCGCCGGGAACGTCGGCCAGACGGTGGAGGAGCTCCGAGAGGAGGCGGGCGAGCCCGATGTCGTGATCGTCGATCCACCTCGGGCAGGCCTCGCGGGCAAGGCGCTCCGGCGAACGGGCGCGCTGGGCGCGTCGCGGATCGTCTACGTCTCGTGCAATCCGACGACCCTTGCCTCGGACCTTCAGGTCCTGCGCGACGAGTACGGCTACCAGCTCGAGCGGTGCCGGCCCGTGGACATGTTTCCGCACACGCCGCACGTCGAGTCGGTGTCGGCCCTTAGGCGGGTCTAGGGGCGAGATATATCTCGCCCCTACGGCGAAACGCGGGCGCGCGCGCCGCGTGCATCGCGCCAGAGCACGTCCGCGTTCGGCACGAGGAAGCCGAGGCACACGGCCGGCAGCGCGGGAAGTCCTGCGATGTCGTCCCACCACCACACGAGCGCGAGCGTGACCGCCAGGCACGCCGTCATCCCGATCCAGGTCGCGGCGACACGCAGGTCGAAGCGAGCCGCGGCAGCGAGGAAGAGCGCGAAGAAGACGATGTCGGGCGGCCCGATGTTCACGATCACGGCCTCACCCGGGCTCGGGAACGCGATGGCGACGTTCTGGAACAGGCCCGGGCGTTCCTCGACGACGTACTCCGTCGGGCCTGCCGCCACCGACCAGACGTCCACCCATGGCACCAGGACGGCAACGAGCGTGATCCACCACAGCTCCTCGAAGAGCGAGAGGAAGGCGAATCCCGCGAGCGCGTAGCAGGCGAGCTTTGCGACGTTGGCAGCGGAGTCGACGCCGAGAACGGCGAGAACGATCGCAAGAACTCCGGTGGCCGCGGCGAGCGCGACCAGCGTCTTCGTGCCTGCGCCCACGAGCGGGAGCGCGAGCCAGATCGCCGCTGCGAACGCCGGCAGGACGACGAGCGCGTAGAACACGACGTCGAGGTGCTCCGAGGCGAGCTCGGGCAGGTGCTTCGCGCCGGCGCTGTACGCGACCAGGAGAGCCAGCAGCCCGGCGAGGGCGATCCCCCGCCGCGACCTCAATAAGGGGGCTGCTCCGCCCACCAGGGGCCGAGCGCCTTGAAGGCGTTCCAGAATGCGGACTTCGCGGGCGCCTCGTCGAGGGCCTCGTCGATGTCCGGCGTCACGAGAGCCTGGATCGTCGGAGTGAACCGCTGGATCGAGCCGACCGAGTCGGGCTCCAGCGCGTCGGAGAGCGGGAACGCCAGCTCGTCGACGAAGGCGACGGATCGGTCGCCCATTGCGACTAGCAGCTTGGGCTGGACGATCGAGAGCTCCCGCGTCAGCCACGCCGCGGCGTCGGCGGGGTCCTCCGTGCCGAACTTGAGGCAGTTCGTCCCGTACACGGACATCGGGTCCACGTGGAGGCGCTGCAGAGACTTCAGCACGGCTTGCCCCGAGCGTCCGAAGAACGCGACGCCCTCCTGGATCTCCGCCGGCTGCGGCGAGAACTTCAGGAGCATAATGTCGGCAAGCGGGTGGCCCGACCCGACGACGGGCACCCGCAGCTCGTCCCCGGCGCGCGCGAGCTCGTCCCCGAGCTCGTTGATCTCGGAGATCGCCTTCTTGAGGTACCGCTCGTAGATCTCGTCGGTGGACACGGAGGCGGGCACGGAGTCGGAGTCACCCTTCTCCCTCAGCGGACCCTTTCCTTGACCTGTGCCACCCACTTGAGCGACTGGAGGTAGGCGAGCGACTTCGGCCGGCGCAGGATCTCGGCCGACCTGAGTGAGAGCAGGAACTCCTCCGGGCCGTCGAAGCGGCGCATGCGTACCGCGCCCGTCCCGACGCCCTGGAGGACGTGCGCGTCCGAGCCGGCGCCCTGGAGCAGCCGGTACTTCCGGGCGAAGCGGAGCGCCTCGTCGTTGAACGAGTCGCGGAGGAGCCTCGCGTTGTACACCTCGAAGACGTCGATCTCTGCGACGTGGCGGTGGATCGTGTCCGGGTCCGGGATGGCGTGCAGCCGATCGAACGGATGCGGGAGGTAGACGAGGCCGCCTTGCTCGCGGATCGCGGCGACGGTATCGGCGAACGTCATCCCGCGCGGAATCTCCTCTTGCAGGAAGAGCCCGATCACCTCGCCCTGCTTGTCCGTCTTGACCTCCTCGCCGGGGATCACGACGAGGTCGCGGCCGCGCGCGAGCTCGACGGCCTCGAGGGCGCCCCCGAAGACGTTGTGGTCCGTGACCGCGATGCCGCCGAGGCCGATCTCCTCGGCATGGTCGAGCAGGTCCTCGGCCGGGATCGAGCAGTCGTGCGACCAGTCCGTATGGAGGTGGAGGTCGATCGTGAGCCACTCGCGTCCCGCGAGCGGGTCGTCCTCCTCGGTGCGCGCGACGCGGCGCTTGCGGGCGAGCTTCGCATAGACCCGGTCGAGCTCGGCGCCGACGACGTCGAAGCTCTGCTGTTCGGCTCGAGCTCGTGCGGCGCTGGCGGCCGTGGCGACGCTCGCCGGATCGGCGACGAGGCGCTCGACCTCCGCCTCGACGCGATCGCTCGCGCCGTCGACGATCGCCACCCCGCAGGCGGCTGCCTCGAGCTCGAGGCGTTCCTCGCCTCCCGGGGCCGAGACGAAGAGCGAGGCCGGCCCGAGGGCATCGAGCCGCTGGGCCGCCGTTCGCGTCGCGCGGACGTGTACCCGGGAGCGCAGGCGTCTCGGGATCGTCGGGCGGAACCCGAGCGGCTTCGTGTGCACGAGCACAGCCTCCCAGCCCGGCGAATCGTCGAGCAGCCGGAGCAGCGCACGCGTCGTCGGTCGGCCCCCGGGCTCGAGCTCGACGACGATCAGGTCCCGTTTCGGCGCGGGGCGGAAGAGATTCAGGTCGACTCCGAGCGGGACGATCCCGTACTCCCCGTCGAACCGCTCGGCTGCGGCGCCGGCAGTCGTCTCCGACGTCGCGAGGAGCGCGTCGATCCGCGTTCGGAGCCGGTCGCGCCGCGAGCGCCGCGCCGGATACGCGAGCCGGTCGACGGAGAAGAAGGTGGCGGCGGTCAGCGCGTGCGTCGACGTGAGGGCGAGGTACGAGAGGCTCGGGAGGCCCGGTTCGAATCCGTGGACGACGTCGAATCGGCCATGCGCGAGTGCGAGCCGCAGGTTCGCCCGCACAGCCACCGGCACGCCCATGTTCGTCCGGCGTGAGACCGGGATCGACGGGCCGACGGCGATGACGTCGGCATCGGCGCCGCGCTGCAGCGCTCGCCGCCCGGCGAGGAGGTCGCGGGCCCGCGAGGAGGGCGCGAGCACCGTCACCTCGTGTCCGAGGCGCCGGAGCGCCGCGGCCGTGCCCCCGACGTGCATGTTCACCTCGTGCGGTTGCGACCACGCGAACGGCGTGACGAAACAGATGCGGAGGCTCACCGGTCGCAAGTTACAAGGTGGGACTCGGCGCGACGGACGATGCGGTTACGCGCTCGAGCGTCGTCGCAGCGCGAGCTGCTCGCCGGGCGCGAGGTCGACGGCAAGGCCGCTGCCCGATCGGGTTGCCACGAGCTCGACATCGTCGAGCGCGGCGAGGACACGTTCGTGGCCGGTCGGTGTGGCTGCGGCGCTGAAGCGCTGGAGCACCGGCAGGTTCAGCCAGCCCACGGTCCCGACGATCCAGAACGACGCGGCGACCTTCCAGGCCTCGCCGCTCTCGTTCCACAGCGCGCTCGTCGACAGGAGAGCTGCGAGGGCCAGGGCTACCCAGGTGATCGCGATGACCCATGCGTGGCGGCCTCGATGAAGGACGAGCTGGGTGATCCCGAGCAGCGTCGCGACGAGACCGAACGCGGCCGTGCCCGCGAGCTTGGCCAGCGTCTCGTCGTTGAACCCGTTCCAGGTCGCGCCGGCGATGAAGACGAACGCGACGAGTGCAACGGCGACGGCAGTCCAACCGGCCACGCCGTGGTCGCGTTCCGCCACGTTCAGTCCAGCGACCGCCGTGCCCGCCGAAACGATGAGGGCGAGAAGCGTGAGAAGGATCTGCCAGTCGGTTTCGGAGAAGTCGCTTCGGAGCAGCGACGAGATGCCGATCAGGGCGGCGAGAGCGAGTGCACCCGCCGCCCCGATCCAGAAGAACCGCGCGTAGCGGCTTCCGGTCACGCCTTCGCCGCCGCCTTTGGCTTCTTCACCGCGTTCTTCACGATGAAGCGCTCGATGTCCTCGCGTGCCTCGTCGTCGCGGATCTGCTTCGGCGGTGACTTCATGAGGTACGCGCTCGGCGCCTCGAGCGAGCCGGCGATGCCGTTGTTCAGCGCCAGCTTGGCGAGCCGGACCGCGTCGATGACGATGCCCGCCGAGTTCGGCGAGTCCCAGACCTCGAGCTTCAGCTCGACGTTGAGCGGCACGTCGCCGAACGACGAGCCCTCCATGCGGATGTAGGCCCACTTGCGGTCGGTCAGCCACGGTACGAAGTCCGACGGGCCGACGTGGACGTTGTCCGCGCCGATGTCGTAGTCGAGCATCGACGTGACCGCGTTCGTCTTCGAGATCTTCTTCGACTCGAGGCGCTCGCGCTCGAGCATGTTGCGGAAGTCGGAGTTGCCGCCGACGTTCAGCTGCATCGTGCGGTCGAGGTGCACGCCGCGGTCGCCGAACAGCGTCGTCAACACGCGGTGCGTGATCGTCGCGCCGACCTGCGACTTGATGTCGTCGCCGATGATCGGGCAGCCGGCCTCCTCGAAGCGCCTCTGCCAGTACGGCTCGCGGGCGATGAAGACGGGCATGCAATTCACCATCGCGACGCCGGCCTCGAGGATCTGCTCGGCGTACCACTTCGTCGCGGCCTCCGAGCCGACTGGGAGGTAGTTGACGACGACGTCGGTTCCGGTCTCCTTGAGGATCTTCACGACGTCGTCGGTTTGGCCCGGCGCCTTCTCGACGACCTGCGCCATGTACTTGCCGATGCCGTCGTGCGTCATGCCGCGCGAGACTTTGACGCCAGTCTTGGGCACGTCCGCGAACTTGATCGTGTCGTTGGGCTTGGCCCAGATCGCGTCGGCGAGATCGACACCGACCTTGCCCTTCACGACGTCGAAGGCGGCCGTGAACTCGATGTCCGAGATGTGATAGCCGCCGAGATCGACGTGCATGAGACCGGGGACCGAGTCCTCGCGTTTCGCGTCCTTGTAGTACTCGACCCCCTGCAGGAGCGAGTTGGCGCAGTTGCCCACGCCGATGATCGCGACGCGCACCTTGTCCTTCGCGCGTCCGTTCTGCTTCCCGTTGGTGCTAGCCATTGACTTCCTTCCTTTGCGATTGCTCTGTGCCGGAACGCCGAGCCCGTCGGCGAGCGCGGCGAGGATGACGTCGTTCGCGTTGGAGTCGCGCCGCGACGCCTCCGCATGGATCTCGTCCTTCAGCTCCTGCGGGACACGAAGGAGGAGGACGGGGCTCGAGCCTGCTAGCACTTTGCGGCGGCGGCCGCTGGGAGAAAAGGGGACGCCGAGCTCGTCGGCGAGAATGCTCGCCGCAACGTCGTTGACGTTGGACTCACGCCGGGCGGCTTCGCGGACGAGCGCACCCTTCAATTGCGCGGGCATCCTGACCAAGATGCCCGCCCGGTGTTGTTTGCTAGCAGCCAAAGTGCTAGCACTCTATCGCATTCGTTGAAGCTACGCTAGCCGCGCAGCGCGCGGATCAGGTCCCACTTGCCCATCTTCGACCGCCCGCGGATATTCCGCTTCTTCGCGAGCTCGTAGAGCTGCTCGCGCGTGCGGTCTTCGAGCGCGCGGCCCGGGCGACCCCCACGCTGACGTGCCTTCGCCGCCTGCTTCCCGAGATCGCGTCGCGTCGATTCCGGCAGATGCGCGATCGTTCGCTTACTCTTCGCGGCCCTCTGGGCCTTCTGGATGTTGCGCTTGGCAGCACGAACCTGCTTCGTGGTCGCCACGAGCGCCCACCTCCTTCGGATCGTTCTCGAAGGAAGAAGTACCCGCTCAGTCGATTACGACACCTGGGGTCTGCTCGGCAAGCTCTCGCAGCTGCCGGCGGACGAAGAGCATGCGCTGAACGACGGTGACCCACGCCATCGCCGCCAGGGCGTAGATCGGCCACTGGAGCAGCCCCCAGGGCGCGAGACCCAAGCCCACCGAGATGAGCACCACCCGTTCGACGCGCGAGCCGAAGCCGACGTCGCCGCGGAGTCCGAGCGCTTCGGCCTTCGCACGCGTGTAGGAGACGAGGAAGGAGCCGATCACGGCGGCGAAGGTCGCTACCAGGGCGATCTCGTTTCCCTCGCGCATGAAGACGAGGCCGATGGCCGTCAGCATGGCCGCCTCGCCGAGCCGGTCGAACGTGGAGTCGAGGAACGCGCCGAAGACGGTCCCCTTGCTCGCCGCGCGCGCCAGTGCGCCGTCGAGGATGTCGGCGACCGATCCGATCACGAAGAGCGCGCCGCCGAGCCAGAAGTACAGCTTCTCGTTGCGGTTCTCGAACCCGACGAGCACGGCGCCCGCGAGACACAGCGAGACGCCCGCGAGCGTGAGCATGTCCGGGGTCAGCTTTGTCTTCGCGACCCCGCGCATGGAGCGCTGCAGGATCTCGCGTGCGGCCTGGGTGTACTCCTGCTTGACCCTGTCGAACTGGTTGACGCGCGCGGGTTCCTGCTCGGTCATGCGCGCTGCGTTCGCAGCGTATGGATGCGCCGAAGCGCCCAGCCCGTCACGAGCGCGAGCACGAAGCCCGCGACGACGTCGAGCCAGTAGTGGTTGCCGGTCGAGATGACCGCGAATCCGACCCACGCCGGCCACGCGAGCCACAGCGCCTTCGCGAGCTTCGAGCGAACGACGCCGAACATGACGATGCCGACGATGAGCGCGTCCATCGAGTGGAGGCTCGGCATCGCCGCGTAGGGGTTCGACGCGAACGAGATGAGGCCGCTGTCGTGGTTGATGGAGGAGAACTGACCGAGCGTGTCCACGAAGCCCCACTCCGGGAACATTCGCGGCGGCGCAGTCGGCACGAGGATGTAGCCGACGAGCCCCACGAGGTTCGCGACGATCAGCCAGTTGCGGAAGCCGGCGAAGCGCTCGTGGTGCTTGAAGTAGATCCAGAGAAGCGTCGCGCCGACGACGGCGAACTGCGAGAGCCAGTACGTGTACGACGTCAGCAGGACCATGACCGACGATCCGTCGACGAAGCGCTGGACGGCGGGCTCGAACAGCGCGCCGAGCGCCTGCTGCTGACGGAGGATCCACTCGCCGTTGTGGAACGCGTCCGTGACGCTGCGATCAGCTGCGCCGCGCGCGACCTGGTACGCGACGTAGAAGCCGATCCAGATCAGGAACTGGAAGGCCAGGTGCGCCCAGCCGCGTGGCAGGCGCCGGGATGTCTCGGCGACGAAGCTCGACACGACGACTCAATTCTAACGAGGTGCGCAGAGAGAGCATTCCCTCGTGCGAAAGGGCGCGAAACGCCGGAGTCCGAGGAGCTAGCCGCCGATGTACGACATCTCGACCTTGCGGAGCGCCGAGGTCTCGCCGGTGCGGATCTCGGAGTAGCGATCCGCGCGACGTGACCACACGGCCCGGATCGTCTCCTCGAGCTCGTCGCCCGATTCCGAGCGCAGCAGCGCCCGCAGGTCGTGGCCACGGATCGCGAAGAGGCAGGTGTAGAGCTTGCCATCGGCCGAGATGCGCGCGCGCGTGCAGTCGCCGCAGAAGGGCTGCGTCACGGACGCGATCACACCGATCTCGCCCGCGCCGTCCAGGTACCGGTAGCGTTCGGCGACCTCGCCTCGGTACGCGGCCTGAACCGGCTCGAGCGGGAACTCGGCACCGATCGTGGAGACGATCTCCGCGGCCGGAACGACGTCGTCGAGGCGCCAGCCGTTGGTCGCGCCGACGTCCATGAACTCGATGAAGCGGACGGCGTGCCCCGTTCCGCGGAAGCGGCGGGCGATGTCGAGGATCGACGACTCGTTCAGCCCGCGCTTGACGACGACGTTGACCTTCACCGGGAGGCCGGCGTCCGCCGCAGCGTCGATGCCCGCGAGCACGCGCGCGACCGGGAAGTCGACGTCGTTCATCGCGCGGAAAACCTCGTCGTCGAGCGAGTCGAGGCTGACGGTGATCCGCGAGAGCCCGGCGTCGGCGAGCGCGCGTGCCTTCTGGGCGAGCAGCGCCGCGTTGGTCGTCAGCGTGACGTCGAGGTCCTCCCCGAGCGCCGCAAGCCGGCCGACGAGCACTTCGAGGTCCCGGCGGAGGAGCGGCTCGCCGCCCGTGATCCGGAGCTTCTGCACACCGAGGTCGACGAAGACGCGCGCGACGCGCTCGATCTCCTCGAACGTGAGGAGCTCGCGACGGGGCAGGAAGCGGTAGTCGTGCCCGAACACCTCTTTCGGCATGCAGTACACGCAGCGGAAGTTGCAGCGGTCGGTGACCGAGATCCGCAGATCACGGACCGGCCGGCCCAGGGTGTCGAGGACGGTCATGCACGGAATGTAGAGAATCGACGCGGTGACCCGGCGCGCGCCACTCCTCGCCCTCGTCGGCGTCACCGCGATCTGGGGCGTCACGTTCGTCCAGGTACAGGACGCGATCGCGCTCTACCCGCTGTTCGCATTCCTGGCCGTGCGGTTCGCGATCTCGACGGTCGTGCTCGCCCCGTTCGCCTGGCGCTCCCTGCGGACGATGCCGCAGTCCGGCTATGCGGCCGGAGTCGGTGCCGGTGTGCTGCTCGCGATCGCCTACGGCCTGCAGACCGCAGGGCTCGAGCTGACGACGGTCGCCAGCACCGGCTTCATCACCGGGCTGTACGTCGTCTTCACGCCTCTGCTCGCACTCGCGTTCTTCGGGACGCGGGTGCCGCGCGCGCTGTGGGCGGGCGTGGCTCTGGCCGTGGTCGGACTGCTGCTCCTGAACGGCGTGCCGGGTGGCTCGACGCTCGGGAACGCCCTGGTGCTCGGGAACGCGATCTTCCAGGCGTTCCAGATCACCGCGATGGAGCGGTTCGCGCCGCGGTACGACCCCCGCGCGCTGACGTTCCTGCAGATGGCCACGGCGTTCGTCGGCTTCACGATCGTGGCGGTGGCGCTCGGTGAGCTCGAGGTGCCGCGCGGCGCGACCGTCTGGGGAGCGCTGCTCGTGACGGGCATCTTCGCCGGCGCGCTCGGCTATCTGATCGCGACCTGGGTGCAGGCGCGTACGACCGCGGCTCGCGCCGCTCTCGTGTTCACCCTCGAGGCGCCGTTCGCCGCCCTGGCAGGCGTCCTCCTCGCCAATGAGATCCTCGGGTGGGCGGGCTGGATCGGCTGCGCGGTGATGATGGCCGGGATCCTCGTCGCCGAGCCCGCCGCGGCGGCGACGCTCCGCCGGCTCGCCTGGCGTGGGCCGGCCCGGACGTGACGCCGATCGTCCTCGGGGCGCTGTCCGCGTTCCTCTTCGGCCTCATGACCGTCTTCGTGCGGCTCGCGCTGCAGACCGGCGTCTCGGCGGAGGCGGGGACGCTGTTCACGGTTCTCCCTGCGTTCGCCGTCACCGCGGTCGCCGCGATCTTCGCGAACGACTGGAACCTGGGTGGGCTCTGGCCGTTCCTGCTCGCCGGGCTGCTCGCGCCCGGCGCCTCGCAGCTCTTCTTCACGTTCGGCGTGCGGGATGCGGGCGCGTCGCGGACGTCGGTCGTGACGGGAACTGCTCCGCTGTTCGCGGTCGGGATCGCCTTCCTCTTTCTCGACGAGCCGGTCGTCGCCGGCCTCGTCCTCGGCGCCGCGCTCATCGTCGGCGGCGGAGTCGTGCTTGCGAGCGAGCCGACGCGACCCGTGCACTTTCGGCGCGTCGGGCTGGTGTTCGCCCTGCTCGGGACGATCGCCTTCGCGGTGCGGGACAACCTCGTCCGCTGGCTGGGCATGCAGACCGACGCCGCGGATCCCGGGGCCGCGGCGTTCGCGACGATGGCGACGGGAGCGACCGTCGCTCTCGTCTTCGCAGCCGTCACTCGTGCCCGGCTCACCCGTCACGGCGTCGTCGCGTTCCTCCCCGCTGCGCTTTGTTACGGCGCGTCGTACGTGCTGCTGTTCGAGGCGTTCTACCGGGGCCGGGTATCCGTCGTCTCGCCGATCGTCGCGACCGAATCGCTCTGGGGCGTGACGCTGTCGTGGCTCCTCCTGCGCAAGT
>DASUCI010000107.1:0-4728 GCA_035762825.1 Gaiellaceae bacterium | reverse complement strand
CGGTCGGGCGGCGCGAACAGCCGTGAGCGTCCGTAGTGGACGAGATAGCCCTCGTAGATCGTCTCGAGCCCGACCCGGTGCTCGTGGGGCGCGAGCGGCGAGAACACGGCCTCGGGCTGCCGCTCGGACGCCGGACGCAGGGCGTCCTCCCAGAGTGGGCTCTCCGCCGCGGCGGCATCGGCGATCGCGTCGAACACGGCGCTACCCGCTCGCCGCCCGCGGCGGCTCGATGTCGACCTCCACGGGCACCTCGCCCCCACCTTCCTCCCAGCTCTCGAGTGTCACCCGCTCACGGAAGAACTCCCAGATCGCGCGTCCGCCGGCCATCGTCGGCAGCGCGACGAGGACGCCGGCGATCCCATACAAGGCGCCCCCTGCGAGCAGACCGAAGATGACGAGGAGCGGGTGCAGGCGCAGCGCGCTCGCCATCACGTTGGGCACGACGATGTGGCCCTCCACCTGGTAGATGAACAGGAAGAGGAGCCCGACCCAGACGACTCCCCACGGCGGATCGGCGAACAGCGCGAAGATCGCGGGCGGCACGGCCGACAGCCACGGGCCGATGTACGGGATCACCTCGATGAAGGCCGTCCAGAGGCCGAAGAGGAGCGCGTACTCCTCCGCGCCCTCGACGAGCCCGGTGATGCCGAGGACGTACATGCCGACGCCGGCGCTCGTCCCGATGACGGTCGACAGGATCGCCTGCCCTTTGAGGTAGCCCCACAGCGCGCTCTCGATCCGCTGCGTGAGCGGCGCGCCGCCGTGCGGTGGGAAGCGCGCGTCGATCGAGCGCTCGAGGCGCTGCATGTCGAGGAGCATGTAGATCGAGATGACGACGATGAGGATGATCGAGAACATCAGGAGGACGAACGAGAATGCCGCTCCCTGCGCGAACTCGATGGCGTCCTGCGCATAGCCCGAGATCTCGCCTGCGCTCAGCGAGTCGAGCCACTCGTTGATCTGCGCGCGCACGCGCACGTCCTCGAGGCCGTGATCGTCCAACCACGCCTGCAGGCGGTCGAGATCGGCCTCGGCCGCGGTCTGGCCTGAGTCGAGCTCCTCGGTGACGTACTCGTCGATGCGGTCGGCGGCGTTCCGCGTCTGGTCGAACGCGACCGCGCCGATCGCGACGAGAAGCGCGATGACGACCGCCGCGAAGATGGTGTAGACGAAGAACACCGCCGGCCCGCGCGGGACCCGCAGACGCGTCAGGTCGCGAACGAGCGGATTGAGCGTGAACGCGATCACGCTCGCCGTCAGGAAGAGGAAGAGGACGTGCCCGAGCTTCGCCGCGAGCAGGAACGCAAGGACGAGCAGAACGGGGAGGACGACCAGCTGGATCCACCGCGGGATCTGGATCGTCGGGCCGGGGCCGGCCATGCGCCGGATCGTATCGCGGCGGGCTGCGAGCACCTGTCGAAGAGCTTGCTACGGTCCGAACATGGCCACCGCGACCCCGCGATCACGCCACGCCGCACGCCTGCGCGCGGATCGTCGGCGCGCGCAGGCCAGGTCGCGGCGCATCGCGGTCGGGGTCGTGATCGCCGTACTCGCAATCGCGACCCTCGCCCTGACCGCGTTCGACGGCGAGAGCACCCCCGCCGTCAGCCGCCCCGCTCCGCTTCCGGTGACGTCGGCGCCGCCGGAGCCGCAGGTCCTCGCGACGGTCGGGAACCTCCGCGTCGAGTCGCCGGTCGCGGAGGGAGGTGTGACAGCCGTGGGCTTCCACGGAAGCGACGAGGGCGCTCTCGTCCTGAAGCCGGTCGGCCCGCAGCGCAACGAGGGTCTGATCGCGCGGCTGTGGCACCGGATCACGGGCGCGTCGAAATCCGGGCTCGCCTGGTACCAGCTCTCCGGAGGGCCTCTTCGCACGCTCGACGTCGGAGCCGTGGCGGGAACGGACGTCTACTCGCCCGTCGACGGGACCGTCGTCGCGATCAGGGATCAGATCGTGTCCGGCAAGGTCATCGGCGCGGAGGTGGAGCTCCGGCCGTCGTCTGCTCCGTCACTCGTGGTGTCGATCCAGAACGTGCAACCGGATCCCGTGCTCTCGGTCGGCGCGAACGTCGCCGCGGGCTCGTCGAAGCTCGGGACGGTGACGAACATCAGCCGCCACGAGCGCCAGGCACTCGGTCGCTACGCGGTCGAAGGCGGCAACAATGTCGCCCTCCAGGTGTACCCGTCGGCGACACTCGGCGTGCCGTAACCTCTCCGCGCTCTGCGCATCCTCTTCATCGCCGACGTCGTGGGGGCGCCCGGTCGCGGGGCTCTCGAGCAGCGCCTGCAGTCGATCAAGGCCGAGCACGCGATTGACGCCTGCGTCGTGAACGGCGAGAACGCGGCGGACGGGATCGGCATCACCCCGCGCCTCGCGGAGCAGATCCTGGCGATGGGCGTCGACGCGATCACGCTCGGCAACCACGCCTTCCGGCGCACGGAGATCGGTCCGTACCTCGAGGGGTCCGAGCGCGTGATCCGTCCGGCGAACACGTCGCGCGCGACGCCTGGCCGCGGGCTGGCCGTCGTCCCCGTCGGTGACGCGAAGCTCGGCGTCGTCAACGTACTCGGCTCGCTGTTCCTCCACCCGGCGACGTCGATGTTCGAGGTGATCGACGCCCTCGTGGACGAGGCGCGCGCCCAGACTCCCGTCGTCCTCGTCGACGTGCACGCCGAGGCGACGAGCGAGAAGGCGGCTCTCGCCCGCTATCTCGACGGACGCGTGACCGCGGTGATCGGCACCCATACGCACGTCCAGACCTCCGACGCGACCGTGCTCCCGAAGGGCACCGCGTTCATCACGGACGCGGGCATGACGGGCCCACACGACTCGGTGATCGGCGTCGAGGCGGAGCTCGCGATCCGCCGCATGCGGACGGGCCTGCCAGTCCGGTTCGAGACCGCTCAGGGAGGCGTGCGGATCGAGGGCGCGGTCGTGGACTGCGACGCCACGACCGGCAGGGCCTCCTCGATCGAGGCGATTCGCGTGTCCGTCTCCTGAGCGTCCGGCTCCGGGAGGAGCAGCCAGAGAAAGACGAAGGGCACGACCCAGGGCAGGTAGAGGTAGAACCAGTGCGTCAGCGTCAGCTGGAATGCGACGAGAAGCACCGCCGTCAGGGCCGTGAGCTGTAACGGTGTCTTGCGTCGAGGGACGACCGCCAGGACGCCCGCCAGCCCGACCGCGAAGACGACGACGACCGGGTGCAGGAAGCCGAGATCCGGGATGCCCTCGGCGTGGTACTGCCCCCAGCCCCAGATCGAGAACGGCGAGTCGCGTCCCGACTGGAAGCCGATCGTCCGCTCCCAGAACGTGCGGATCGCGTCCCGGAGCGACGGCTCGAGCAGGAGGATCGAGAACGCGACCACGGTCGCGACGGCGAAGGCCGCCGCGAAGCGGGCGATCCGGCGGAGCTCGGCCACGGGATAGGTGGCCCAGAGCGGGGCGACCAGCAAGGCGCCGAACTTCGCCCAGCCGGCGAATGCGACCGATGCGCCGCGTGCCCAGTCGGAGGTGACGAGCAGGAATCCGAGCAGGAGGAACGCGGGCATGATCGCATCGTTCGTGTTCGCGTTGAGCGTGTAGGCCGTGAACGGGTACGCCGCCCAGGCGAAGGCGAGGAGAGCGGCGAGGCGTCGGCCTCCGAACCGCAGCCCGATCAAGACGAGCGCGAGCACGGCCAGGAGATCGAACGCGATCGAGGTCGCGTGCGCTGCGGGCAGCGAGTCCCACTTCCCACTCCACGGGAAGACCGCGACCGCGGGGACATAGGCGAGATAGGAGACCGGCCCGTAGGTATCGCCGCGCTCGATCCCGGCCTCGCAGCGACCGTTCGTCTGGATGCGCTCGCGGACCTGCCCGTCGGCGTCCTTCGGCCCGCACGGCTCGAGATCGCCGCGCTGGGGCATGTTCCCGTACGGCGCCTGGCCGTCGAGGATCCGGCTGGCGCCGACGACACTTGCGAGCCCGACGTCGATCACGCCCCGCGGCGCCTCCAGGTTGAGACCGACCCGGAACCCGAGCAGGAAGACGGCGGCCGCCGCGAGCACCCACGTCGGCCAGAGCGGCGAGAGCGTCGGACCACGGCGCCCGAGCCCGACCCACAGCCCGCGCGCGAGCAGGTAGACGAGCACGGGGTAGACGAGCGGCACGCTGCGGAAGATCTCCCCCCGGTCGAAGAAGGCGAGCGAGGCCGTGAAGCCGAGGAGCGCGAGCAGGTCGAGGTTGCGGACCGAGAACGGCCTGCGCAGGTCCGCGAGCCCGACGAAGAAGATCAGGCAGAAGCCGAGCCAGACGTACGGCCGCAGGAGGGTCTTCCCGCCGAACGCACCCTCGCGACCACGCGCCATTCCCCACGCGACCTGCGGTCCCGTCCGCACCTCGGCGACCCGGCTCGACGTGTCCTCGACCACGGCCTGCGCCACCTGCCCGGCCTCGCCCGACCACACCTTGACGAGCCACGTGCGCGAGTCGGAGCGGAAGTCCGCAGCGGTCGTCGGGTCAGGGGGGTAGCGATCGAGCCAGGCCCGGACCTGCGGGTGCGCGAGGGCGAGCTCCACGGCCGCCTCCTCGTCGAGCCGCGCCAGGTCCGGGGACTGCGCCGAGCCGGCCGGGGAGAGAGCGAGCGCAATTGCCGCGAGCGCGGCGGCGATCAGCGTCGGGGTCCGAACGACCAGAGCTTATTGCCGACGAAGTTCACCGGCGTGACGAGCACGATCGCGATGGCCTGCGCC
>DASUCI010000106.1:0-3641 GCA_035762825.1 Gaiellaceae bacterium | reverse complement strand
GATCGCGAGGATGATCAGCGCGCTCATCACGCCACCGACGAGCATCCACTTCGGGGATCCGGCGGCGTCGCCGATCCCGGCAAGTGAGCGCCGCGCGACGAGCAGGACGACGAGTGCGAGCGCGGCTCCGATCAGCGACGCTGTGGCCATCGCCTCGAGCGACCCGACCCGGTCGCCGAGCCTGCCCTGGACCGCGATCTGCACCGCCCCGCCGAGGCCTGCCGCGGCGGCGATCACGGCGGCGAAGGCGGACGAGCTCACTTGGAGGACGCTATACGCTGCCTCGCGTCACCGACGAAGGGAGCGAACGTGGTCCGCGCAGTCATCCTGTTCGACGCCGAGCCCGACCCGGAGCGCTACCGCCAGCACATCAACGAGTTCGCCGTGAAGGTCCCGTGCAGAGCGGTCCGGCACGGGCGGATCTTTGGATCGCCCTTCGGCGAGCCGAGGTTCCGGCACTACGCAGAGTTCGAGTGGGAGGACATGGAGTCGTTCAAGGCTGCGACGAAAGGGCCGGAGTTCGCGGCGTCGGGCGAGGATGCGATGGCGATGGGCGTGCCCTTCACGGTTCACTTCGCCGACATCAGCGAAGAGTGACCGAGCCGACGCATCCGCGCCCGGTCGACCCGGCCGAGCTCGGGTTCGAGACGATCCTCTACGAGAAGGCGCCCCCTCGCGCGACGATCACGCTCAACCGGCCGGACGTCCTGAATGCCTTCGACTTCCGGATGCTCCGCGAGATCGCAAGGGCCTGCGAGGACGCGTCCTGGGACGACGACGTGCGCGCGGTAATCGTCACCGGCGCCGGCCGCGCGTTCTGCGTCGGCGCCGACCTACGCTCGTGGGACGAGACCCTCCTCGGCAACTCGAGCGAGTACTGGAAGTGGTTCGGCGCCTTCAAGGACATGCACGATCGCCTGCGCGAGATCGGCAAGCCCACGATCGCCCGCGTCAACGGAATCGCGGTCGGCGGCGGGAACGAGCTGCAGATGGCCTGCGACCTCGCGGTCATGGTCGACACCGCGTTCATCCGGCACGTCGGCCTCCAGCACGGCTCTGTGCCGGCGGGCGGTGCGACCCAGTGGCTCCAGCTCATGGTCGGCGACCGCCGCGCGCGCGAGATCGTCTTCCTCTGCGACGAGATTCCCGCGGCGCAGGCGGAAGAGTGGGGTCTGGTCAACCGGGTCGTCCCGAAGGCCGAGCTCGACGCCGCGGTCGACGAGTGGGTCGACAAGCTCGCGACGAAGCTTCCGCAGACGACGCGCTACGCCAAACAGCAGCTCAACGTCTGGCGCGACCTCGCCTGGCACCAGACCGTCGGCCACGCGCGCGACTGGCTCGCGATGTCGATGCTCGGCGACGAGGCGCAGGGCGCAGTGCGGGCGTTCCTCGACCGCGACAGGAAGGAGTAGCGATGGCCGACGAGGTCCTCACTTCGCGCGATGGCGCGGTCCTCACGATCACGCTCAACAGGCCCGACGTCTACAACGCGATCAACCGCGCGATGCACGAGGGGCTCGCCACGGCACTCGGCGACGCCGTCAACCCGGCCGTCCGCGCCGTCGTGCTCACGGGTGCGGGCCGTGGCTTCTGCTCCGGACAGGATCTCCGCGAGTTCGAGTCCCTTCCCGGCGGCGTTCGGGAGGCGCTCGAGCAGACCTACCACCCGAACATCCGCGCGATCCGTGCGCTCGAGAAGCCCGTGCTCGCCGCGGTCAACGGCCCCGTGGCCGGCGCCGGCCTCTCGCTGGCGTGCGCCTGCGACGTCCGCATCGGCTCCTCCGACGCGACGTTCGTGCCCGGCTTCATCGGGATCGGGCTCATTCCCGACGCGGGGAGCACGTGGTTCATCCACCGGCTGCTGGGGTTCTCGCGCGCCTTCGAGTGGATGGTCTCGAACCGGCGGCTCGGCGCGACCGAGGCGGTCGAGTGGGGGCTGCTGACGGAGGAGGTTCCGGCCGACGGGTTCGCGGATCGCGTGCAGGAGCGCGCGGCCTGGTACGCGACGCTGCCGACGCGCGCGGTGGCGATGACGAAGCAGCTCTTCGAGCACGCATACACGGCGTCGCTCGACCGGCAGCTCCAGCTCGAGGCGGAGCTCCAGCAGGCCGCGACGCAGACGGAGGACTTCACGGAGGGCGTGCAGGCGTTCCTCGAGAAGCGTCCGGCATCCTTCAGCGGACGCTGAGACGACCGCGCGTGGAGATCCGGACCGTCGACTACCACACGGCGGGCGAACCGTTCCGGATCGTCACCGGCGGAGTGGACTCGCTCCGCGGCGCGACGATCCTGGACAAGCGCCGCGACGCGCACGACCGCCTCGACCACGTGCGCAGGCTCCTCGTCCACGAGCCGCGCGGCCACGCCGACATGTACGGCTGCCACGTCGTCGCGCCGAACGACGACGGCGCCGACCTCGGCGTCGTGTTCTTCCACAACGCCGGCTACTCGACCGCCTGCGGCCACGGGACGATCGCGCTCGTGACGTGGGCGCTCGACGAAGGCGTCGTGGAGCGCACCGAGGGCGAGAACCACGTGGTCGTCGACGTTCCGTCGGGTCGGATCGAGACGTGGGCGCAGGTGGAGAGCGGGCGTGTGCGCTCGGTGCGCTTCCGCAACGTGCCCTCGTACGTGCACGCGGCCGGGCTCGAGATCGGCGAGCACGAGGTCGAGATCGCGTTCGGGGGAGCGTTTTACGCCTCTGTCGAGGAGCACGTCGCTCCCGCCGAGCTCCCTCGGCTGATCGAGCTCGGCCGCGAGCTGAAACGCTCGGTCGAGGAGTGGCAGGAGGTCGTGCACCCGCTCGAGCCGGAGCTCCGTGACGTGTACGGCGTGATCTTCTGGCAGCACGAGAGCGACGACCCGCTGACGCAGCGCAACGTCACCGTCTTCGCCGACGGCGAGGTCGACCGCTCGCCGTGCGGGAGCGGAACGTCCGCGCGGCTTGCGCTCCTCGACCGCAGTGGGCAGCTGGGGCGAGGCGACGAGCTGCGGCACCTGAGCATCGTCGACACGGAGTTCCGCGGGAGAGTCGTCGGGGAGACCGAGGTCGCGGGGCTCCCAGCCGTCGTCACCGAGGTCGAGGGAAGCGCCTATCGCACGGGCGAGCACACGTTCACGCTCGACCCGGACGACCCGCTCGCCGACGGCTTCCTCCTCCGGTAGGCGGTGTCGAGACCCGCGGCAGCGGGTATACCTGGCGGATCGCGGGCAAGGTCCTTCCAGGGAGATATGCGTCGCCCGTGCTCGTCGCACACGGCGGGATGGGGGAGGTGTATCGCGCGACGGATTCCGTGCTGGCGCGGACCGTTGCAGTCAAGCTGCTCTCGGAGAGATACGCGCAGCAGGACGATGCTCGAGCGCGCTTCCGTCGCGAGGCCACGGCCGCCGCGCGGCTCTCCTCCGCGCCGAACGTGGTGACCGTCTTCGACGTCGCCGAGCACGACGGGCGGCCGCTGATCGTCATGGAGTACCTCGAGGGCGGCTCGGTGCACGAGCGTGTCCGGGACGGCCGCGTGCCACGCGACCTGGCGCTGACGTGGCTCGAGCAGGTGGCCGACGCGCTCGACCGCGCACATGCGAACGGTGTCGTGCACCGCGACGTGAAGCCGGCGAACCTCCTCCTCGATCGCGACGACAAC
>DASUCI010000105.1:0-11196 GCA_035762825.1 Gaiellaceae bacterium | reverse complement strand
GTCGCGCGCGTGAAGAGGTGCGTGTGCGTGCGATCGAGAATGCCTCGCTCCGTGTATCGCCAGCGGCCGACCAGGAGCCCGAGGCGCATGGCCCAGTTGGCGACGTTCGGCGTCGTGAGCACGAGCTTTCCGTCCTTGCGCAAGAGCGGGCGGACACGCCTGAGGAACGCTTCGGGGCCGCGGAGGTGCTCGACCAGATCGCCGCACAGGACGACGTCGAACGACTCGGGCTCGAAGGGGAGCTCCATCGTCTCGACGTCGCCGACGAGTACTTCCTCGCAGACCGTGCGCGCCTCCTCCGCCGCATCGGGATCGAGCTCGAGCCCGACCACCGTGCACCCTTGCGCGACGAGCGGCCGCGCGAGGTAGCCGCTCGAGCAGCCGACGTCGAGGACGCGTTTTCCGCTCCCGACGAGCGCGAGCAGCTTCGCATGGCCGCTGTGCGGGTGCCGGTTCAGAGGGACGTACCCATGGTCGGCCTGATCGGTCATGCGTCCGCCTCGGCGCCGACGCCGCGCCGCAGGGGCATCGACAGGAGGGCCAGGAAGAACGACGCGAACACGATCTGGATCCCGAGGCCGAGCCCGGTCGCGAGCAACGCGGTCTCGTAGACGCGGCCGAGTGTCCCGAAGCCGTCGAGCGCCCACTCGGCACCAACGGCGAAGAGCCCGAGCAGTGCGAGAAACGCGAGCGCGCCGCCGGCGAGCAGGCCGTGCTCGAGCTTCAGCCGCCGACCGAGGCGGTCGAGCAGCGGGTCGTGCTCTCCGATCGTGACGCGCGCGTAGGTTCGCGCGAAGACACCCAGCTGGATCACCTGTGCGCCGATCAGCGTCAGGGCGACGAACCCGAGCATCGTGTGGATCTGCCAGGTGCGGCCGAAGACGTCCACCGGGCCGGTGGCGAGCGCGAGCATTCCGAGGACCCCGAGCAGCAACAGCGCAGCGCCGGGGTAGAGGTACAGCCAGCTCGGGCTGTACAGGAGCATGAAGCGCACGTGCCGCCACGCGTCGCCAAAGCGGTTCAGCTTCGACTCGCCGACGCGCGGGTAATAGTCGATCGGGATCTCGCTGACTCTGAGCCCGCGGCGGTACGCCTTGAAGACCATCTCCGAGGCGAACTCCATCCCCTCCGAGTGGAGGTCGAGCTTCGGCAACGCGTCGCTGCGCAGGGCGCGCATCCCGCAGTGCGCGTCCGAGACCTTCACGCCGAAGAGGACGTTCAGCATCCCGGTGAGGATGGGATTGCCCACGAAACGGTTCAGGAACGGCATCGCGTCGCCATGGATCGTTCCCTCGAAGCGCGAGCCGATCACGAGGTCATCCCCCTCCTCGAGCTTGTCGACGAAGGGTGCGAGCTCCTGCAGGGGATACGTCTCGTCGGCGTCGCCCATGACGATGTACTCGCCTCGCGTCTCGGCGAGCCCCGCGAGGTAGGCGCTCCCGTATCCACGACGGTGCTCGGAGACGACGCGAGCGCCGTGTGCCGCGGCGACCTCCGCCGAGCGGTCGCTCGACGCGTTGTCGACGACGATCACCTCGCCGGGGCGGCCCGAGCGACGGATGCCCTCGAGCGCCTGCTCCACGACGCGCCCGACCGCTTCCTCCTCGTTGAGGCAGGGGATGACGACGGAGATCTGCGGTGTCTGCAGTGTCGGGGTCGCCACCGCGAGCCGACGCTAGCAGCCAGGGGAGTCGCCTCTCCGTCCGTTACCGTCTCACGCCGTGGTGCAACTCGAGTTCATGGCACGCGAAGGCATCGACCGCGTACGAGCCGCGGACGGGGATGCAGACGCGCGCCTGGCGCTGATCGCCGACGTCTGCCGTCTGAACGCGCTCGTCGCCGTGAAGCGCGCCGGCTCCGGGCATCTCGGGTCGAGCTTCAGCGCGCTCGACATCATGACGCACCTCCTCTACTCGGAGCTGAACGTTGCGGAGCTCGGCTTCGACGATCCGGAGCGAGACGTGTTCTTCTCGTCCAAGGGCCATGACGTGCCAGGGCTCTACGCGGCGCTGTACGGGCTCGGCGTTCTCCCCGCGGAGCGACTGGCGCGTCTTCGCCGGCTCGGCGGGCTCGACGGGCACCCGGACGTCGGCGTCCCCGGCATCGAGGCGAACTCGGGCTCGCTCGGCATGGGCATCTCGAAGGGACGTGGGGTCGCGTGGGGCAAGCGGCGCGCCGGCCGCGCTGGCCTCACCGTTGTGATGACAGGCGACGGCGAGCTGCAGGAGGGCCAGAACTGGGAGGCGCTCCAGTCCGCTGCGCACGACCGGCTCGGGGCGCTCTGGATCGTCGTCGACCGCAACGAGCTCCAGTCCGACAAGCGCACCGACGAGATCCTCGCGCTCGGCGATCTCTCCACGAAGCTGCGGGCGTTCGGGTGGGAGGTCGAGACCTGCGACGGTCACGACCACGCGGCGCTGCGGGCCGTGTTCGCGCGGTTCCGTGCGGGCGGGCACGCGCCGAAGGCGCTCGTCGCAGACACGATCAAGGGGAAGGGCGTGTCGTTCATGGAGCATCCGGCCGCCCTCGCGCGGGACGGCGGCACGTATCGCTGGCACGCGGGAGCACCGGCCGACGAGCCGTTCGAGCGAGCGCGCGAGGAGCTCGTGCAGCGGATCGAGGACGGCTTCGCGGCGCTCGGCCTCGGCCCGCCCGCCTACGAGCCGATCGATCCGACCTTGCAACAGGCTGTTGCAAGCGAAGGGGAGCCCGAGAGCGGTGCGGGCTCGCGTGTGCGGGCGTCCGTGACCGGCGAGTACGTCGTCGAGGCGTACGGAGAGGAGCTCGTCGCGCTCGCCGGGCGCCACGAGAACCTCGTCGTGCTCGACGCCGACCTCGCCTCCGACTGCCGCGTGCGTGCGTTCGAGCTCGCCTATCCGGACCGGTTCGTGGAGTGCGGGATCGCCGAGCAGGACATGGTCTCGACTGCCGCCGGGCTTGCGCGTCACGGCTTCCTCCCGGTCGTGAACTCGTTCGCGTCGTTTCTCGCCTCGCGGGCGAACGAGCAGATCTACAACCAGGCGAGCGAGGGGACGAAGGTCGTGTACGCGCTCCACTACGCGGGGCTGATCCCGGCAGGGCCGGGCAAGTCGCACCAGAGCGTCCGCGACGTCTCGCTGCTCGGCGCGTTGCCCGGGATGACGATCGTGCAGCCCGGGAGCTCCGAGGAGACGCGAGCGGTCGTCCGCTGGGCGCTCGAGGACGCGGAGGGAGACGTTGCGATCCGGCTCGCGATAGGGCCCTCGCCGCGCAGGATCGATCCCGCCGGAGCGTTCGAGCCCGAGCGCGGTCACGTGCTGCGCCCCGGTTCCGACGCGGTGCTCTTCGCATACGGGCCCGTGATGCTGCACGAGGCGCTCACCGCGTCGGAGCTGCTCGAGGAGGAAGGCTTCGGGCTCGCGGTCGTCAACCTGCCGTGGCTGAACCGTGTGGACGCCGAGTGGCTCGGCGGGGTCGTGGACCTCCACCAGCACGTGCTCGTCCTCGAGGACCACTCGCCGGTCGGAGGCCTCGGCGACACGCTGCGACGTGCGCTCGACGGCCGCCAGGTCACGGTCTTCGGCGTCGAGGGCTGGCCGGCGTGCGGGACTCCCGCCGAGGCACTCCGTCAGCACGGCCTGGACGGGGTGTCGCTCGCAGAGCGGATCGCGTCGGCTGCGCGCGTGCGCGTTCCGTGAGCGCGCGCCGCTTCTGGATCGTCCTTCCCGACCTGCTGTCCATCCGGGTCTTTTTCGACACCGGCATCGTCGACGGTCTGCGCGATCGGCTCGGCGGAGCCGTCGCCGCTGTCTTCGTGGTTCCGCCGGACGATGCGCGGGCATGGAAGGCCCGCCTCGGCGATGTGCCGGCGATCGAGGCGAGCGCGCTCACGGCGAGCTCGGGGAGCATCGGCGAGCGGTTCGCGCGGCGATTCGACGCCCTGTTGGACCGCCAGCTCGGCTACTACCCGCTCGCGATCCGGCTGAACCGGCGCCACGGGTTTCACGTCGAGCGCATGCAGTCCGGCCATCCGAACTGGATGCTCGACTCGTCCAGGGACAGCAAGCTGCCGCACGTGGACTCCGTCGACCGCGCGATGCAGCGGTGGTTCTTCAGCGCGCGGCGGCACGTCCCGCGACGCCTGCTCGAGGCGATGGAGGGCGAGTGTGCAGCGCTCGTCGTTTCCAACGTGCAGCCGCAGAGCGTCGTCCCGTACCTCGCTGCCGCGCGCCGGCTGCGGATCCCGGTGGTCGCCTACGTCGCGAGCTGGGACCACACGGTGGGCAAGGGCGTCATCTCACCACACTGCGATCGCTACGTCGTCCAGAACGAGGTCATGCGAGAGGATCTCCGCCGCTACCACGGCATCGAGCCCGAGCGCGTGACCGTCACCGGCTGGCCGCAGACCGACGTCTTCCACCGGCGCCGCGCTCGCGACGAGTACGACGTGCTCCTGCGCTCGTACGGGCTCGATCCCGGGCGGCCGCTCGTCCTCGTCACCGGAAACACGCCGACGAACGCACCGTACGAGGGGCGGTTCGTCGAGCGGCTGATGTCGTGGTGGGAGGAGCACGCGCGCGATCGCTTCCAGCTGCTCTTCCGGCCTCATCCCCGCGACCGGGACTGGCAGGAGCGGTTCGGCCGCGTCCGCGGGCGAACGGGCGTGTACCTGCAGGAGCCCAGCTTCACCGACCTCGAGGAGCTGGCGGCGCTGCTCCAACACGCGAACGCGGTGGTGGCGAACGCGGGCACGATCCTGCTCGACGCGCTGGTGAACGACCGTCCCGCGGTGTGCGTCCTGTACGACGAGGGTGCTCCGGCGGGCGAGTCCTGGGCCGCGAAGAACGTGGTCGGCAAGCACTACGAGGAGCTCGCCGGGGCGGGGGCCTTCTATCGGGCCGAGAGCTTCGACGAGGTCGTGACCGGGCTCGACCGAAGCTTGGCTGACCCCGGCGAGCTGGCAGAGGCCCGTCGGCGCGTGGCGCGGGAGGTCGTCGGCGAGGTCGACGGACGCGCGGCCGAGAGGGTCGTGGACGCGATCGTCGAGGTCGTGGGGTCGAGGATCTAGCCAGACGTGCGAACGCGGCTCACACGCGCCTGGCGCCGGCTCGAGGCGTTCTCCGAGCGACCGGCGGCCGGGGTGGCGCTCGTCGCCACCGCGCTCGCCGAGTACGCGTTCGTCTCGATCGCGTTCCCGCTCGCGGCGGGACGCGATCTCGGCACCTACCTGCGTGCCTCGTTCGAGCTGCGTGCGGACGAGGTGGTCCTGCCGCAGGCGCTCGTCTCGCGCGCACCCGTGACCGGCCTCGTCTCGGAGGCGCTGCTCGCCCTCGGGCCCGTCGCCGCCGAGCTCACCATGGCAGCGCTCTACGCGCTCGCGGTGCTGTGCTGGTGGCGCGTCGGGAGGACGGTCGGGGTCGCTCCCGGGATCGCCCTCGCGGCGCTCCTCCTCGCGTACCCCGGCTACGTGCTCCTCTTCCACCGGCTCGCGAGCGACGCGCTCTATGCGGCGGCGTTCGCGCTCGCGGCGCTCGCGACCGCGCGCTTCGTCGACAGGCGCACGCTGGGGCGAGCCATAGTCGTCGGGCTCGCGCTCGCCCTTCTCGTGCTCGTGCGGCCGGTGAGCCAGATCCTGATCGTGCTCGCGCCGCTCCTCCTGCTCGGTCGAGGTGCGTGGCGGCCGCGGTTGGGCGCGCTCGCGGCGTTCGGTGCCGCAGCGGCAGTGCCGCTGCTCGTCTGGGCCGGCCACAACGCGGCGCGCGCCGACGACTTCACGATCGTGCGCGGTGCGGGCCACGGGCTGCCGCTGTACCGCGCGTTCGTCGCCGACCGCATCGTCTCGCCCGGGAACGGGAAGGCGTCTCGCGAGCTCGCGCGCGCGGTCTCCGACGACCTGCTGCCGCGCGAGCCGTATCGCTCGTACGAGATCGACCTCGACACGTTCTTCGGTTCGGGCAGCGCGCGCATGCACGAGGATCTCATCGGCCTCGCCGACCGCACTTGGGGCTGGGACGACGACTACGCGCACCTCGCCCGCGTCGGACGCGAGGCGGTGCGCGCGCATCCGGGAACGTACGCGCGCGGAGTCGCGCGCGACGGCTGGCGGCAGCTCTGGTGGCCGCTCTTCCTCCCGGTCGACGAGACCGCCGACGCCGGCTCGACCGGCTATGCGCCGCTCACGGCGGACCAGCTGCCCGAGCCTACGGAGGGCCAGCCGATCCCCTCCGCAAGCGTGTCGGCGTTCATCTCGACGCCCGACGGCCGCTTCCGCGAGGTGTGGACGTCTCCGACCGAGCACGGGATCGTCGCCGACGACCCGAGCGACGCAGCGCACCTCGACGCCATGAACAAACGCGTCGCCGAGCTCTTCGAGGACTTCCCGGACCGCGACCCGAGCGCCGAGCTCGGCCGCTGGCTCGACCGCGCGTCGAGATGGTTCCCGCGTCCGGTGCTGTGGCTCGCGGTCGGACTCGTCACGTTGGCCGCTCGGCGGCCGCAGCGGATGACGACTCCGCTGGTGCTGACGGCCGCAGCACTTCTCGTGATCGTCGCGACCTCGCTCGCCGTCCCCGCCGCAGCGGAGTATTCGGCTCCGGTCGTCCCTGCCTTCCTCCTCCTCGCCGCTTGCGGCCTCCTCGGCGCGCGTGGCGGTTCGCGCAGCGTGCGGTGCTGATCCTCAGGCGGTACGAGTTTTCCGGAGCGCCACCTGCTCGTCGGCGAACAAGAGCTCGTACTTCCCCTCGATGACCGCACGGAATGCGTCGATCGCCTTGCCCGGGCGAAGCAGTGGATCATCGCCGAGGTAGTTCCAGCGATAGTCGTCGAAGACGATTGCACCGCCCGGCGCCAGGAGTTGCCACGAGAGCGAAGCATCGACCAGGACGTCCAAGCCGAGGTGTGAACCGTCGACGTAGATGAGCTCGAAGCGTGCATCCTCCGCAACGAGATCGAGAAGCCTGGGCATCGAGGCGCCGACGAGCTTGCGGACTCGGGACGCGTCGATCAGTGCGACGTTCGCGTCGAAGGTCTCTTCCAGCCCACGTGTATCGAGGCCGGCCTGTTCCGGAGTGCCGATGAACGGGTCGACGCATGTGATGTGCGCCCGTGGAAGCCGCCAGAGCAGGTAACAGGCGGACAACCCTTCGAACGATCCGATCTCCAGGATCTGCGTCGGCCGGTCCTCGAGCTCCTCGAGGATGGGACGCCAGCTCGAGAACCGGGTCGTGACCCAGTCCTGGCTGAACGACCCGTGCTCGATGACCTGTTCCTGGAAGGCTGCGAGCGCCGGATCCGTGGGAGGAGTCACGGTGGCCGGCAGGCGATCGTCGCTCACGCGCTCCGCGCTCGGCGGTCGCGTCGCGGGCTCGACCTCGATCCGAGAGCGGCCTCCCGGAAGAAGACGTCGCGGATGCAGTCGCCACCATCGGCTTCTCTCGAACGCACGGAGCCGCTGTTCGCATCGCTGCAGCTCCCGTCGGAGCCTCCGGTTCTCGGCGATCAGCGCGTCCGGGGTGGCCGACACCGATTCGAGTCTACGCCGGTCTCGGCGTGACCGTCCTACACTGGCCCGTTCGATGAGGCTCGTCATGACACTGCTCGTGCGGAACGAAGCAGACATCGTGGATGCCCAGATCGCATTCCACCTGCACGCGGGCGTGGACTTTGTGATCGCGACGGACAATCGGTCGTCCGACGGCACGACCGAGATCCTCGAGCGCTACGAGCGAGCAGGACGACTCCACCTGCTCCGCGAGGAGGGCGACGACATGCGGCAAGAGGAGTGGGTCACGCGCATGGCGCGACTCGCCGCCACCGATTTCGGCGCGGATTGGGTGATCAACTCGGACGCAGACGAGTTCTGGTGGCCGCGCGGTGGGACGCTCAAGGATGTGCTCGACCTCGTGCCGGAGCGCTTCGGCGTGGTGCGCGGATGCTGGCGGCACTTCTTGCCTCGTCCCGACAGTGACGCAGACTTCGCCGAGCGGATGACGGTCCGGCTGTGCGCACCTGCCTTTCCCGGAGACAAGTCGACGGTCTTCCACGCGCACCAGAAGGTCGCTCACCGCGCCGACGCCCACGTGGAGATCGAGCGCGGCAACCACAATGCGACCGGACGCGGGTTGGAGCCACTCCGTGGGTGGCACCCGATCGAGGTTCTCCACTTCTCGCTGCGTTCGGTCGAGCAGATCGAAAGAAAGGCAGGTGGTGGGTGGGTTCGCCGATCGGATACGGCGCCCGTCGGGCACAAGCTGGCTCTCCTCGCGGCCGTTCAGCGACGCTCGGTCGACCGCTACTTCGACGAGTACGCAGTCACCTCCGCCGAGCTCGAGCGAGGCGTTGCTGATGGCACGCTCGCCGTGGATACGCGCCTGCGCGACGCGCTGCGCATCCTCCGAGCGACCGACCGTACGTATCGCCTGCCCGATCCCGGTCCGCTTCTCGCCTTCGACGTGCCAGACGTCGCGGACGCGGCCGCGTACGCTGCGGAGGCCTCCCGCCTCGTGAGCATCGACGGAATCGTCCGTGCCGAGCAACGCGTATCCGCGCTCGAGGCGCGCCTCGAGCGCCTACGTACACTCCCGCGGCGATGACGCTCGTCATGACACTCCTGGCGAGGGACGAGGCCGACGTCATCGAGTCGTGGCTCGAGTTCCACCTCAATGCCGGCGCCGATTTCGTGGTCGCCACCGACAACAAGTCGGTCGACGGAACGACGGACGTGCTCGAGCGCTTCGCGCGCGACGGGCATCTCCATCTGCTGCGCGAGCCCGGCGACGATCTGCGGCAGGACGAGTGGGTCACGCGCATGGCGCGTCTCGCGGCGACCGACTTCGGGGCGGACTGGGTGATCAACTCCGACGCCGACGAGTTCTGGTGGCCGCGGGGGCCGTCACTGCGAGCCGTCCTCCAGGCGATCCCGCCTCGCTACGGGACCGTCGGAGCCTTCCTGCGGACGTTCGCGCCACGCCCGGGCGGCGACGAGTCCTTCGCGGAGCGGCTCACCGTGCGCTTCTCCGCCCTCGCGCCGATCAACGACCCTGCATCGCTGTACAAGCCGATCCGCAAGGTGATCCATCGCGGCCACCCCGAGATCACCCTCACGCGCGGCAACCACGCCGTCGTCGACAGCCCCTTCGCGCCGCTGCGCGGCTGGTTTCCGGTCGAGGTCCTGCACTTCCCCCTCCGGTCGCTCGCCCAGTGCGAGCACAAGGCGCGCCTGCAAGGCAACGCCTGGAAGCACATCGAGCGCACGCCCACCGCCTACCACGCGCAGATGTTCGAAGCGCTCGAGGGCGGCAGGATCGGCGAGTACTACGAGTCGCAGCTCGTCACCGACGAGGAGGTCGAGGTGGGCGCGGCGACTGGACGGCTCGTGGTCGACACGCGGCTGCGAGATGCGCTCAGACGGATTGCCGTCGGCGACACCGAGCTCGAGTTCCCGACGCCCACGCTCGTCGACGAGGCGTCCTACGCCGTCGAGTCGGCGGCACTCGGCGAAGCCGACGTCGTACGCCTCCAGCGACGGCTCGACGCGCTCGAGCAGAGGCTCGCGTCGATCGAGCAGCGGCTCCCCAACCGCGTGTACCGAAAGCTGGCCGGACCGGCCAGGCGCATCCTCCGACGCGGCTAGCCCTCCGAGGCCTTCACGGCGCGGAGCCCGACCACGACCTCGTACAGCGGGTCGTGGAAGTCGAGCTCGTCGGGCCGGAGGTCGGATCGGGCGAGCCCGTAGAGGAACGCGGACGCCGCGAGGACGTTGCCGTACGTCTTCACCTCGACCTTCCCGCCTTCGAACGCCTCCTCCGCGAGCCGCCTGACCGAGCGGCCGGTGTAGTGCCACCACTCGCCGAACTGCTCGTCTTCGATGCGCGAGATCTTCGTGAGGCCGGGCACGGTGGCCAGGAGCACGCCACCGGGGACGAGGATCCGGTGCAGGGTCGTCAGGGCCGCGGAGACGTCGTAGACGAACTGCAGGGTCTGGGTCACGATCGCGCAGTCGAACGAATCGCTCGGGATGTGCGGGGCGTCCGTGAGGTCGCCCACGATCGTCGCCTGGGGGTTGCCCTCGGTGGCCATGAGGACGTCGACGCGCTCGACTCGCGCTCCGTACTTCTCGGTGTAGTCCGGCGCTGCGATCTCGAGCACGCGGCCGCGGACGTCCGCCGCGTGCGAGCCGATGAAGCGCTCGACGTACACCCGGTCGATCGGAGTTCCGCGCTCGAAGCCCCAGTTCGGGTCGATCGGGGTGAGCCGCCTCAGGGCCCCGAGCCTCGGTGGGCGAGACTGCTTCCAGTCGACGATCGCCCGGCGAAGAGGGCTGAGCCTGCGACGGGCCCCCGCGGGAACGAATCGTCGCCAGCCGGCCAAGGCCGCGATCATAGGCGGCGTGGTGACGGGAGACTCGATCGTGGTCGTCTCGCCGCACTCCGACGACGGCGTGCTCTCTCTCGGCGCGTCGATGGCGCGGTGGGCACGCGCGGGGCGCGAGGTCGCGCTGCTGACCGTGCTCGCGCTGGATCCTGATTCGGCGGCGCCGACCGAGGGCTGGGACCGGCGAGCGGGCTTCGCGACCGAAGGCGAGGCGGCGCGGGCTCGTCGGCAGGAGGACCGTGATGCCTGTGCAGTGCTCGGGGTGACGCCGCGCTGGCTGCCCTTCGGGAGCGTGGATTTCGAGCGGCACGGCGACGACGCGGCCGTCTGGGACGCCGTGAGCGAGCTCGTCGAGGGAGCGGGCGCCGTGCTCGCGCCGGGCTCGCCGCTCTCTCACCCCGACCATGCGTGGCTGCACGGGCTGCTTGCGAGCAAGATGCCGGCTCGTGCTCTGGGGCTGTACGCGGAGCAGCCGTACACGCTGCGGCAGTCCGCCACGCCCTTCGCCAGCGTGCCGGTGGCAACGCGTGACCGCCTCGCCAAGTGGCGCGCGATCCAGGCGTACCGGTCGCAGCTCCCGTTGCTCGGGCTGCAGGGAAGCGTGCGTCGCGGCGCGCTCCGTCTCGCGTGGGCGGACGAGAGGGTTGCCTGGCCGCCACCATCGACGCAGATCCGAGCTCGCGACGATCCCTGAAGCGGGCCGCCGGTCTAGGCTCCGCGAGCGATGAAGCTCGTCATGACGCTCCTCGTGCGCGACGAGGCCGACATCGTCGACGCGCAGATCGCGTTCCACCTCGACGCGGGCGTCGACCTCGTGGTCGCGACGGACAACCGCTCGGAGGACGG
>DASUCI010000104.1:0-3148 GCA_035762825.1 Gaiellaceae bacterium | reverse complement strand
GCGCGGACCTTCAACATCTCCACGACGGCCGCGATCGTCGCGGCGGCTGCCGGAGCAGGAGTCGCCAAGCACGGAAACCGCGCAGTCAGCTCCGCCTCGGGCTCCGCGGACGTGCTGGAGGCACTGGGGTTCGTCCTCGAGCAGCCGCCCGAGCGCATCGCGACATCGATCGACGAGCTCGGCTTCGGGTTCATGTTCGCGCCGCTGCACCACCCTGCGATGCGGCATGCCGCACCGGTGCGCCGCGAGCTCGGCACGCGGACGATCTTCAACGTGCTCGGCCCGCTCACCAACCCGGCCGGAGCGCGCGCGGGCGTCTTCGGCGTCTACTCCGCGCCGGTTGCGCGGACCGTCGCCGACGCGCTCGCCGTGCTCGACTCCCGGCGCGCCTTCGTGGTGCACGGGGCGAACGGAATCGACGAGCTCTCGCCGGCCGGCCCGAACCTCGTGCTCGAGGTCGTGGAGGGGGCCGTGCACGAGCGCGTCCTCGACCCGGCGGAGCTCGGCTTCGCACCGTGCGATCCGGGCGAGCTCGCCGGAGGGACTCCCGACGAGAACGCGCGAACGGCGCGCGAGATCCTCTCCGGTGCGGACGGCGCGAAGCGGGACGCCGTCCTGCTGAACGCGGCGGGAGCGATCGCGGCGGCGGGTCAGGCCGTCGACCTGAGCGAAGGGCTCGACCGTGCCCGCGAGGCCATCGACAGCGGCCGCGCGGCGGCGCGGCTGGAGGAGCTCGTCGCGTTCTCGCGAGAATTCACGTGATGGGACGCTTCGCCGCCGCCCTGCGCCAACCGGGGCTGAACGCGATCGCCGAGGTGAAGCGGCGCTCGCCGTCGGCCGGGGAGCTGCGGCCGAACGCCGATCCGGCCGCGCTCGCAGCCACGTACGAGCGCGCTGGAGCTGCCGCGGTCTCGATTCTCGTCGACGAGCGCTTCGGCGGGACCTGGGACGACCTGAGGGCCGCGCGCGCGTCGGCGTCGCTGCCGCTGCTCGCCAAGGGGTTCTTCTCGACCGAGGTGGACCTGCGATCCGCACGCGAGGCGGGCGCAGACGCGGTTCTCCTGCTCCTGCGCGACCTCGACGACGCGACGGCTCGGCGGCTTCTCGCCGCCGCGACGGAGCTCGGGCTGGAGGCGCTCGTCGAGGCGCACGACGCCCTCGAGCTCGAGCGTGCGATCGGCCTCGACGCTCCCGTCGTCGGGATCAACGCGCGCGACCTGGCGACGTTCCGGATCGATCGCCGCCGCCAGCTCGACCTCGTGACACAGTGTCACAAGCGCGCTGGCGACCGTGTCGTGGTGGCGGAGAGCGGGATCGAGTCGCGGGCGCAGGGCGCCGCCGCCGAGCTCGCCGGCGCGGACGCGATCCTCATCGGATCGACGCTGATGCGCGCACGTGATCCCGGCGCCAAGCTCGCCGAGCTCGTCTCGCGGCCGTTGGTGAAGGTCTGCGGGCTCACACGCGAGGAAGACGTGGCTGCTGCGGCCGAGGCCGGAGCCGACCTGGTCGGCTTCGTCTTCGTCGAGACGAGCCCGAGAAGAGCGCCGAACGACCTTCTGGTGTCAGACACGGTGTCTGACACCTGCCTGACCGTTGCGGTCACGGTCGCAGAGGACGATGCGCACGGCGCCGACCTCGTCCAGCGCTACTCACACGAGGAGGGGAGGGTGCGCGGCCGCGACGCCGTGCTCCTCCGTGACGGAGAAGAGGTCGCACGCGTGGTCGATCTCCCCTGGCAGGAGAACGACCCGACGCATTTCGACCGCGCGCGGGCTGTCGAGGGGCGCCTGATGCTCGCGGGGGGCCTCGGCCCGGAGAACGTGCGATCAGCGATCGACGCCGTCGCGCCATGGGCGGTCGACGCGAGCTCGAGCCTCGAGTCCGCTCCGGGCGTCAAGGATCACGACCGCGTGCGCGCGTACGTCGAGGCCGCTCGGTGACGGCGTCGACCTACGGCGCGTACGGTGGCCGCTACGTCCCCGAGACGCTGATCCCCGCGCTCGACGAGCTCGAGCGCGGCTGGGAGGAGGCCTGCGCTGACGCGTCGTTCCGGGACGAGCTCGACCGGCTCGGCGAGCGCTACGTCGGCCGCCCGTCGCCGCTCTACGAGACCGCGCGGTTCGGGCCCGCGGGGCGGCGCATCGTCCTCAAGCGCGAGGACCTGAACCACACGGGGGCGCACAAGATCAACAACGCGCTCGGGCAGATCCTGCTCGCATCCCGACTGGGCAAGCGCCGGATCGTGGCGGAGACGGGCGCCGGCCAGCACGGTGTCGCGACGGCCACGGTCTGCGCCCGCTTTGGGCTCGAGTGCGTCGTCTACATGGGAGCCGAGGACATGCGCCGTCAGCATCCGAACGTCGAGCGCATGCGGCTCCTGGGCAGCGAGGTGAGGGCGGTCGAGTTCGGCACGAGGACGCTCAAGGAGGCGACCAGCGAGGCGATCCGCGACTGGATTGCGAGCGTCGAGACGACGTACTACCTCATCGGATCGTGTGTCGGCCCGGCGCCGTATCCGAGCATAGTGCGCGAGTTGCAAGCCGTCATCGGGCGAGAGGCGCGCCGCCAGATGCTGGAGACGTACGACCGGCTCCCGGACGTGGTCGTGGCGTGCGTCGGCGGCGGATCGAACGCGATCGGGCTGTTCGCCGCGTTCCTCGACGACGAGGACGTCCGCCTCGTCGGCGTCGAGGCGGCGGGAGCCGCGAGCCTTGGCTCGGGGCGACCGGCCGTGCTGCACGGCGCGCGCTCGTCCGTGCTCGCCGACGGCGACGGGCAGGTGCTCGACGCCCATTCGATCTCCGCCGGGCTCGACTATCCGGGCGTCGGCCCCGAGCATGCGGCGCTGCGCGACTCGGGCCGCGCGGAGTACGTCACCGCGACCGACGAGGAGGCGCTCGCAGCGTTCCATCGCCTCGCCGAGACCGAGGGGATCCTTCCCGCTCTCGAGCCGGCGCATGCGCTCGCGCGAGCGCTCGATCTCGACGCGGAGCTGATCCTCGTCGGACTCTCCGGGCGCGGCGACAAGGATCTTGCTGAGGTTCTCGACAACTGAAAACGCTCGTCGTCTACCTCATGGCAGGTCCCGAAACGCCCGAGCTCGCTCGTGCGGCCGAGGCGGGCGGGGCGGACCTCGTCGAGATCGGCT
>DASUCI010000103.1:0-2278 GCA_035762825.1 Gaiellaceae bacterium | reverse complement strand
GCGGCGTTCGACTCGCTCTGGGTCGGAACGACCGAAGGTCGTGTCCACCGTGTCGAGCCCGGGACCGATCTCGTCGAGTCCAGCTGGACGCTGCCGAATGCCGGAGAGAGGACGGCGTTCGAGGAGGACGTGGGCGCGGGGTGGCTCGCCGTCGCGCCGAACGCAATCTGGGCGGGGAGCTCGCGGGCGCTCACGCGCATCGATCCGACGACGTCGCAGATGCGGCCGCACGCGAGCCAGACGTGGGGCCCGATGGCGTACGGGTACGGGTCGCTCTGGGTGCTCGGTCGCGAGCTCTTCCGCATCTCGGCGGTCACGGCCAGGGTCGTCGGGACCGTCGACCTCGTGGGCGGCCGCGTGGACGTCGCAACGGGCTTCGGCGCGGTCTGGATCGCCGACGACGAGGAGGGTGCCATCGTGAAAGTCGACGCCCGGCAAGAGGCGATCGTGCGGACGTACGACGTCGGGGGGAGCCCGACCGGGGTCGCCGTCGCCGATGACGCGGTGTGGGCTGCGAGCGACGACGGAACCGTGGTTCGCGTCGACCCCGAGACGAACGAGGTGACCTCCGTTCGCGTTGGCGGGGCACCCCGCGTCGTGGATGTGACGGACGCCGAGGTCTGGGTGTCGGTCGACTGAGTTGACCGCCGTGCGCTGTCCGAAGATCATGGCGCCGTGAAAGCGGCCACTGCGGTTCTCGTCGCGACGATGGCGGTGCTCGGCGCGGCGTGCATGGGGGACGACGATGCCGTCGAGCCGGTCGCCTCGAGACAGTGCGCTCCGCTCGTATACGAGGGGGAGGGCGAGCCGGACGTCATCATCGTCTCCGACCTCCCGCGGCGGGGCATCGGCGCCGAGACGTCCGAGCAGATGAGCGGCGCGATCGAGTTCGTGTTGCGGAAGCGCGGCTTCACCGCGGGTGAGCGGCGGGTCGGGTACCAGGCGTGCAACGACACGATCGGTGAAGAGCCCTACGACCCCGGCCTCTGCCGCCGCAATGCGCGTGCGTACGTCGAGACGGAGTCCGTGCTCGGTGTCATCGGGCCGTGGAACTCCGGCTGCGCGATCGAGCAGATCCCGATCGTCAGTCGGCTCGATACCGGTCCGCTCGCGATGATCAGCCCGTCGACGACGCACGTGGACCTGACGCGGGACGATGCGCTCTCCACGGACGGGGTCCGAAGCTTCGCGCGAGTGGTCGCCCACAACGCGGTCCAGGGAGCCGCAGCGGCTTACCTCGCCCGAGAACTCCGGGCCAGTCGAGCGGTCGTTCTCGAGGGCAGCACCGACGACGCCTACGTCAGCACGCTCGTCGGGCCCTTCGAGGCGGCGGCCCGCACGCTCGGGCTCGAAACGACGCGTCTCCAATGGCCGGTGCAGAGGAGCTACGCGAACCTGGCGACCTCCGTCGCGGCGCTGCGGCCCGACGTCGTGTACCTCGGAGGCCTCTCCCAGGACAACGGAAAGCGGCTGGTCGAGGACCTCCGCGCTGCGCTGCCGCGGGACGTTCGGCTGATCGCGCCGGACGGCTTCGCCCACAGCGCCGTTGCCGGGGCGCTCGGGTCGGCTGGTGAGGGGATGCTCGTCACGGCCGCCTCACTCCCTCCCGAGCTCCTACCGCCGGCCGGGGAGCGGTTCGTTCGCGACTTCGGTGGATCGGTCGACAACCCCGCTTTTCTCGGCGCCCCCGAAGCCGCACAGGCCGCCGAGGTCCTGCTCGACGCGATCGGGCGCTCGGACGGGACGCGGGCATCCGTCGTCGAGGAGCTCTTCGCGACGAAGATCGAGAACGGGATTCTCGGCTCGTTCGCGCTCGACCGCTTCGGCGACATCGATCCCGCGCCGGTCGGTGTCTACCGCTACGAGGACGGACGGATCGTCGTGGACGGCATCGTCCGTACGCCGCTCGCTGCAACCGGTGGCTAGCGCGTGCTGACGGGCTCGGCGACGCGCTCGACGGTTCCGAGCCTGACCGGCTCCGGCTCGCGTGTGGGGAGCGGGCCCTTCACGGGCTCCGGTGCCTGCGTGAACCGCGCTTCCCGACGCCGCTTGCGGAGCGCCTCCGCGCCGAAGTAGCTCCCGAGCACGAACACCGCCGCTGCGATCTGCGCGCCGATGCCCTGCCAGGTCGGGAAGACGCCGAGCCAGAGACCCATCCAGTACGGAAGCTCCAGCCCCTCGACCGGCGTCACGTCGACCCAGCCGACCTTCTGCATGGTCTGGACGGTCGTGCCGACCATGACCACCAGCACCCAGGTGATGAGAAGGCCGGTCGCGA
>DASUCI010000102.1:0-3299 GCA_035762825.1 Gaiellaceae bacterium | reverse complement strand
TCGCTGGAGCCCGTCGAGCTGCGGCGCCACCTGCTCGGGCGGTACGCATGGTCCTGGTGCACGCTCGCCGGGATCGACGACATCGAGGCCGCCGCGCGAGGCGACGGCGCTGCGTCGGCCCGGCTGCTCGCGCATCCGCGCTACTACGGCGGGCACGCGACGGAGTCGCTCGCGGTGCTGCTGGCTCTCGATCCGGTCGAGACGCGGGAGCGCATCGCCGACGCGATCGCAGCCGGCTCCCGCTCGCTGCTCGAGGCCGGCGTGGACGACGAACTCCGCGCAGCCGAGCACACGGCGCGGACACTTCTCGAGACGCGTCCGGCTGCGACGGGGATCGAACGGCTGACCAGCGGCTATCGCTACGTCCCCGAGCCGGAAGCGGAGCGCGTCGTCCTCATCCCGCACCTCGAGCCGGCGCTGCCGCTCGTGCTCGCCCAGCACCGCTCGTCGCGCTTGATCGCGTACCTGGCGACGCCGAACCGCTCGAGCGAGGATCGCCTGCTCGCACTCGGCCGGGCGCTCGCGGACCCGAAACGCGTCGAGATCCTCGCCCTCGTCGGCCGCGAGGTCGGAACGGCCGCCGACCTCGTGGCCGCGACCGGGCTCACGCGGTCGACGGTCCACCACCATCTCGCGCAGCTACGCGACGCCGGTCTGATCGCGCTCGAGGGCAACGCCAGGGCATACACGTATATCTCGCGACAGGAGGCCTCCGCCGAGGCGGCCGCGCTCGTCGCAGAGGTCATGGGAACGGAGGAAGAGTGATGCGCTACACGCTGCTCGGCTCGAGCGGCCTCAGGGTCTCGGAGGTCGCGCTCGGCACGATGACGTTCGGTGAGGCCTGGGGCTGGGGTGCATCCGAGGACGAGTGCCGCAGCATGTTCGACGCCTTCGTCGAGGCGGGAGGGAACTTCGTCGACACCGCGGGCAACTACACGGACGGCCAGAGCGAGGAGCTCGTCGGCGCACTCTCCGCGCCGGATCGCGAGCACTTCGTGATCGCGACCAAGTACACGCTCACGTCGCGGCGGGAAGACCCGAACGCGGGCGGCAACCACCGCAAGAACCTCGTCCAGGCGCTCGAAACGAGCCTGCGCCGCCTTCGTACCGACTACGTCGACCTCCTCTGGCTGCACATGTGGGACGGGATGACGCCGGTCGAGGAGGTCGTGCGGGCGCTCGACGATCTCGTGTCGTCCGGGAAGGTGCTCTACGTCGGCCTCTCGGACACTCCCGCGTGGGTCGTCTCGCGCGCCGTGACGCTCGCGCACCAGTACGGCTGGTCGCCCTTCGTCGCGGTGCAGGGGCCGTACTCGATCGCCGATCGCGATGTCGAGCGAGAGCTGCTGCCCATGGCGCGTGACCTCGGGCTCGCGTTCACGCCGTGGGGGATGCTCGAGGGCGGAGCGCTCACCGGCAAGTACCTCGAGGACGGCGACGAGCCGCGCCGGTACGAGAGTGGCGGCCCGAAGACGAATGCGATGGCGCGCGAGGTGATCTCCGTCGCCGAGGAGATCGGCGCCACAACGGCACAGGTCGCAATCGCGTGGGTCCGCGCACAGCCGTGGCACCTCGTGCCGATCGTCGGCGCGCGGAGCGAGACGCAGCTGCGCGAGAACCTCGGCGCGCTGGAGGTGACGCTGTCACCCGAGCAGCTCGAGCGGCTCGACGCCGTGAGCGGCTTCCGGCTCGGCTTCCCGCGGGAGTTCCTCGAGTCCGACCACGTGCGCGGGCTCATCTTCGGCGACACGTTCGACCTGATCGACGACCCGCGCGGCGGGCGGGTGCGTGAGCGCAGCGCCGTGAACGCGTGAGCTAGCTAGAGACCGCGAAGGGCGCGCTCGAGCACGGGGTCGCGCCCCGAGAAGTACTGCGCCGACGTCAGGTCGACTCGGATGTCGGCGCCGACCGCAAGCCGCCGATCCTTCGCGTTGCGCTTGCGGTGGTGGTAGCGCGCCGCGATGTAGACGTTCCAGCCGAGGGTCGGGAGCAGCAGCGGGAACGTGTCGCCGTAGGTCTCGACGCCGCCTCCGGTCGGCTCGCCGACGAAGATCGCGCGCGTGTCGCGGTCGAGCTCGGCGGCGAAGTTCGCGGCCGCCGAGAATGTCGCGCGGCCGATCAGCACGTAGAGCTTGCCGCGCCGATTGACGGCCGGCGACCTCAGGAGAGACGTCAGCTGGCCGTACGTCGTGTTGTCGCCGCCCCCGTTCAGCCGGATATCGACGACGACGCGCCTGACCTTGGGGTCCCGAACGAGCCGAGTCAGCGATCGGACGAACGGGTCGGAGGGTGCCACAACCGTGTTGAAGGCGAACACCACAGCCCGACCGGAGGCAACCCTCTTCGCCCACATGGGCTTGGCCGAGCCGGCGAGATACGCCGGTCTCGGAGAGTACGGGAGCGACGACGGGTTGTGGCCATGGTGCGGATCGGCGAAGGCGGCGGCGTACTGGGGACCCGGCATCGGCGTCAACTCGACGTCCGCTCGTTCGCGATCCGCGCGCTGGAACGTGAATGTCGCGGGCCTGGCCCCCTCGACGACGCCCAGCCCGTCGAGGACCTCCGCCGTGAGCAGGAAGTGCGGCGCCAGCCCCTGTGTGTTCGTCGGGTTGTCGGCCGGCGTCAGCGGGTTCACGAGGGCGAGGACGCGCTCTACGGGCGTGCCCTCGATCGCGACGAGCTGAGTGCCGACGAGCGAGCGATCGCGCGCGCCGACCACGTAGATGCCGTCGGCGAAGTGGTAGAGGCGGAGCGGGTACAGGCTCAGCGGGCGAATATTCGCCGGGTCGCCGGGGAAGAGGCCGGTGTGGCCGTTGCGAGGCCCGAGGAGCGCGATGATCCGCAGGACGCCGACCAGGATCTCGTTCCTCGAGCTGGACGGCGCCCGGCGTGCGAGCGCGTCCACCTCCCCCCGGAAGCGCTGACGCGACACGCTGCGGAAAGGGTCCGGGTGGAGCTGCTCGATGGACTTCCCGAGCTCGCGGACATCCTCCGCCGCGGTTGACGCTGCGGAAGGACGGGCCTGGCCAGACGACACGAGCACGACCATGACAAGTGACGCGACGACCAGCAGGCCCGGCATCCGCATGACGTGTGATGATGTCCTATCTGTTCTTACATGTCAATATTGACATATAGATGAGCCTGCGACACGCCCTTCTCGGTGCCCTCGCCGACCAGCCGCGCACTGGCTACGCCCTCCTCAAGCACTTCGAGCAGTCGCTCGCGTACGCGTGGCCGGCGAGCCACAGCCAGATCTACCCCGAGCTCGCGCGGCTCCTCGCCGACGGCCTGATCGA
>DASUCI010000101.1:0-4211 GCA_035762825.1 Gaiellaceae bacterium | reverse complement strand
CTGATCGGGCTGCAGCTCCCGGTCGTGATGGATGCGCTGGAGGACGTCTCGGCGCCCCGGCTCGTGGGGTACGCGGCGATCGTCAGCCTCACCGTGATCGTGCTGCGCTTCGCCTGGGTCTTCGCCGTCCTGCACCTCCCGAAGTGGGTCGCCCGGCGCATCTCGAACTGGCGCGGTGCGTTCTTCCTCTCCTGGACGGGCATGCGCGGTGCGGTCTCGCTGGCCGCCGCCCTCGCTCTCCCACTCGAGACCGATGCAGGAGCTCCGTTCCCCGGGCGCGATCTCATCCTCTTCCTGACCTTCGCGGTCATCCTCGTGACACTCGTCGGCCAGGGTCTGACGCTTCCCCTCGTGATCCGTGCGCTCCGGCTCGAGGACGACGGGCTCGAGGACAGCGAGGACGCGAAGGCACGGATCCACGCGGCGGAGGCGGCGCTGGCCCGGCTCGAGGAGCTCATCGACGAGGACTGGGTGCGCGAGGACACCGCCGAGCGCGTTCGCGGTGCCTATCGCTTCCGCACGAGCCGATTCCAGGCCCGGCTCGACGACGGGGACGACGGCTCCATCGAGAGCCGCTCACAGGACTATCAGCGCCTTCGTCGCGAGCTCCTCGATGCCGAGCGCCGTGCGCTGATCGACCTTCGCCGAAGCGGCGCGATCAGCAACGAGGTGTGGATTCGAGTGGGACGAGACCTCGACCTCGAGGATCAGCGCCTCGACATCTGAGCATCCGACCACCCTGCGCGCCCGATGCGGCCTCGCACCTATGATCCGCGCGGAGGCCCGGCAAGCTGGCACGCAACCACAGACCCCGGAGTGTGCTGGTCGAGCTGGGCATCGTGAATGCCCTCGCGAGCCAGCTGTTCGATCGTCGGCTGGCGCAGCTCGGCCTCAAACCCGTGCAGTTCGGGTTACTCACCGTCGTCGCGACGCACGGTCCGATCACGCCGACCGACCTCGGGATGGAGACCGGCCTTCTGCCGACGACGCTGCGAGAACGCCTCCGCGTCCTGGAGCGCACGCGATTCGTGCAGAGAGTCCCGAACCCCCGGGATCGGAGATCTCACTTCGTCGAGATCACACCCGAGGGCGTGGGGTTCCTGAAGCAGGCG
The DNA here is from genome assembly GCA_035762825.1 of Gaiellaceae bacterium. Lineage (GTDB taxonomy): Bacteria > Actinomycetota > Thermoleophilia > Gaiellales > Gaiellaceae > GMQP-bins7. The sequence goes on along the minus strand of DASUCI010000101.1, from coordinate 3,099 downwards.
TCGGTCGCGATCCGCGCGGTCGAGAGCGACATCTCTCGGGCGCTCGGGGCGCCGTTCGAGGAGTACCGCCCGCTCCTCCAGAAGCTTCGCGTCGCCGCGCAGTCCCTCCTGGCGGAGGCGGCACCCCTCCCGCAGGAGGACGAGGGAACGGACGTGACTTTTCGGTGACCGGCTCGGGGCACTCCGACATGTACCGCGGGTTCCGCGGTACATGCTGTAGCCCATCCCCTCGCGGGAATGCGCGATGACTGGCTTGGACGGCGGAAGCGCCGATTTGTTAGCGAGAATCGCTAACCACCTTTCTTCGATCTAGCGCGGAATCCGCGGTACCATTCGGTAGGTGAGCCTCCCCGGCCGCCCGCGATCCGAGATGGCGCGATCTCCGGACACGGCCGCCGCGCGCGCGTGGGATCCGGGCATCGCGTCCGACTGGTACGGACTGGATCTTCGCCACCTCGCGGCGCTGCGGGCGATCGCCGAGCAGGGATCCTTCAAGGGCGCGGCCCACGCACTGGGATACACCCCGTCGGCGATCAGCCAGCAGATCACGAGCCTGGAACGGACGATCGGGTCGCGGGTCGTCGTGCGGGAGCACGGGAGAAAGGCACTCGGCCTGACGGAGGCCGGAGCCATCATGCTCCGTCACCTGAACGCGATCGAGGCACGCCTCGAGACTGCCCGCGCGGAGATCGCGGCGCTCGCGACCGGATCCGTCGGCGCTCTTCGCGTCCAGGCGTGCGAGAGCATCGCCGCGCGATTCCTTCCCGAGGTGCTTCGCCGATTTCGTGCCGAGCGCCCCGACGTCGACATCGTCGTCGACGAGACGCCCGTCGACCCGGAGTTAGCGTCGCTCGAACGCGGAGTGCACGACCTCGGCTTCGGCGTCTTGCCCCTCCCCGATGGGCCGTTCGAGGCGACCGTCGTCCTGACCGATCCCTGGGTCCTCGTCGCGGAGGCCGGCTCTGCGATCGTCCAGCGTGGAACGCCCCGCACGCTTCGCGAGCTTCGCGGAGCGCCGGTCATCGCCTCCCGCTCGACCCTGGAGGCCCCGCCGTGCCTCAACTGCCTCCGCGCGGCAGGCGTCAATCCGAGCGAGGCGCTCCGGTCGGTGAACGACTCGGTGGTTCAAGCGTTCGCTGCGGCCGGGCTCGGCGTCGCGGTCATGCCGCGCCTGGCGGTGAACACGGCCGACGACAGCATCGGAGTCGTCGAGCTCGGCGAGCTCATCCCGCCACGACGAATCGCGATCGCCTGGCATGCGGACCGCACGCCGCACCCCTTCCTCGACGTCTTCGTGACGCTTGCCGCCCGGGTCGGCTCCCAGCTCGAACACCTGCACGCGGTCGAGTCGCCTGCTCCCACCGGGCGGCTGCTCGCGCGCCATGCCGGTGGCTTGCGAAGCATCGCCGGCGTTGCCTGAGATCTCGCTCGCGAGCTGCGCGCCCTCGTCCGCTCAGGACCTCTCGGCCTGCCGAGGGGCCCTGAGCGAACCTCGGATGGAGGGCTTGATGGCCGAACGCTAGCCCGTCGACGCCCGAAGAGAAATGACAACTCGTAATCACCCGATGACAAAAGCCTCTGATAAGGGAGCCGCTATCGGCGGTAAGCACCCCTAATCACATTTCGGCGCTCGCGGCCGTCCCAGTTGACGAGCAGGTCACGAACGTGCGTGACAACGCTGCTCGAAATCGAGCGGACAGGAGGTGCGCGAATTCCGGATCGTGAGGGGCAGTCATGGACACATTTCCGCGCCGAGAAATCGGCGTCGACGCGCGGCGATCGCCGCGCAGAGGAGGGACTACCCAATGCGTAAACGCTCGTTCTTGCTGCTTGCCGGCGCGGCCGCCATCGTGGCGAGCCTCGTCGTCGGCCCGGCGGCAACGGCCGGCCCGGAGCGCTCGTCGGCGGGGACGGTCGTGTTCATTCACGACCAGGAGCCCCCGTCGCTGCGCCCGAACTGGGTCGACAACAACCTGTACGCGACCAGCCTCGTGACGAACAACATCTTCCTCGGGGGCATGATCCGCGACAACAACGCCAACTGGGTGCTTCGGAACTTCTCGTCGAAGCCGAAGCTGGTGAAGCGCAGCCCGATGACCGTCACGTTCCAGGTCCACCCGAAGGCCGTGTGGAGCGACGGACGACCCGTCACGTGCAACGACTGGCGCGTGGGCGGCTGGCAGCTCTTCATCAACCCGGCCAACAACGTCGTCAGCCGGACCGGCTGGGAAGACGTCAAGTCGGTGACCTGCCAGGGCAAGAAGGGCACCGTCGTCTTCAAGAAGGTCTACGCGGACTGGGAGACGTTGATCGCAGGGAACTCGTCCGGCATCTTCCCGGCGCACGTCGTCCAGGGCCAGGACGGAAACAAGCTCTTCGAGAACTCGATCCCCGTCTCGAACGGGCCGTGGAAGTTCCAGAGCTGGCAGAAGGGCGTCCAGATCTCGGTGGTCAAGAACCCCCGGTTCGCCGTGGCGCCTGCGATGAAGCTCGATCGGGTCGTCTTCCGCTACATCACCGATACCAACGCGCGCTTCCAGGCGCTGAAGGCCGGGGAAGGCCAGGCAATGGAGCCGCAGGGCCAGCTCCAGATCGCCGACTTCCTGAAGGACTCGAACTTCAAGGTCGAGTCGAGGGCCGGCTTCAGCTACGAGCACCTGGACATCCAGTTCGGGCCGAAGGGGCCTGCTGCCCTTCGCGCGCCGTACGTCCGCCAGGCGCTCATGCAGGGCATCAACCGGCCGCAGATCGCCACCGCACTGTGGTCGACGATCGCTCCCGGCCTGCCCACGCTGCAGAGCCTGATCTTCAAGACGTTCGAGAAGGGCTACGTGCCGGTGTTCCGCAAGTACCCCTTCAACCAGACGAAGGTCATCCAGCTCCTGAAGAGCAAGGGCTGCACCGGCGGGCCTGACAAGCCGAGCGCGGGCAACAGCAGCATCTTCTCGTGCCCCGGTCTCGGCAAGCTCAGCTTCCGCTTCTCGACCACGGCGGGCAACCAGCTTCGCGCCCTCACGTTCGAGATCATCCAGCGGCAGCTGAAGTCCGTCGGCATCGAGCTGGTGCCGCGCTTCCAGCCGGCCGGTCTCCTCTTCGGCA
>DASUCI010000100.1:0-5551 GCA_035762825.1 Gaiellaceae bacterium | reverse complement strand
CAGGTACTCGGAGGTCTCGACCGCGATCGTGCCGACGAGCACCGGCTGCCCGGACTCGTGGCGCTCGACGATGTCCTCGAGCACGGCGGCGAACTTCGCCTCGGGCGTCTTGAAGATGAAGTCGTTCTCGTCGAGGCGGGCGACGGGTTGGTTGGTCGGGATCTCGACGACGTGCAGGTTGTAGATCTCGACGAACTCCTTCTCCTCGGTCTTCGCAGTCCCGGTCATCCCGGCGAGCTTCTCGTAGAGGCGGAAGTAGTTCTGGATCGTGATCGACGCGAGCGTGACGTTCTCCTCGCGGATTCGGACGCCCTCCTTCGCCTCGATCGCCTGGTGCAGACCCTCGCTCCAGCGGCGCCCTTCCATGATCCGGCCCGTGAACTCGTCGACGATCTTGACCTCGCCCTCCTGCACGACGTAGTCGACGTCACGCTTGTACAGCGACTGCGCCTTGAGCGCCTGCATGAGGTGGTTGACGAGGATGACGTTGCGCGGGTCGTAGAGGTTCTCGATCCCGAGCGCACGCTCGACCTTCTCGATCGTCGCCTGCGCCGGGGAGACCGTCTTGAACTTCTCGTCGTAGAGGAAGTCGGCGCCCGAGAGCTCCGTCTCGTCGAGGCCCTTCGCGGTCTTACGGGTCGCGGGCTGCCCCTCGAGGCCCTTGGCTACGCGGGCGAACTGGTAGTAGGTCTCGGCAGCCGTCTCCGGCTCGCCCGAGATGATGAGCGGCGTTCGTGCCTCGTCGACGAGGATCGAGTCGACCTCGTCCACGATCGCGTACGAGTGGCTGCGCTGGACGACGTTGTCGAGCGAGACGGCCATGTTGTCGCGCAGGTAGTCGAAGCCGAACTCGGAGTTGGTGCCGTAGGTCACGTCGCAGGCGTACGCCTCGCGCCGTTCGGTGAAGGGCATGAGGTTCTGGATGAACCCGACCGAGCTGCCGAGGAGCTCGTACACCGGACGGGTCCACTCGGCGTCGCGCTTCGCGAGGTAGTCGTTGACGGTCACGAGGTGGACGCCGCCGCCCGTGAGGCCGTTCAGGTACAGCGGCTGCACGGCGACGAAGGTCTTGCCCTCGCCCGTCTTCATCTCCGCGATGTCGCCCTCGTGGAGGACGATGCCGCCCATGAGCTGGACGTCGAAGAGCCGGACGCCGATCGTCCGCTTGAACGCCTCGCGCACCGCCGCGTAGGCCTCGAAGATCAGGTCCTCGAGGGACTCCCCGTTCTCGAAGCGCTGCTTGAACTCCGCGGTCTTCCCGCGCAACGCGTCGTCGGTCAGCTGCTCGAAGTCGGGCTCGAGGGTGCCGATGTACGCCGCCTGCTCGGCGAGCCGCTTGAGCCGGCGCCCTTCGCCCACGCGAAGGACGCGCTCGAACTTCCCGAAGGACGTCGTGGACACGGGCCTAGGGTACCGGCTCGCCTCGCCGATCGAGCCGTCGCGAACGGCCACCAAACCGTCACAGTTCGTTCACCGGACGGAAACCGAGGCACCGCTAGCGTCGCCTCTCGTGGACGCCACCGCTGTTCGCAACATCGCGGTCTTTGCCGGCTTCGACGAGCCGCAGCGCGCGCGAATCGCCGGCGCGTGTCAGGAGCTCGACGTCGAGGAGGGCACGCGGCTGACCGAGGAGGGCGAGTTCGGGTACGCGATGTTCGCGGTGCTCGAGGGGACGGCCGACGTCTCGCGGAACGGAGAGCACGTCCGTACCCTCGGTCCCGGGGACGTGTTCGGGGAGATCGCCGTCCTCTTCGGAGGTCAGCGAACCGCGACCGTGATCGCATCCTCGTCGATGCGGCTCGTGATGCTGTTCAACGGCGAGCTCACACGGCTCGACCGGGACGTTCCCGAGCTCGCGGACGAGCTCCGGAAGGTCATCGCCGTGCGTCTGCAGAGCGACGGTCGCTAGAGCGATGCCCTACAGCGCCAGGACGGAGACCTCCCAGAGATCGCCGCGCAGCCGGTGAGCGTGCGCGGCATAGCCGCCTGGCACGCGGGCGGCCGCGATGCGCTCGAGCCCGACTGCCTGCGCCGGATCGGCCGGCACGCCGTTCATCCTCAATACGAGCTCCGATCGGTTCCACGTGAGCTGGAGGTCGTCGCCGCGTGGATCGGGATCCAGACGCTGCACATCGATACCGACTGCGCCGATCGCCCAGACCTCCGGCCGCCGCACCGCCAGCGCCCGGTACGGGGCCACGATGCTCTCGGACAGCGCCGCGGCGAACGGCGCGACGTCCGGTTCGCCCGAAGACTCGACGACGAAGGTCCCGTCTCCCAGCGCGACGAAGGCGATCTCTTCGCCGGTGACGCCGGCGGCGCGAAGCGTGGCGACTGCGTCCCACTCGCGTCCGCGCGCGAGTCCCGTGATGCCCGCGGCGAGCCACTCGCGCGCAGGATCGAGCGGCATCGAGGCTACGCGGCTTCTTCTTCGCCCGAGTCGCCGTCTCGCTTGCGTTGTGCGGCGCGGCGCGGCTCGCGGACGCGCTTGTCGCGGTGGCGCTCGATCTGCCGCTCGAGCTTGTCGACGAGACGGTCGACCGCGGCCTCGTATGTCGTTGCCGCTTCTCGAGCGACGAGGTTGGGCCCCTTCATGAAGACGACGCCTTCGGCGACGTGGTCGTCACGGATCGACGGATTGTGCTCGCGGGAGAACGTCACCTCCACGACCGTGCCCTCGTAGAGCCGCCGCGAGAGCTTCGACAACCGCTTCTCCGCATACGCGTATGCCGACTCCGGGACGGTCTCGTGCTGGGCCTTGATCTGGAGCTGCATTACAGACGCTCCTTTCGCAACGACGACGCACTGAATCTAACGAACGGCTCGCGCGAGGGTGACTACCCGAACGCGTCGCGCCCCGAAACGCCGGCAGGCCGCGGCGCAGGCGTCTGCGGTCGCCCCCGAGGTGTACACGTCGTCGACGACGCACACGTCGGCCGCCATCGCCTCGCGCGCCACGACGCTTCCACGGACGTTCCGCCGCCGCTCGTGGAGCGAAAGGCCGCGCTGACGCGGAAGCGACTGCGTTCGTTCGAGCGCATCACGCATCGGGATGCCCCACAGCGAGGCCAGTTCGTGCGCGAGCGCACGCGCCGGGACGTCGCCACGCTCCCGGGCTCGCTCGGGATCGCCGGGCACGGGAACGAGGCACGCGGCCGCCGGCTTCGGGACCGTCTCCACGACGAGCCGCGCCGCCTCACGTGCCAGGCCACGGCGTCCGCGCTCCTTCCACCCGCGAACGAAGGCCTTCGCCCGCGCGTCGTAGACGATCGCCGACCGCGCCTCGACGAACGCGAGCCTGCGACCGGCGCACTCGGCACAGCGTCCGACCGGCCATGGACCCGGTGAGCCACAGCGCCCGCAGAGTGGAGGAAGAAGGCGCGTCAGCTCGCCCCGGCACGCGCGGCAGAGAGATCGGCCCGGACGCTCGCACGCAACGCAGCGCTCCGGCAGGAGGAGATCCAGGGCCCGCACGACTCGACGGTATGGGTGAACCCGTTACGAGTTCGCGTCAGATGGGTGCCGAGACGAGCTCCCGCAGGTCGTCCTCGGCCTGCTCCAGGTCGGCGGGCGTCTTGATCGGGAGGAAGCGGCCTCGAGGCCCGCGCCGCGGCACCTCGAGGTACTGGGCCGGGACGAACGCCGAGACCTCGTGGTAGAGCCGCTCGAGCTGCACGGCGGGGCGGCCGTCGACGTCCTTCAGCACGTAGAGCCAGGAGAGCTCGTAGTCCGCGTCGAGCGTGTCGATGTGGAAGAGCGCCGTATTGGTGTTGAAGACCGGGACGAGCTCCTGGTCGAAATCGGGGGGAAAGCGTGGGCCCTCGACGAGCTGCAGCCGTCCGTCGACCCGCACCGGCGCGCCGCCCATGTCCCCCTCCTTTCGCGCGACCTCGCAGGTGAGCGACCTCCCGGAGGCGAGATGCGCGCCGATCACGACCGGGTCGACCCGCGCGCCGAGGTTGTCCACGTTCGACACCGTCACGAGCCGCACGCCGCGATCGCGCAGCGCGTCGAGCGTCCCCGAGCGCCGGAGCGCCGGGAAGAGGTCGCCGTGCCCGGGCGCGTACAGGGACGGACGTCCGCCGGAGTCGCGGAACAGCTCGCCCGAGCGCTCCAGCCGCAGCGAGACGAACTGGTTGAAGACGAGCGGGTCGCCCAGCTCGCGCTCGGCGACGTGCGCGCGGATGGCCGCGTCGGTGGCGAAGCTCGTCATGAGCGCGACCGGAACCGTGATGCCGACCTCGCGCTCGAGTGCGGCCGTCTGGACGAGCTTCGCCTCGAGGAAGCTCAGGCCGTCGACGGCGGCGAGGATCGCCTTGACGACACCGCCGAACCGCGTCGCCATCCCGCCGGCGAGCACGACCTGCGCGACCTCCCCGCGACGCAGGGCGTCGAGACCGGACTCGCGCGTGGCCTCGTAGTCGGTGTCGCCCGGCGCCGGGAGCCGCGTCGTCTCGTCCGAGGAGGGCGGCTCGAGCGACCCCTGGATCAGATTCGTATCCAGCGAGAGCTCGCCACTCGCGACGCGGGCGCGGAGCACATCGAACTGCGGTTCGTCGAACCCGAACCGCTCGAGGATCACGGCCGTCTCGCGGTCGACGTCGTTCATCGCACCGGAAGCGCGAGTGGCAGGGACGATCCGTATGGCGCGCGGTGGACGCCTACCTCCGTGACGATCGCCGAGACGAGCGAAGCCGGCGTCACGTCGAACGCGGGATTCCGCGCCGGGAACCGCGACGAGATCTCTGTCGCGTCGCGCTCCTCGATCGGGATGTCGGCGCCGGTCGCTGCACCGGCGTCGAGCGTCGACGTCGGCGCAACCACGACGAACGGGACGTCGTGGTGGCCCGCAGCGAGGGCGAGCCCGTATGTCCCGACCTTGTTCGCGACGTCACCGTTGGCCGCGATCCGGTCGGCGCCCGTGAGGACGAGGTCGACCTCGCCGGCTGCCATGAGGGATGCGGCGGCACCATCCACGATCACGGCAAACGGGATACCCAGCGCGTCGAGCTCCCATGCCGTCAGGCGCGTTCCCTGCAGGAGCGGCCGCGTCTCGTCGACCCACACGTGCTCGACGTGCCCGGCCTCCCAGGCGGCGCGCACGGCGCCGAGCGCCGAGCCGTAGCCGCCGGTGGCCAGGCCGCCCGTGTTGCAGTGCGTCGACACCCGTAGGGGCGAGGCTTGCCTCGCCCTCGAACCAAAGACCGTGAGCGCGTGCTGTCCCATCTGCCGGCAGCGCTCGACCTCCTCGTCGTGCAGCGCGCGTGCCCGGTCCGGCGTCGGGTCGGCCCGCATGCGCTCGAGCGCCCAGCGGAGATTCACGGCAGTCGGCCGAGACGCGGCGAGCACCTCGTACGCGGCGTCGAGATCCTCACCGCGCGTCGCGGCGAGCGCGAGCCCGTACGCAGCGGCGACCCCGATGGCAGGTGCTCCTCGAATCGCGAGCGTGCGGATCGCCTCTGCAACCTCGGCCGCAGAGCCGCAGCGCAGCTCGATCTCCTCCTCGGGCAGGCGGCGCTGGTCGAGCAGGACGACGGCATCCGGCTCGAGG
>DASUCI010000099.1:0-9048 GCA_035762825.1 Gaiellaceae bacterium | reverse complement strand
AGAAACGGCTCGAGATCGGGCTGACGTACATCTTCGGCGTTGGCCAGCCGACCGCGCGCCAGGTGTGCGCAGCGCTCGGCCTGTCGCCCGATACGAAGGTGCGTGACCTCACCGACGACGAGGTGACGAAGCTCCGCAACTACATCGACACGGAGCTCGAGGTGGAGGGCGACCTTCGGCGCGACCGCGGCCAGGCGATCAAGCGCCTGACGGAGATCGGCGCGTACCGCGGGATCCGCCATCGCCGCGGCCTACCGGTCCGCGGTCAGCGCACGAAGACGAACGCCCGCTCGCGCAAGGGCCCGAAGAAGACCGTCGGTCGCGGCAAGAAGGCGAAGTAACCCATGGCGCCTCCCCGCAGATCCGCGGCCCGCGGCCGTACACGGCGCAAGGTCCGCAAGAACATCGCCATCGGACAGGCGCACATCAAGACGTCCTTCAACAACACGATCGTCACGCTCACGGACTCGGAGGGCAACGTCATCGTCTGGGAGTCCGCGGGCTCGGCCGGGTTCAAGGGCTCGCGCAAGTCGACGCCGTTCGCCGCGCAGGTGACCGCCGACAACGCCGCGCGGAAGGGCATGGAGCACGGACTCCAGAAGGTCGAGGTCTTCGTCAAGGGCCCGGGCTCCGGACGCGAGACGGCGATCCGCTCACTCCAGGCCGCCGGCCTCGAGATCCTCGGCGTGAAGGACGTCACCCCGCAGGCCCACAACGGCGTGCGTCAACGGAAGCGCAGGAGAGTCTGATGGCTCGTGATCTCGGCCCCAAGTGCCGCATCTGCCGCCGCGAAGGCGTGAAGCTCTTCCTGAAGGGCGAGCGCTGCCTCACCGAGAAGTGCGCCGTCGAGCGACGCAGCTATCCACCGGGTGAGCACGGGCGCGGGCGCATCAAGCAGAGCCAGTACCTCCTGCAGTTGCGCGAGAAGCAGAAGGCTCGCCGCTACTACGGGCTCCTCGAGAAGCAGTTCCGCTCCACGTACGAGAAGGCGTCGCGCGGTCTCGGCGCGCCGGGCGAGAACCTGCTCCGCATGCTGGAGACGCGCCTCGACAACGTCGTCTACCGGCTCGGCTTCGCAGGCTCGCGCGCGCAGGCGCGGCAGGTCGTGCGGCACGGCCACTTCCAGGTCAACGGGCGCCGGGTCAACATCCCGAGCTACGGCGTGCGCCCCGGCGACGTAGTCGCCCTCCGTCAGGGCAGCCCCGTCGAGCAGCTCGTGCGCGACGCGACCGACCTCACGGCGTCCGTGGCGCCGTGGCTCCAGGCAGACCACGAGGGGCTCTCGGGGACCGTGCTCAAGTGGCCCGAGCGCGACGAGATCGACGCGCCGGTGCAGGAATCCCTCATCGTGGAGCTGTACTCCAAGTAACGCTGTAGGGGCGAGGCGTGCCTCGCCCTCTGTATCGACCGGAAAGGACTCACGTGGCAGTTCGAACCAGCCTGATGGACTTCCAGATTCCGAAGATCGTCCACGAGGACGCCGATGAGCACCGCGGCGTGTTCGCGATCGAGCCGCTCGACCGGGGCTTCGGTCACACGTTCGGGAACTCGCTCCGTCGCGTGCTGCTGTCGTCGCTCGAGGGCGCCGCGGTCACCGCGGTGAAGATCGAGGGCGTCGCGCACGAGTTCACGACGCTTCCCGGCGTTCGCGAGGACGTCACGGACATCATCCTCAACCTCAAGAACCTCATCGTCCGGCTGCACGGCGCATCCCCGGAGATCGAGGTGTACATCGCCAAGAAGGGCGCCGGCGTCGTCACCGCGGGTGACATCGAGGCGCCTGCAGACCTCGAGATCCTGAACCCCGAGCTCGAGCTCGCCCACATCTCCGACAAGGGCAAGCTCGAGATGACGCTCACGGTCGGCCGCGGCCGCGGCTACGTCCCGGCCGAGCTGAATCGCGGCCCCGAGACGACGATCGGTGTCATCCCGATCGACTCGATCTTCTCGCCTGTTCGCCGCGTCGCGTACGAGGTCGAGGCGGCGCGCGTCGGTCAGCGCACGGACTACGACAAGCTCGTCCTCGACGTCACGACGGACGGCTCGCTCGACCCGCGCGACGCGATCAAGCAGGCGGCCGACATCCTGATCAGCCAGCTCCTCATCTTCACCGACCCGGACGCGATCGAGGGCTTCGGCGAGGCGGCTCCGGAGGCCGTCGCCGAGGCGCCCGTGATGCACGGGATGGAGAACTTCCCGATCGAGGAGCTCGAGCTCGGCGTCCGCTCCTACAACTGCCTCAAGCGCGTCGGCATCGAGACGATCGGCGACCTGACGTCGAAGTCCGAGAACGAGCTCGTTGCGATCCCCAACTTCGGTCGCAAGTCGATCGAGGAGGTTCGCTCCGCGCTCGGTGCCCACGGCCTCACGCTCAAGGGCGAGGAGATCTCCTAGCCCGATGCGTCACCAGCGATCCGGCAAGAAGCTCGGGCGGGACTCCGCCCATCGCAAGGCGCTCTACTCGAATCTCGCGGGCGCCCTGATCCAGCACGGCCGGATCGAGACGACCGAGGCCAAGGCGAAGGCGGTCAAGCCGTTCGCCGAGAAGATGATCACGTTGGGCAAGCGCGGCGATCTCCATGCCCGTCGGCAGGCGCTCGCCGCGCTTCGCTCGAACAACGTCGTGCACACGCTCTTCGCCGACGTCGCTCCGCGCTTCGCCGATCGGCCGGGCGGCTACACGCGCATCGTGCGGATCGGCCCCCGCCAGGGCGACGCCGCCGAGATGGTCTACCTCGAGCTCGTCGACTTCGAGCCCGTGGTCTCGCCGTTCGCGCTCCGGCGCGCAGAGGCGGCCGAGGAAGAGCCCGCAGCAGCGGAAGCCTGACCTCCCGATCATGCGAGCGCCCGTTTCGGGGCGCTCAGAGCCCTGCTAGCGCGGTCGTCTGGCCGCTCCCTGCGCCTCTACTCTTGAGAGGTGCTCCTCCTCATCGCTCTCCTTCTCGCGGTCTTCGTGCTCCCGTCGCCGTGGGGGCTCGTGGCGGTGGCGGTCGGGGCGGCGCTCGAGATCGTCGAGGCGACGGTGTTCATCTGGTACTCGAAGCGGCGCCAGGCTTCGGTGGGCGTCGATTCGCTCGTCGGGAAGCGTGGGGTCGCGATCGACGCGCTCTGGCCCGAAGGTCAGGTGCGCGTCAGCGGGGAGATCTGGAAGGCGCGCTGCAAGGGTGGCTGCGATCCGGGCGACGCCGTGGTGGTGCGCCGGATCGACGGGCTCGTGCTCGAGGTCGACCCCGCCTGACATGAGGCGCTGGCCCGTAGCTCTGCTCGCGGTGGCGATCGTCGCCGGCGCTGCGGGTGCCGCTCCACTCCAGTGGGACACGCGCGCGCCGATGCCACTCCCGCGCACCGAGGTCGCCGCGGCCGCCGCCGGGAACGAGATCGTCGTCGTCGGCGGCTTCACGATCGACGGTGGGGCGTCTCGGCGCGCCGACGCGTACTCGCCCGCGCGCAACACCTGGCGTCGCCTGCCCGATCTGCCAGTCGGCCGCCACCATGCGATGGCGGTGGGCGTCGGACGGAAGGCGTACGTGCTCGGCGGGTACAGCGGCACGGGTGCGACATTGCGGACGGCGTTCGTGCTCGACAACGGCGCCTGGCGGGCGCTTCCGCGGCTGCCGTTCCCGCGTGCGGCTGCCGGCGTCGGTGTCTCGGGCCGGCGGATCGTCGTCGCGGGAGGGGTCGGCGAAGCCCGGCGCCTGGCCCGGACCGCGCTCGTCTACGACCTCCGCACGCGGCGCTGGTCGAGCGCGCCGGGCCCGACACCGCGCGAGCACCTCGGCGTAACGTCCTTCGCGGGAACCATCTACGCCATCGCAGGTCGCACGGCCGGTCTCGACACGAACCTGCTGCACTTCGAGTCGTGGCGGCCGGGCCAGTCACGCTGGCAGCGGCTGCAGCCCATCCCGGACTCGCGTGGCGGGACGGGCGCTGCAGCGCTCCGCGGCCAGGTCGTGTCGGCGGGCGGCGAGGAGCCCGACGGCACGATTCGCGAGGTGCTTGCCTATCGCATCGCCGAGCAGCGGTGGGTCAGGCTCGCCGATCTCCCGACGCCGAGGCACGGCGTCGGGGTCGCGGCGCTCGGCGGACGCGTGTACGTGATCGGCGGCGGCCCGGAGCCCGGCCTCACCGTGAGTTCGGCGAACGAGTCGATCGACATCGCCCGCTAACGCGGCTTCCAGCCGAGGCGATCCGCGTCCCGTCCGGGCTGTACAGGTCGTAGCGCTGAGTCGTCGACACGCCCGCGCCATGATGTCACGTCGTGATCCTCAAGCTGACGCTCGAGTACGACGGGACGGGCTTCCACGGATGGGCGCGACAGCCGGGGCTCCGAACCGTCGAGGAGGCGCTGCGGACAGCGCTCGACGTCGTCTACCCGCGCTGGGACGGGCTCGCCGTCGCCGGACGCACCGACGCGGGCGTGCACGCGACCGGACAGGTTGCGAGCGTCGCCGTCGAGGGGGGCGCGCCGCCCACGCACGCCGCGGAGGCTCTCGCCGCAACGCTCCCCGAGGATGTCTCGGTCCTCGATGCCGTGGTGGCGCCCGAGGGCTTCCACGCGCGCTTCTCGGCGCGGTCGCGGTCGTACCGCTACCGCGTGCGGGTCGACACGCGCCGCCCCGCCCTGGACGCACGGCGCGCCCTCTGGTGGCCGCGGCCGTTCGACATCGAAGCGCTCGCGGAGGCGGCGGCGCTACTCGCCGGCGAGCACGACTTCCGTGCCTTCACGCCGACGGAGACGCAGCACGACGTCTTCGTCCGGAACGTCCTTGCGGCGCGCTGGGAGCAGAACGACGACCGGGTCGACTTCACGATCACCGCGGACAGCTTCCTGCGCCACATGGTGAGGACGCTCGTCGGGACGATGCTCGAAGCGGGCGCGACGGCGCCCGAGCGGGTGGCGGACCTTCTCCGCGGACGGCCGCGCTCCGAGGGCGGCCTGACGGCGCCGCCGTGGGGGCTCTATTTGGAACGAGTCGAGTACTGAGCGCTGACTAGCATCGAGGGATGCGCTTCCGCATCGTCCTCTTCGACCTCGACGGCACACTGATCGACTCCGGGCCGATCATCCTCGCCTCCATGCAGCACGCGGTCTCGACGGTGCTCGGCCGGGAGATCCCGCCGGAGGAGCTCGGGCTGACGATCGGAGGGCAGGGGATCGTGGCGCAGATGACAGCCATCGACGCCGAGCACGCCGACGCGCTGCTCGAGGCGTACAAGGAGCACAACGACGGGCTCCACGAGACGCTCGAGGCCTTCGACGAGCTCCTCGACATCCTCCCGCAGCTGAAGGCCGAGGGGCGGAAGCTCGGCCTCGTCACGGCCAAGCGGCATCGAACCGTCGGCCTCGCGCTCGACCGCTTCCCCGCCCTCGCGAGCGCGTTCGACGTCGTCGTCGCGCACGAGGACACGGAGCGCCACAAGCCCGCCCCGGAGCCCGTTCTCCTTGCGCTCGAGAAGCTGGGCGGGGCGCCTGAGGAGGCCGTCTACGTCGGCGACTCGCCGTTCGACGTCGGCGCCGCCAAGGCAGCTCACGTGTTCGCGATCGCGGTGGGCTGGGGCGGGATCCATCCCGACGAGCGGCTGCTCGCGGAGGAGCCGGATCTGTTCGTGCGCACGCCGGAGGAGCTCCTGCGTGCCCTCTAGGACCGCTGCCCCGGCCGATCGCGCCGCCGAGCTGCGGCGGCTGATCGACCACCATCTCCATCGCTACCACGTGCTCGACGATCCGGAGATCGACGACAGCGCGTACGACGCCTTGTACGACGAGCTGGAGTCGATCGAGGCGAAGCACCCCGAGCTCGTCACGCCGGACTCGCCGACGCAGCGTGTGGGCGCGCCGCCCGCAGCGGGTTTCACGAAGGTCGGGCACCTGTCGCCGATGGGCTCGCTCGAGAAGGTCACGACGCGCGAGGCGCTCGAGAAGTGGGCCGACGACATCCGCAAGCGGCTCGACTCCGACGAGGAGGTCGCGTACGTGCTCGAGCCGAAGATCGACGGCTCGGCGGTGTCGCTGGTGTACGAGGACGGTGTGCTCGTGCGCGGGGCGACGCGCGGCGACGGGGAGCGCGGGGAGGACGTCACGGCGAACCTGCGCACGATCCGGGCCATCCCGCTGCGGATGCGCGCGGAGGCGCAGGCGCCCGCGCGCGTGGAGGTCCGCGGGGAGATCTTCTTCCCCCTGGACGGCTTCGCGCGCTTCAACGAGGCCCAGGTCGCCGCGGGTCGCAAGCCGGCGCCGAACGCCCGCAACGCGGCGGCCGGATCGCTGCGCCAGCTGAACCCGTCCGTCACCGCCGAGCGGCCACTCTCGATCTTCGTCTACGGCGTCGGCGTGCTCGAGGGCGACGAGCTCGCCACGCAATGGGAGACGTTGCAGTGGCTCCACGAGCGCGGCTTCCGCACGAACCCGGTCGCGGAGCGCCTGGAGTCGATCGACGCGGTCGCGGAGGCCTGCATCGCGTGGGAGTCGCGACGCGACGACCTCGGCTACGAGATCGACGGGATCGTCGTCAAGGTCGACTCGCTCGAGCAGCAACGCCGCCTCGGGTCGCTCCACGGCCGTCCCCGATTTGCGCGTGCGTTCAAGTGGGCCCCCACAGCGGCGGTGACGCGCCTCGTGAAGATCCACGTCCGTGTCGGGCGCACGGGCGTGCTGAACCCGCTCGCCGAGCTCGAGCCGGTGCACGTCGGAGGCGTCACCGTGTCGAGCGCGACGCTCCACAACGAGGACGACATTCGCCGCAAGGACATCCGCGTGGGCGACCTCGTGATCGTCCAGCGCGCGGGTGACGTGATCCCACAGGTGGTCGGGCCGGCGGGCGCGCACGAGCCCGGAACGAAGCCGTGGCGCATGCCGAAGCGCTGCCCGCTGTGCAAGACCGAGGTGGTACGGGCGGAGGGCGAGGTCATGCACCGTTGCCCGAACCGCGCCTGCCCGTCGCGCGGCCTCGAGACGCTCTACCACTGGGTCGGCTCGGCGCTCGACATCGAAAACGTCGGCGGCAGCACGATCAAGAAGCTCTGGGACGAGGGCATCGTGCGCTCGCTCCCGGATCTCTACCGATTGTCCGCCGAGCAGCTGATGGAGATGGAGGGCTACGCCGAGATCTCGGCGACGCGGGCCTTCGACTCGATCCAGCGTTCGAAGGACCAGCCGTTCTCGCGCGTCCTCTTCGGCCTGAACATCCCGAAGGTCGGGTGGGTGATCGCGCGCAGCCTCGCACTCCACTTCCGTACCGCCGACGCTCTCGCCGCCGCGACGCTCGAACAGCTCGAGGAGGTCGAGGGCATCGGGCCCGAGCGGGCCGAGTTGATCGCCGAGTGGTTCGCGGATCCCGACAATCGCGCGCTCGTCGAGGAGTTGCGCGAGCTCGGCCTGCAGCTCTCGCTCGCCGAAGACGAGCGTCCCCCCGAGGGCCCGCTCACGGGCAGCCAGTACGTGATCACCGGGACGCTCGAGGGCTGGACGCGCGACGAGGCGAAGGCGGCGCTGGAGGCACTCGGCGCGAAGGTCACGGACTCGGTCTCGAAGAAGACGACGGGCGTCGTGGTGGGCGAGAGCCCCGGCTCGAAGGCGCAGAAGGCAGAGAAGCTCGGCGTTCCGGTTCTGAACGAGCAAGACCTCACGGCGCTGCTTGGTTCCTAAGCCGAGGCTCCTCGCCTACGCGCGTGCGAGCGCGATGACGAAGCGGTCCTGCGCCGCGCGCGCCGTCCAGTACGGCACGGGACGACCGTTCTGCAGGATCGCGAAGACGTAGTGGCGTCTCACGAGGCCGGCGAGCGCGGACGCGCGGAACGTCGTGCCCGTCTTGGCAAGCACGCGCCCGCGGGTCGGGCGCAGGTCGAGTCTGCGCTCCAACGTGCCCGAGATGCCGGCAACCGCGAGCGACGTCACGAAGGCGTCCCGGATCTTCGGCTGGGTCGACCCCGCGCGCAGGATCGCGGCGAGTGCGCCCGCGGTGAGCCGGTCGAAGCGCGAGAGCCCGGAGCCGTCCGCGATCCGCACCCCGGCGAGCGGCACGCTCGCCGCGGCGAGCTCTCCGCGGACGACCTTCGCGCCCGCCGCGGTCGACCCGCGCTGGGCGACGGTCGCTCCCAACTCCTTCAGGAGCATTTCCGCGGCGAAGTTGTCGCTCTCGCCGTTCACGACCTTCAAGACGTTCGCGAGTCGCTCCGAGAGGTCGAACGTGATCGGAATCGCGTCGCCCGGCGCCTTTCCGCTGCCGGCGCGTCCGGTGACCGTGATCCCACGTCGCGCGAGCGCGCCGACGTACGCGCGAGCGGCCGCGATCGCGGAGCCGTTGACGCCGGTCAGGTGGACGCCGGCGACCGTGAGCGCCGAGAGCGGACGCGACTCGACGCCGAGGTAGTGCGGCTTCCAGCCGATGGCGTCGCGGCGCGTGTCGAAGTGGGTGTCGTCGCCGAGCACACGACCCGCGACGCGACGGATACCGGTCGCCGCGAAGCGGCGGGCGAGCCGGTCGAGGTCGGCGCGGGTCAGCGTCGGGTCGCCGTAGCCGACGAGCCAGAGGTTGCCGCTCCACGTGTCACCGACGCGCGTCCCGGCCCCGACGAGCTCGGTGCGGAAGCGAAAGCGCGGGCCGAGGACCTGCAATGCCGCGAACGACACCGGGAGCTTCTCCGCCGACGCGGGCAGGAGCGAGCGCCGAGCGTTCCACGAGAAGACCGTCTGGCCGGTCCGGAGGTCGACCGCGATCGCCGCTGTCGATCGCGGGTCGATTCCCGGGGCTCGCAGGGCCTGGCCGAGTGTGGCCTCGAGGTCGCGCTGCGCCGCGCCGGAGGTCGTCGTGGTCGCCGCGGCGGTCACCACTGCGAGCACGAGCGCGGCCACGAGTGCGGGACGGCGTCTCACGACGAGACTGTGTACCGGAGGGCGCCGACGGCGGCGGTGCGATCTAGCGGTAGACGGTGATCGTGACGGTACGCCGGCCCCAGGCGCGCGCCATGTCCGTATTGGGGAACCAGAGGTCGATGATGCGCCCCTTGATCGCATATCCGACGTCGGCCGCGAGCGCCGCGCCGTACCCC
>DASUCI010000098.1:0-4096 GCA_035762825.1 Gaiellaceae bacterium | reverse complement strand
GCGGGGATGACGACTCCGGTCGCTCCGACGCCCTCGGCGCTCCTCACGACGGCGCCGAGGTTGTGCGGGTCGGTGACCTGGTCGAGGCACACGAGAAGTGGCGACTCGCGCTTCGCGAGCTCGTAGGCGTCCACGTACCGGAAGGGCTCGCACCACGCGACGACGCCCTGGTGGTCGCGCGTTCCCGCCGCCTCGGAGAGCAGGCGCTCCGGCTTCACGTGCGGCTTCGGGCCTGCGTCCAGCCACGGGATCTGAGCGCCGGCGCGTTCCGTCACCCAGGTCTCGAGCACCTGCCGGGGCCCGCGGTACAGCTCGCGCGCGGCGTTCCGGCCGTACACCAGCTCGCGGGTGAGAGTCATCCCCGACGGACGAGTCGGAAGCCGCCGGGCTCGTCGCGCACCTCCCAACCCGCATCCTCGATCTCGGCGCGCAGGCGGTCGGCCTCGTCGAAGTCGCGCGCGGTCCGCGCTTCGATGCGCTGCTCGGCGAGCGCCACGACCTCGCCGGGTGCTTCCTCCTCCTCGGCGAGCGACTCCAGACCGAAGATCGCGAGCGCACGGCGGAGAAGCTCGTGGTCCCGCCACTCGTGCATCACCGCGAGCGCTGCAGGCGTGTTGAAGTCGTCGTCGAGTGCCAGGGAGAACCTGTCCCACGCATCGGCTGGGGCCGCCGTGCTCGGCCCACGAAAGACCTCGCGGAAACCCTCCGCGCGCGCGGCGGCTGCATCCATCGCGTCGTCGGAGAAGTCGACCGGCTTGCTCCAGTGGCCCGTCAGGTGAAAGACGAGGAGCGCCTCACGTCCCCACGTGTCGAGGACGTTACGCAACGTGACGACGTTCCCGAGCGACTTCGACATCTTCTCGGCGTCGAGCTCGAGCATCCCGTTGTGCATCCAGACGTGCGCGAAGCGATGCCCGAGCGCACTCGACTGCGCGAGCTCGTTCTCGTGGTGTGGGAAGCGGAGATCGAGCCCGCCGCCGTGAATCTCGAACTCGTGCCCGAGGTACTTCTCCGCCATGGCGGAGCACTCGATGTGCCAACCCGGCCGTCCTCTCCCCCACGGCGAGTCCCAGGCAGCGTCCTCGGAGGGCTTCTGCGACTTCCAGAGCGCGAAGTCGCGCTGATCGTGCTTGAGCTCGCTCGACTCCTGCGAGACCATTTCGTCGAGCTTGGCGCCGGAAAGCCGGCCGTAGTCGGGCCAGCTCGCGACGCTGAAGTAGACGTCGCCGCTCGCCTCGTATGCGAGGTCCCGCTCGATGAGCTCCTGGATGAACGCAACGATGTCCGGGATGCTCTCCGTCGCGCGGGGCTCGACGTCGGGCCGGCCGAGCCCGAGATCGTCCGTGTCCTCGAAGAACCACGCCGTCGCCCGCTCGGAGAGCTCGCGGCTTCCGATTCCCTGACGCGCTGCCTCCGCGTAGACCTTGTCGTCCACGTCGGTGATGTTGTGGACGAGCGTGACCTCGTACCCGTTCTCGCGCAGCCAGCTGCGCAGCCACATGGCAAGCACGAACGGCCGCGAGTTGCCCACATGGACGCGCTGATACACGGTCGAGCCGCAGACGTACGCGCGAATCGGCCCGGGAGGAGGCGGCAGCTCGACCTGGGAGCGCGTCAGCGTGTCGTAGAGCCGCATCGCGCCGATCGTAGTCAGGAGGTGCGCTCGAGGGCCTCGTCGCGCGGGAGCGCGGCGAGCACGGAGGCGAGCTCCGGTCCGCGCTCGGCGCCGGTGAGCGCGACCCTGAGCGCGCGGAGATCGCCGCCTACCGCCTTCAGCTCGCGAACGATCGCGCGTGCCTCGTCCGATGTGAGCCACTCGGGCGCCGGGCGCCGGAGCTCGCCGAAGCGCTCGAGCGTGAGCCGTGCATCGTCGCCCAGCGCCGTGCGCTCGGGTGCGACGACGAGGCGTGCGTACTCGCGAGCCTCGAGGAGTGAACGCGCGCCCCGGAGAGCAGGGACCACCTCGACCGGCGCCTCCACCGCAGCGGCGAGCTCCTCGTCCGGCATCGCCGCGATCGCGTCGACGGCGAGCCGCCCGAGGCGTGCGACGTCGAGCTGCACGTCGTGCTCGGGCAGGCCGAGCTCGTCGAGGTAGGCGCGCACGGCTGCGGCGGGGAAGCCCTCGTCACGAAGCTGGGAGATCGACGAGTGACCATGCCGCTTGGACAGCTTCTTCCCGTCAGGCCCGAGCATCAGCCCGTGGTGGATCACCTCGGGAAGCTCACCGCCGAGCGCTCGCGCGATGCGCTGCTGCACGGGCAGGTTCGGACGGTGATCGGAGCCCCGGATCACGTGAGTGATCCCGAGCGCGAGGTCGTCGGCGACGGACGCGAGCTGGTACGTCGCAGTCCCGTCAGGCCGCGCGAGCGTCGTCCCAGCACCCGCGAGCCGGAGCGATCCATCAGCGTCGCGCTCTGCCAGGCCGGCACCGAGCGCTCGCTCCATCGCCTCTGCATGCTGCGCAGCGCGCTCGCTCTGCCGCACCGGTCCCTCGTCGAACCCGATTCCGAGCCACTCGAGGTCGGCGAGGAGTGCGTCTTCTCCGCCCTCGACGTTCCGCGCAGGATCCGTGTCGTCGATCCGCAGGACCATCGCCCCTCCACGTGCGTCCGCGAAGCACCTGTTCGCGACCGCGGTCAGAGCGTTGCCGAGATGGAGCGAGCCCGTTGGACTCGGCGCGAAGCGAACGCGGACCGACATGCGGCTAGGCGTCGATCGGGACGTGACCCGGCTGCGCCGCGACACGTTCGAGCCACGCGCGCGTCGCCGGATACGGCTCGAGGTCGAAGCCGCCCTCGTGGGCGACGTGCGTATACGCGTACAGCGAGATATCCGCGAGCGAGTAGCGCTCGCCCACCAGGAACGCCCGTCGGGCGAGGTGGCGCTCCATCGCGTCGAGCGCCGCGTAGCCGCCTTGCATCCGCGCCGGAAGCCGGTCTTCGAAGCGCTCGGGGGTGCCCGAGTATGCGACCCAGAACCGTGCGACTGCGATGTTCGGCTCGTGGCTGTACTGCTCGAAGAACTGCCACTGCAGCACCTGGGCGCGCTCGAACGGATCGTCCGGAACGTACTGCGTCCCGTCGCCGAAGTACCAGATGATGGCGTTCGACTCCGCGAGCGAGCGGCCATCGTCGAGCACGAGGGTCGGAATACGCAGGCCCGGGTTGAGCTCGCCGAGCACCTCGGCGCGATTCGACCGGTCGACGACCGACATCTCCACGGTCTCGTACTCGAGCCCGAGGTGCGCGAGCAGCAGGCGAACCTTGTAGCAATTGCCCGAGACCGCCGAGTTGTAGAGCCGCACGTCGACAGCCTAGTCAGGCGCAAGTACGCTCCGGTCGTGGCGTCGAGCGCTCCCGGAAGGCTCTCGGACGACGAGCTCGTCAGCTTGCTCGAGCTCGCAAGGAAAGCCGACGGCGTCGAGCTGAAGCTCACGGTCCCCGCCGCCGATCACCGCACCGCGATCTCGGGCCTCGGCCTCGATCCGCTGGAGGCCCAGATCCGGCAGGTCTTCTTCTTCGACACACCCGACCTCGAGCTGAACGCCGTCGGCGTGGTCGCTCGCGCGCGGAGGATCCAGGGACGTTCCGGCGATGCGGTCGTCAAGCTCCGGCCGGTCGATCCGGACGGTCTGCCGGCGGAGCTGCGCGTGTCTCCCAACGTCGTCGTCGAGGTCGACGCGATGCCCGGCGGGTACGTGTGCTCCGCGACGCTCAAGGCAAAGGCGAGCGCGCCGTCGGTCCGCCAGGTCGCGCTCGGGGAGCTTCCGATCCGGAAGCTCTTCTCGAAGGAGCAACGCGCGTTCTTCTCCGCGCACGCGCCGGGCGAGCTCGCCCTGAACGAGCTCTCCGTCCTCGGGCCGATCTTCGTCCTGAAACAGAACTTCGAGCCGAAGGAGCTGGGGCGGCGGATGGTCGCCGAGCTCTGGTTCTACCCCGACGGCTCCCGGATCCTCGAGCTGTCGACGAAGTGCACTGCCACGAATGCCTTCCAGGTCGCCGCCGAGGCTCGTGCCTTCCTCTCCGACAAGGGCGTGAGCCTGAACGGGCGACAGGAGACGAAGACGAAGGCAGCGTTGACGTACTTCTCGAAGCAG
>DASUCI010000097.1:0-2877 GCA_035762825.1 Gaiellaceae bacterium | reverse complement strand
GCGCTCTGGAAGGCCAACAACCCGAACACGCGCGCAGTGCTCGACCGCGGGCTCTGGATCGACGACGTGCCCGAGCTTCCCGGTGCGCCACCCTGGCCGGAGTACGCCGCCGACCTCACGCTCGCCGGGACGCCGACCTCGGTCGACGAATGCGCGCAGATGCGGCTGTACCGCGACGAGGTGATCGACTTCTGGCGAGAACAGCCTGGCGAGAAGGGGCGGCTCGCGCTCCAGGCGACGCGGATGCTCTGGAGCCCGGTGCCCCGCGAGTCCGACGAGAGCGGCAGTGGCGCTGCGCGCGTCGCCCGCAAGACGGTGGAGCCGGCGTTCGTGATCGCCCTCTACGTGCTCGCGTTGATCGGCTTCTTCGTCGCCCCACCGCACTTCGTCGGCCTCGCCGCGGTGATGCTCGCGTACAACACCGTCGCGGCGATGGTGTTCGCAGGCACGGCGCGCTACCGGACACCGTGGGACTTCTTCCTCGCACTGCTCGCAGCGTTCGCGCTCGCCGCGCTCTGGGAGCGCGGCCGACGCCGGCGCCCGAGCTACGCGGGCGCGAGCTCGCGCTTGTAGAGCGCTTCGACGCGCTCGACGCAGCGCACGGGCGTGAACTGCTCGAGCGCACGCACACGTCCCGCGCGGCCCATCTCCGCGGCTCGTGGGAGATCGCCCGCCAGCGCGACGATCGCATCCGCGAGCGCGTCCACGTCCGCCGCGGGCACGATGAGCCCGGTCTCGCCGTCGGCGACGATCTCGGGAAGCCCGCCGACCGCGCTCGCGACGACCGGCCTCGCCCGCTCCATCGCCTCGAGCGCGACCATCCCGAACCCCTCGCCGAGCGACGGCACCACCACGATCGCAGCGTCCTCGATCGCCGCCTCGACCGGCGACACGTAGCCGAGGAAGCGAACCGCATCCTCGAGCCCGAGCTCGCGCACGTACGCCTTCAGAGCCGGCGCGAGCGGGCCGCGGCCGGCGACGTCGAGCGACACGTTCGGCACGTGCGAGCGAGCCTGCGCCAGCGCGCGCAGGAGCACGAGATGGCCCTTGATGGGGATGAGGCGGCCGACGCAGAGGAGACGCGGCTCGGATCGCTCGTACGGCGACGCCGGCCCGTTCGCCGCGATCCCGTAGTGGACGATCTCGAAGTCCTGCTCCTCGAAGCCCTCCGTCTCGGCGAGGTACTGCGCGAGCCCCTGCGAGATCGCGATGTGGACGTGCGCGAGGGATCCGACCGACCGGTCGGCGAAGCCGAACCAGCGCCCCTCGCGGAACTCGTTGAAGCCGTGCTTCGTCGACAGCCGCAGCGGTACGCGGGTCAGCGAGCCCGCGAGCTGGCCGTAGACGTCCGCGTGGACGAGATGCGTGTGCAGGATGCGCGGGCGCACGCGAGCGAGGTACGCAGCCACCTCGCCGAAGGCGATCGGGTCGACGTCCGCGCGAAGGCGAATGCCGTCGAGCGGGACGCCGCGCGCGCGGAGCTCGTCGGCGAACTCCCACGCTCCCGGCTCGTCCTCGTGCAGCATGAGGAAGCGGATGTCCCAGCCGCGCTCGCGAAGGTCCGGCAGGAGCTGCAGCAGGTGCGCCTCCGAGCCGGAGATGCCCGCGACCTTCTGGGTGTGGAGTACGACGCCGTCCGTCACGACATTCCCGCCGCGTCGAGGATGCCACGAGCCCACGACTCGACCGAATGGCTCTCGGCCACGCGCTCCCGAAGGCGCGCGCCCAACGCTGCCCTCTCCGCCGGGCTCAGCGCAGCCAGGCTCCGGATACGCTCGGCGAGCGAGTTCGGGTCCCAGCGCGTGAAGCGCTGCTCCGGCGCGAGGAGTTCGTCGAAGATCGGATTCGACGCCAGCACGGGCACGCAGGACGCCGCTGCCTCG
Source organism: Gaiellaceae bacterium (assembly GCA_035762825.1). Taxonomy (GTDB): domain Bacteria; phylum Actinomycetota; class Thermoleophilia; order Gaiellales; family Gaiellaceae; genus GMQP-bins7. The sequence continues at coordinate 994 of DASUCI010000097.1, read as the reverse complement.
TAGACGACCTTGTCGGGCGCGCCGGCGCGCATGTTGTTCACCAGCGCGTCGTGCGAGGCGAGAAGCGCGGGGATCTCGGCGCGCGGGACCGGGTCGCCGATCGTGACGCGGCCGTCGAGCCGGAGCTCTTCGACGAGCTGCTCCAGCTCCCTGCGATGCGCGTGCTCGTCCTCGGAGAGCGTCGGGCCGTGGACGTGGAGCTCCACGTCGTCCCCCGCGAGCGGAACGGCCGCGACGGTCACGTCGAGCCCCTTCGCCGTCGAGTAGCGCCCGAGCGCGAGGAGGCGCGTTCCTGCGCCCTCACGAGGCGGCGCGCACGGGAACTCCGCGAGGTCGATCCCGTGCCCGATCGCGCGCAGCTTCCTCGACGGCAGCGGGAACGACCGCAGGTCGACGCTCGTCACCGCAGTCGACGCCCGCTCTGCCGCCTGCAGCAAATCACTGGCACGCCAGTGGGTGAACCAGAGCACGAGCGGGATGCGCAGCGGCCGCACGAGTGGAGCAGCGAGGACGGCGTAGATCGGGCACATGTGTGCGACGACCGCTCCACCCCGGAGGCCCGGGAGCTCGCGTGCGAGCGCAGTCTCGAAGCGGGCGCCGCGCAGCACGCGATGGCCGGCCCGGAACGCGCGGACGCGACAGTTCTCCGGAAGCACGCCCGGAACGGCGCCGTCGGCGAGCACGACGACCTCGTCGACGTGCGCCGCAAGCGCGGCGATCTTCGGGACGGTCGCCGCGAGCGCCGGATGCCGCGGGTCGACCTGCTGCGTGATGAAGAGGAGCTTCGTCACTAGACCTGGACGGTAGATGTGGGCGCGCAGCCATGCGGCTGCGAAGCAGCCGCCTTCAGGGGTCTTCGCGCGCCCCGGGACTCCGCGCTAGCGGATCCCGGGGGCTTGCGCCTTAGAAAAAGTCGAAGTCGCCGAGCGTGAAGTGCCACGCCTCGGCGCGCTCGTCGATGCGGACGCCGTCGTGGAGCGGCTTGCCGATGAAG
>DASUCI010000096.1:0-5878 GCA_035762825.1 Gaiellaceae bacterium | reverse complement strand
GCGCCGACTACCCGACGGAGCCGATCGCGGAGAACAGCCGCAAGTTCCGCCAGCTCGGCATCGGCTACGCGAACCTCGGTGCGCTGCTGATGGCGCGCGGGTTCCCGTACGACTCCGACGACGGCCGTGCCTACGCGGCGGCGATCACGGCGCTGATGACGGGCCGCGCGTATCGCAAGTCGGCCGAGGTCGCGGGCCGGATGGGGCCGTTCGCCGGCTACCAGCCGAACGCGGCGGCGATGATCGGCGTGATCGCAAAGCACCGCGCCGCGGTGGGCAACATCGAGCACGCGCACTCCGTCCCGACCGACCTGCTGTCCGCATGCCGCCGCGCCTGGGACGACGTCCTCGACCTCGGCGAGGTGCACGGCTACCGCAACGCGCAGGCGACCGTGCTCGCGCCCACCGGGACGATCAGCTTCATGATGGATTGCGACACGACCGGGGTCGAGCCGGACTTCTCCCTCGTGAAGTCGAAGCGGCTCGTCGGCGGCGGCGAGATCACGATCGTCAACAAGACGGTGCCGATGGCGCTCGCCAAGCTCGGCTACTCGCCGACCGAGTCCGACGAGATCGTCGCGTTCATCGACGAGCGCAACACCATCGTCGGCGCGCCGTCCGTCAAGACCGAGCACTATCCGGTCTTCGACTGCGCAATCGGCGACCGCGCGATCCACTACATGGGCCACGTGAAGATGATGGGCGCCGTCCAGCCGTTCATCTCGGGCGCGATCTCGAAGACCGTGAACCTGCCCGAGGAGATCACGGTCGACGAGATCTCCCAGCTCCTCATCGAGTCGTGGCAGCTCGGCGTGAAGGCGATCGCGATCTACCGCGACAACTGCAAGGTGGCGCAGCCGCTGTCGAAGAAGGGCGACGCGGGTGCGACGACGCTCGCGCCGGTCTCGGCAGGCGTCGGTGCCCTGCCTCAGCGACGCCGCATCCCGGACGACCGCATCGAGGTCGGCCGCAAGTTCAAGGTCGGCGAGTACGAGGGCTACATCCACGTCGGCCTCTTCGAGGACGGGACGCCCGGCGACATCTTCGTGGACATCGCGAAGGAGGGCACGACCCTGGCCGGACTCATGAACTCGTTCATGATCTCCGTCTCGCTCGGCCTGCAGTACGGCGTGCCGCTCGAGGTGTACGTCTCGAAGTTCAGCCACATGCGCTTCGAGCCGTCGGGGATGACGAACGACGCGGACATCCGGGTCGCGAAGTCGATCGTCGACTACATCTTCCGCTGGATGGGCAAGAAGTTCCTCTCCGCCGAGCAGCAGGAGGAGGCTGGGATCCTGACGCCCGAGGTGAAGGCGCGCCTCGCAGCCGCCTACGCGGACGCGGGCTCGGACGCAACGGCAGCCGCCGCAGTGCTCGAGCCGGTCCCGCCGGGCCAGACCGCCCTCTTCAACCAGTGGGAGGACGCGCAGGAGTGCGCCCGCTGCGGCGGTCGCATGGTGCGCACGGGCAGCTGCTACACCTGCCGCGACTGCGGGACGAACACCGGCTGCTCGTAGTAGGCCAGCTTGGCGACGTACGTGCCTCGCGGCAGCGGGGCACGTACGTCGCCTAGTACGAAACCGTGAAGCGGCAGCCAGCCGCGCCCAGCGATCAGCCGAATCCGAAAAGCGGCGGAAGGATGACTACGACCGCCGCGGCCCACAGGGCGAAGACGGAAAGGTAGGTCGTCTGCCAGCGCTCGAGCTCGTGGAACCTCGCGTGTCCCCGCAGGAACCGGGTGGACAGCCAAGCTGCCCGAACCAGGTTCACGAGCAGGACGAGGTTGAGCCCGACCGCCGCCGTCCGATTCGGGGTGAAACCCAGGTCGCCGATGCGGGCGATCATCGCGCCGAGCACCATCAGATCGAGCAGGAGGGCGCTCACGACGGCGACCAGCTGGATTCGGTCCATCCACTCGGGCGACGCAGACGGCTCCCGCGCGGACATGCCGTACAGCACGAGCGCGAGGACGACGACGAGGAGGGCGTCGAAGATGCTGACGAGGTCGCGATCGAAGGCATCGCCCAACCCGGTGACGGCATAGACGACAGCCGAGCAGACCAGCATCACGGCGAACAGGGGCGTGAAGAGCATCGTGAGGACGGGCGCCATGTTCTCAATCACGCGTTGCTTCGACTCGACCAGCCACGCGGCCACGACGACGGCACCCGCCGCTCCGGACGGCAGCACCCACTCGGCGACCTTGTCGATGTCGACCCCGGTGGGCTCGAGGATGCCCGCGGTCAGCCCCATGAGCACGCCGCCGCCGAGCGCGATCAGCACGTAGTAGATGAACCACTCGCCTGTGAAGCGGACGTAGTCCATCCGTCGCTGGTGCGATCGGATCGTGCCACCCATGTACGGGTACGCGACGACGAACCACAGCACGACCGGAAGATGGAGAGCGACGAGCTCCTCCGTGGACGAGTCCGCGTCGTAGGGGTAGAGGTTGACCACGAGGGCCAGGAGGACGAACGGCGCGGCCGTCAGTACCCAGGACCGAAGGTCGAGCTGCCGTCCGCGGGCGAAGTACGCGGCGAGGAACGGCAGCACGAACAGACTGACGTTCCGCGCGAACCAGGTCGGCTCCTCGTGCGGGAAGTCGGCCGCGAGGCGCGCGACCTGGATCGCGATGGCCGCACCTGCAGCGAAGGCGAACGCCTCGACCCAGCCGCTCGCCGCATGAGCCGGCCCTTCGTCACCCGCGAGGACCAGCTGCTTCCACAATCGCCCGCTGTGCTCGCGTGCGAACTCCCGGGAGATGGTGTCGACATCGCCCATCCGCTTCACGGCGACAAGGAAGCCTTCGTCCGGCGTGAGACCCGCCTCCGTCAGCTCGGCGATCTGGTGGCGGAGATGGTCCTCGAGCTCGTCGACGTCGTGACCGTTGACCGCAGGGGAGCCGGCCACGTAGGCGCGCCACTCCGCAATCTGCGACTCGAGGCTCTCCATGCTCACGCCTCACCCGCCGCAGCCAGCAGGCCACCCGAGCCCGGCCAGACGTCGTTCAGCGCACGCGTGACCGCGACCCACTGCCGCTGCTGGTCGGCGAGTGCTTCTCGACCCTCGTCGGTGATCATGTAGTACTGGCGCCGGCGGCCCTCGGGTGGCGTGCGCCACTCGGTCGTGACGTACCCGAGCCTGCGCAGGCGATGGAGCAGCGGGTAGAGCATGCCGTCGGTCCACTGGAGATCGCCCTCGGAAAGCGCGCGCACGCGCTTCAGGATGGCGTAGCCGTAGCTCTCGCCGTCAGCCAGGATCGCGAGCACCAGCGGCGTCGCCGAGGCCGCGACTAAGTCCTTGTCGATGTGCATTGACGCCTCATGGCTCGAAGTACCATGCATAGAAGCACAAGGTATGTTGAACCGCAAGGCGCGCGATGAGTTCGCAAGGATCACCAGGTCTATTGGCGGACAAGAGGAGGCGACATGGGCAACGTGGTCATCGACATGAGCATGTCACTGGACGGCTACATCGCCGCGCCCAACGACAATCCGCAACAAGGGCTCGGCGAAGACGGGATGAGGCTCCATAACTGGGCCTTCGACGATCCGTCCGTGTTCGAGGAGGTGTTCGGCAACCTGATCGAGGAAACGGGCGCCGTGATCATGGGCCGCCGCTCGTACGACAACTCGATCGAGGCATGGGGTGGCAAGGGCCCGCTGGGTGACGTCGCCTGCTTCGTCGTCACGCACAGGGAGTTCGAGCCGGCGAGTTCGGTCTTCACCGTCGTGACCGACGGCATCGAGAGCGCTCTCGCGCTGGCACGGGCTGCCGCCGGCGACAAGCGGATCGGGCTCATGGGTGCCGACCTCGACCAGCAATTCCTCGCGGCGGGGCTCGTGGACGAGATCAGGATCCACCTGGTCGACGTCCTGCTCGGTGGCGGGCGTCGGCTGTTCGACGAACTCCCACAGCGTCTCGAGCTGGAACGGACCGGGCTCAGCCAGACTGACGGCGTGACGCACCTCGAGTACCGCGTCCTGCGGTAGCGCCTCCGCCACTCGGAACGTCGCGAACGATCCAGGGGTCGGAGCATTAGGATGGTCTGAACTGGCCCGAGAGGCGCGGAGGTCTTCCATGAGCAAGAGTGCCGACAAGCCAAAGAAGCAGCAGAAGCAGAAGCCGCAGAAGACCCTCAAGGAGCGCCGCAGCGAGAAGCGCGCGGCCAAGAAGCTCGGCTCGAGCTCGCTTCTCCCGGCAGACAAGTAGGGACGACGGAGCGGGCTACGACCGGAGCTCGCGCGGGGCAAGTGACCCGATGTCGAGTCGCTCGGCGGCGTCGAGCGCCTTCTCCGTCTTCCCCCGCGTGTTCCGCCCGAGCGCGCCGCTCACGATCCAGCGCCGGGCGAGCCGTGCGAGAGGGAGGCCGAGATCGGATGTGTCCGGAGCTCGTCGCGGCTTGAGGTAGAGCTCGAGTGCCAGCTTCCGGAGGAGGGCAGGATCGGGCGGCGCTCCCGTCTCCTGCTCGAACCGGTGTGCGAGCAGCGCGGCGAGCGCCTGCAGCTCGCGAACGCCGTTCCGAACCGTCACGCCCATCGACACGGCGGACGACACGAGGAGCACCCAGGGAACACGCGTGAACCGGGCGCCGCGGAGAGCGATCCTGGCCACCGGCGTCGCGATGGCGACGAACCGCTGGATCGCGTCCGTCAGCTCCTCCGTGTCCTCGTGCTCGGCGAGCAGGCGCTTCGCCTCGGCGGCGGTCGTCACGCGGACGTCCGACGCGAGCAGGCGCTCGAACGCCTGGTGAACGACGTCTCCGGCAGCACGCTCGACGCTGCGCGGAATGGCGAGCAGGGCGCCGCGCTCGGGCTTCGTCTCGGGCTGCATGGTCGCTAGCCGCGAACGACCGAGTAGCGCGAGGCGACGAAGTCGCGGTTCCGGCCGGTTTCCTCGAGCCGCAGCTCGAGCCTCCGGGGAAGCAGTGGTGCACCCGCGCCGAGCGTCACCGGCGCGGCATAGACGATCACCTCGTCGAGGAGGCCGGCGTCCGCGAACTGGCCGACGACGTCGCCCCCGCCGACGAGCCAGACGTTCTTCCCGCCCGCGGCCTCGAGCATGGCCGCGTGCACCGGCACGACGTCGCCCTGCACGAACTCGATCCGCGCATTCGGGACGACCTGGAGCGTGCGGCTCGTGAAAACCCAGCACGGAAGGTCGTACGGCCACTTCCATTCCGACTCGTCCTGGTCGGCGAACTCGTGCCGGATGATCCACTCGTACGTCGACGAGCCCATCGCGAGCGCACCGACGCCGGCGATGAACTCGGCGTAGTTCAGGAGACCTTCGTGATCCTGGTCGCGAGTGAAGAGCCAATCGAGGGAGTGATTCGGGTCGGCGATGAAGCCGTCGAGCGTCGTGGCGGTGTAGTACTGGGTGAGGCTCACTCCTCGATGCCCTTCTTCCGCAGCGCCGCCTGGACGCGCGCGTCGATCTCGGCGCCGAGAGTCTCGAATCGTGACGCGATGTCGTCGACGGCCGACGGCTCTCCGCCTCCGCCCTTCCGGGCGAACCTCTCCTCGAGCGAGCGGCGAACGCTCTCCTGGATCCCGGCGGAGAGTCGCGCGCCGAAGTCCTCGAAGCGCCGCGAGACGTCTTGCGCGAGCTCGTCGCCCGGGCCTGGCGGCGCGGCCGGCTCCGGAGGGGCGGGGACAGCGACGTCGACCGGCTCCTCGGCCGCCCGCGGTGACTCCTCGCGCTCGAGGTCGTCGATCGCGATCTCGAAGACGCGCTCCGGCTCGTCGATCCCGCGCAGGTGCCGCTGCCCGACCGGGAACACCGATACGCCAGCGGGGAGTCCCGAGCCGACGAGCGCGCGCGTCGTCTCCGAGAGCAGGATCTGCCCGCCGCGGCCGACGGTGCAGATCCGGGCAGC
>DASUCI010000095.1:0-3756 GCA_035762825.1 Gaiellaceae bacterium | reverse complement strand
GAACGGGCCTCGTCGCCGGGGTGCCGCTGGTCGTCGCGAGGCAAGGACGCAGGGAGCCCCAATAGTTCACCTATTGGGGCGACTGAGGACGCCGTCCTCGCGGCGATCCAGCGCTCCCCCGGCGGCACAGCGCCTGTTTCGCCAAGCCCTCCTACGTCGCGCGACTAGATCTTGCGGCGCGGGGCAGGCGAGCCCCACTTCGAGCGACCGCGCCGCGAGGAGTACACGCGCCGCGGCGGCGCAACCTGCATCCCGCCGGATGCGAACTGCTCGGTATGCCCGGCGAGTCGGGCGACACGGCTGACGTCCGCCTGCTGATCGGGCAGCACGAGCGTGATGCCCACTCCGCTCCGACCGGCGCGGCCGGTCCGGCCAACGCGGTGGACGTACCCGGAGTGCTCGGCCGGGGGATCGAAGTTGATGACGTGCGTGATGTCTGCGAGGTCGAGCCCTCGCGCGGCGACGTCGGTCGCCACGAGCGTCGACGCCTTGCCGCTCTCGAATCGCTGCAGCGCCCGCTCGCGCTGACCCTGGCTGAGGTCCCCGTGGAGCGCGACCGCGTCGACCTGGTGGAAGGCGAGCTTCTTCACGAGCCGGTCGGCGCCGCGCTTCGTCCGCACGAACACGAGCGCGAGCCCGCGATCTCCGCGGAGGAGCTCCGCGAGGGTTGCGACCTTGTCGTCGGGCTTCACGGAGAGGAAGCGATGCTCGACCTCGCCCTGGTCCTCCATTGCGATGGGAGCTGCCTCGCAGCGAACCGGGTTGCTCGTGTACGCGCCGGCCAGCTCGCCCACCGTCGAGTCGAGCGTGGCCGAGAAGAACATCGTCTGCCTCGCCTTCGGCACATGGCGGACGATGCGGTCGACCTGCGGCTTGAAGCCCATGTCGAGCATCCGGTCGGCCTCGTCGAGCACGAGGATCTTCACGTGCTCGAGCGCGATGGCTCGGCGCTCGAGCAGGTCGTTGAGCCGTCCCGGCGTGGCGACGAGCACGTGTGCGGTGCGCGCCCGCTTCGCCTGGGCATGCAGCGGGACGCCGCCGTAGACGGTGGCGACGGTGATTCCGGACGGCGCGATCGCCGCGATCTCACCCGCCACCTGCGTGCAGAGCTCGCGCGTCGGGACGAGCACGACCGCTGCCGGCCTCTCGTCCCGCGCGTCGACCCGCTCGACGATGGGGATCGCGAAGCTGAGCGTCTTGCCCGAGCCGGTCGGCGCCTTCGCGAGGACGTCGCGGCCGGCGAGCGCGTCGCGAATGACGCGCTCCTGGATCGGAAACGGGGTATGGATGTCGCGCTCGGCGAGCGCGCCGACGATGCGCGCGGGCACGCCAAGACTGGAAAAGGACTGCTGCATTCTCGGTTCTACTCCTCTGGTTGGTACGTGGTCGAGATCCGTCTGCCTCGACCCGTTGGAGGAACCGAAGAAGTCAAACCTCACAGGACGACGGCTGCCGTCCGTGCCCGCAGGGTAGCAGTCATTCCGGGAGCGGCCGAATCGGCCGGCTCCGGCGAGCGCGTACACTGACTGAACACCGGACGAATACCGACGGCGCCGCCTGCGCCCTCCCTATCCGTTCATGGCAGGAGGAGACGCGATGGCCGCAACGGGGAACTACGTGCAGGCGACGGAGCAGGACGGCGTCGCGCACCGCGTCGCGCGACGCGACGCGAACAGGCGCACATCTGCCGCCACCCGTCCCGAGACCGACACACAGAACCTCGTGGAGCTCGCCTGCGAGTGCACGAGGGTGGATTGCGAGCGCTCGGTGAAGGTGCCGCTCTACGTCTATCGCCGGATGCTCGAGGCCGACCAGTACCTGCTACAGGCCGGGCACCACGCGTTCCCCCAGTACCGGACCATCATCTCCGTGGGGCTCATGAGCATCGAGGAGCGCAGCTGACTCCGGGTCCACCGCCTCGAGCGTCGGCTCCTCGCCCCCTACTTCGATCGGAGGCAGGCCGGCCTCGGCACGCGCCTTGTTCTCGGCCTTCAGCGCCTTCACCGCACGCTTCTTCTCGGCCTTCCGCTCTCGCTTCTCCTTGACGGCGCGCTCGCGGGTGATCTTGGCCATCGTCTGCTGCCGCTTCGTCGCCACTCGGTCTCCTTCTCGTCGCTGACTGGGATCCGCGCCGCGAGCACCGCGGATCTGCCGGGCTCGAGTGCGAGGCGCGGGCAGGACGGAGAGGGCGAACGCGCTACCTCACAATAGCCGTCGCCACACGACATACGATCGCTGCGTGGCGGAGCTCATTCCCTCCGATTGGCTCGAGGAGCTCGCAGAGTTCCTCGCAATACCGAGCGTCAGCGCCGATCCCGCACACGCCGCCGACGTGTCGCGCGCCGGCGAGTGGGTCGCCGAGAAGGTGCGTACGCTCGGCGGCGAGGCCGAGCTTCGCGAAGACGGGCGCCTGCTCGTGAGCGAGATCGCAGGTCCTCGTGACGCGCCGATCGTCCTCGTCTACGGCCATTACGACGTACAGCCGCCCGCGCCGCTCGAGCTGTGGGAGTCGGAGCCGTTCGCCGCCGAGGTTCGCGGCGAGTGGCTGTACGCGCGCGGCGTCGCCGACGACAAGGGCCAGCTCTGGATGCAGCTGAAGGCGATCGAGGAGCTCCTCACCGCCGGGCCGCCGCCCGTCTCCTTCCGCGTGGTGTGCGACGGCGAGGAGGAGACGGGTGGAGACGCAATCATTCGCTTTCTCGCCGCGGACGACGGGCCGGTGGACGCCTGCGTCGTCCTCGACGGCTGGATGAAGACCCGCAACAGGCCCGAGTTCGTCGTCGCCACGCGCGGCCTGGTCGCGCTCGATGTCGAGGTGCGGACCGGTGAGCGGGACCTCCACTCCGGCCACTACGGCGGCACCGCGCTCAATGCGATCCACGCCCTCGCAGCGGCACTGACGGCGCTCTTCCCACGCACTGGCCGGCTGCCGGAGCCGCTGCGCGCAGGCGTGACGCACCCCAGCGCCGACGAGGTCGAAGGCTGGCTCGAGCTCCCGCCGGGCGCCGACGAGCTCGCCCGCGTCGGCGCTGTGCCCCTCGACGACCGCGCCGCCGAGGACTTCTACGGGCGCGTCTTCGTCGAGCCGTCGCTCGATGTGACGGGGATCCTGGGAGGCAAGCCGGGCATGCGGAACACGACGCTCGTGTCGCGTGCCTCGGCAGGCATCACGATCCGAGTCGCGCCGGGCCAGGATCCCGAGGTACTCGCGACCGCAGCGGAGAAGCTGCTGCGCGAGGCGCTCCCGGTGGGCGCGTCGTTGGAGATCCTCGCACGCGATCTCACGCCTCCTGCCGTCCTCCCGCGCGAGACGGAGGTCCTCGCGCTCGCGCAGGATGCATTCGAGGGAGTGTTCGGCCGTCGCCCGCTGATCGTCCGGGTCGGGGGAACGCTTCCGATCACGGCCGCGCTCGCCGCGCGCGGGATCCCGACCGTCATGGCCGGCCTCGCGCTGCCCGACAGTCACACCCATTCGCCCAACGAGCGGATGCTGCTCGAGACGTTCCCGCTCGGCGTCGCCGCCGCGCGAGAGACCTACCGCGCGATCGGCGCGCGGGCCGGCGCGTCCGCCTGATTCTCGCCCGTGTGCTGGAACAGCTCCAGCACGTGCCCGTCGGGATCGCGGAAGAAGACCTGCACGTAGCCGTCGCCGCGCGGCATCGGACCACCCGCGAGCTCGACTCCGTTCGCCGCCAGCCGCGCACACGCCGAGTGGAGATCGTCGACCTCGAAGGCGAAGTGATGCGTCATCCCTCG
>DASUCI010000094.1:0-3640 GCA_035762825.1 Gaiellaceae bacterium | reverse complement strand
GTGCGCGTCGCCACGTGGGCGACGATATGACCCTGTTCAGACGGAGCATCACGAATGTCGAGTGGGAGTCGGACAGGCGCCCACAGCGAGACTCCGTCTGTCCGGGCCGCCAGGAGCCGAGGCTGCGGGATGGCAAGCCCGAGCCGGGGCGGCGGTCCGAGTGGATCCTCCTCGGGAAGAGCTGCTGCGAGTGAGGTCGCCGTCCCCGCCGCGGTGACATCCGTGCCCCGCTCGGCGAGTATGACCACGGCTCCAACGACGCCGGTGAGTCCCACCACTACAACGGCACGGACACGGCGACGCGTCAACCAGTGAATCGCGGCTCCTCCTGGGACTGCGTGCTCGGGCTCTGCACGATGAAGCCCGTCGAGGCCACGATCCTCCGCACCTCGGGCATGGACTTCGCCTCGTCCAGCGCACTCGATGCAGGCGGCGCGCCGGCGAGGTACCTGATCCACGCCGCGTGACGCGCCTCGACCGAGTGAATCGCGACCGCCGCGGCGAGCAGTGCGTCCGAGTCGATGCGATACGCCTGACCCTTGTACGCGGCTGTGCCGAGGTCCTCGAACGCGACGGCCGTCTTGATGAATGCATCCTCGTCCTCGGTCACACCGCCGAAGTCGAACGAGGGGCGCTTCACGGCAGTGGAACCGAGCGCGTCCTGCAGAGCGCGCACATGCGCACGCTCGACTGCGCCGAGAACACGCGTCGTCTGCTTGGCCAGCTTCGTGCGCAGCGCACGACGTCGCTCGGCCTCGGTGTAGAACGCCGCTTGCAGGTACTCGAGCGTCAGCGCGTAGTTGAGGATCTCGACGTCGGTCTTGCTCTGCGCTCTCCCTGGCTCGGCCAGGACGAGAGCGGCGAGCGCCGCGCCGCCTCCCGCAAGCGTCCCGAGCAGGAAGTCCTTGCGCGTCTCGCGCGGGAGGCCCGCCGCCGTCTCGCGGAGCGCGCCGTCGCGGTCGAGCTCGTCGAGGCAGACGTGCATCTCGCTAGCCCCTCACGAACCCCGTACGGTCGACCTGCCGGAGAACCTGCTTGCGCGTCTTCGCAACATCGGTTGCCTGGCTCGCGGGCGGGCGCCCTCTGATCGCCCGGATCCAGGCTGCATGCCGCGCGTCGACCGACACGATCCCCGCGGCAGCCTGCAACACCGGCTTCGAGACGTTGGCGACCTGCCCGTTGTACGCGGAGACCGCGAGCTCCTCGAGCGCGAGCGCCGTCCTCGCGAAGCGATCCGGGCTCGTGACGGCGTTGCCGAAGGCGAAGCGAGGAGCCGGCTTTGCCTGCGACCCGAGCGCCTTGCGGATGACCTCCACGTGCTCGCGCTCATGACCGGCCGCGACGTCGGCGAACTCCGCGAGCTCGCCGTCGAGAGCGCCGCCGTCGACGGCCCGTGCGTAGAACGCGGCCGTCAGCTCCTCCAGGACGAGCGCGTAGTTGAGGATCTCGACGTCGCGCGCCTGTGAGGTTCCCGAGAGGCCGAGTCGCGGCGCTCCCGCCGCCAGCACGGCACCGAGCGCGACCGTGCCGGCGCCCGCTGCCGTGAGCCGCAGGAAGCGTTCGCGTGAGGCCGGTGTATCAGTTTCGGTCGCCACAGTCACCGAAGATCCGTGCCCAGTCGTCGTTCGAGCATATACCCCTTTTCAGGGAGGGCAACCACGGCGCACGCAGGACGTCACCGCTGCGGTGACAGCGAGCGAAGCGGTCAGCTGGCCGCAGCGCGCACGGCGTGGCGCGATCGCGCACGTTCGAGCGCCGCGGCGACGAACTCGCGGAAGAGCGGCGCGGGGCGCGTCGGCCGCGACTTGAACTCTGGATGGAACTGGCTCGCCACGAACCACGGGTGCTCGGGTAGCTCGACGATCTCGACGAGGCGGCCGTCCTGGAACGTCCCGGATACGACGAGACCGCCGTCGACGATCCGCTGCCGCAGCTCGTTGTTCACCTCGTACCGGTGCCGGTGCCGCTCGTGGACGACCGGCTCGCCGTACGCGTCGCGTGCGCGCGTGCCCTCCTCCAGCTCGACGGCCTGCGCGCCCAGGCGCATCGTGCCGCCGAGGTCCTCGATCTCCTTCTGCTCGGGAAGCAGGTCGATGACGGGGAACGGCGTCTCGGGATCCATCTCGGTCGAGTTCGCGCCCTCCATGTCGCAGACGTGCCGTGCGAACTCGGACACCGCGACGTGCATGCCCAGGCAGATGCCGAGGTACGGGATCTCCTCCTCGCGCGCCACGCGGCACGCGAGAATCTTCCCCTCCCAGCCGCGGGAGCCGAATCCTCCGGGCACGAGGACGCCGTCGACCTGCTCCAGCTCGTGCACCGCCTCCTCGTAGGACATGTTCTCGGCGTCGACCCAGCGCACGTGCACCCGGCAACCCGCGTGGACGCCTGCGTGCTTCAGCGCCTCGTGCACCGACAGGTACGCATCGTGGAGCTTCACGTACTTGCCGACGAGCGCGATCTCGACGTCCTCGCGGAGCTCGCGCGTGCGCTCGATGAGCTCGCCCCACTCGCCGAGCTCGGCCGGGGGTGCGTCGAGGGCGAGCTTCTCGCACACGAGCGTGTCGAGGCCCTCGGCCTGCAGCACCTCGGGAACGAGGTAGACGTCGGGCACGTCCGGGCAGCCGATCACCGCGTGGCCGTCGACGTCGGCGAACAGCGCGATCTTCTCGCGGATGTCGTCGGAGAGGTGCCCGGTCGAACGGCAGACGACGATGTCGGGGTGGATGCCGATCCGGCGTAGCTCGTTCACCGAGTGCTGCGTCGGCTTCGTCTTCAGCTCGCCGGCCGCCTCGATGAACGGCACGAGCGTCACGTGCAGGTACACGACGTTCTCGGGGCCGACCTCGCGCCGGAACTGCCGGATCGCCTCGAGGAAGGGCAGCGACTCGATGTCGCCGACCGTGCCTCCGATCTCCGAGATGACGACGTCGGCCGGCGCGACCTTCTCCGCGCGCCTGATCCTCGCCTTGATCTCGTTCGTGATGTGCGGGATGACCTGGACCGTCGCGCCGAGGAACTCGCCCTTGCGCTCGCGGCGGAGCACCGAGTCCCAGATCGCGCCCGCCGTGTGGCTCGCATTCCGCGAGAGGTTCTCGTCGATGAAGCGCTCGTAGTGGCCGATGTCGAGATCGGTCTCCGCACCGTCCTCGGTGACGAACACCTCGCCGTGCTGGAACGGGCTCATCGTGCCCGGGTCGACGTTCAGGTACGGGTCGAACTTCTGGGCACTGACGGAGAGGCCACGCGCTTTCAGGAGGCGGCCGAGCGAAGCGGCCACGATGCCCTTCCCCAGCGCGGAGACGACACCACCCGTGACGAACACGTACCTGGCCACGGGGTCTCACCGTAGCAGGTGGTGTGGCTGCGCAGATCGGAATCCGCGAGTGCGGATTCCGATCGCGCGGAAGATCCCTAAAGGCGTCCGCTTCGCGGCCGCGGGCTTGCGTCACCCCAACGGTCAGCTATCAGCGAGCGTCGCGATGAACTCCGCGCCGCCGGCCATCCGTTCGATCTCCTCGCGACGGAGCAGATCGTCGAGCTCCGCGATCCGCGTGTGCGTGGGATCGCCGGGCACCTTGTCGACATGGAAGTGCATGTCCGCGACGCTTGCGATCTGCGGAAGGTGCGTGATGGTCAG
>DASUCI010000093.1:0-5204 GCA_035762825.1 Gaiellaceae bacterium | reverse complement strand
CCGAGGCTCTCGAGCGTCTCGAGGATCAGCCACGGGGGCACCGACTCCGCGGCGCGGCGGACGAGTGGAGCGACGAACCCGGGCAAGGACCCCGCCTCCTCCGCATCGTCCACCGCGCGCACGAGCCCGTCGGTGATCGCCTGCTCGAGCTCGTCTCGGTCGAGCCCTTGCTCCTCGGAGAAGGCGGTCAGCGCCTCCTCGCTGCGCAACGCGAGCACGAGCTCCTCGCGCGAGACGCCGAGCTCGCAGGCCACGCCGTCGACACCGGCGAGCGCGATCCGTTCGAGCGTCTCCGCGAGCCCGTCGGCGTCGGGCCGGTCGCGCGTCTCGCACGGGTCGGCGACGGGCGCCGGCTCGAACCGTCCGCCGCCGAGCGCGAGGTAGGGGACGACGACGGCCGCGACGAGCCCGAGCGAGACGAGCAGTGGAACGAACCGCCTCATGCGACCCGCCTCCGCATGAGGGCGACGGGCACGAGCGCGCACAGTGTCAGCGCCGCGGCGAGCAGGAACGGGCCTGAAAACGCGCTCGTCACGGCCCGGTCGAGCTGCTCCTGCAGCCCGTCGATCAACGCCCGCCACTCGTCGTCGTCGGGCCGCCCCTCGAAGGCCCGCTCGACGTCGGGCAGCTCGCCGAGCTCGTTCGCGTGGTCGACCTCGGCGAGGACGTCCTGCGCGACCCCGAGCTTGTCGAGCGGCGGGATCTCGCTGTCCAGGACGACGGCGGCCCCGGCGCGAATCGCCTCGTCGCGGTTCTCCTCGAGCGCCGTCGTCAGGACCGGCGCGAGCAGGACGAGCCCGATCACGACCCCTGCGTGTCGCGCCGCGATCGTCCACCCTCCGTGGACGACCTGGTCGGGACGGTTGCGCAGCGCGTGCTCGGTGAGGCCGCCCACGGTGAGCCCGAGCCCCGCGCCGACGAGGAGCTGCGGCGGGATCGTCCAGCCCCAGCCCGCGCGCGGCATGAGCGCGAGCGCGGCGAGCCCGCCCGCGAGCAGGACCACCCCGCACGCGATGCCCTGAACGGGGCCGAGGCTCGACGGGCGCAGACGTCCGACGACGATGGCGACGAGCGGAATCGCCGTGACGACCACGCCCGCCGCCGCGGGACTCATCCCCCACCCGTCGACGAGGAGCAGGACGACGAGGAACAGCGCTGCGACGAGCCCGCCGGCGACGAGCAGCAGCGCCGAGTTGGCGGTGAGCGAAGGCCGCCCGGCCGGTGTGCGCGTCGGGCGCCCGGTCACCCCGCGCACGGCGAAGAGGAGCGCCAGCGCGAGCGGCACCTGCACCAGGAAGATCGACTCCCAGCCGAGGACCTGGGTAAGGATCCCGCCCGCGGCCGGCCCGAGCGCTGCGCCGAGGATGCCCGCGGCGACCCAGGTACGGAGCGCCGGGTCGTCGCCGCCCTGGAGCTGTGCGAGGAGGTCGAGCGCTGCCGTGACGACGAGCGCCGCGCCGACGGCCTGCACGCAACGCGCGCCGACGAGCACCTCGAAGGTCGGCGCGAGCCCGCAGGCCAGCGATGCTGCCGCGAACACGAAGCTCCCGGTCACGAACGCCTCACGCGGGCGCCGCCTCGAGACGTATGCGGCGGGAACGGCGAGGAGCGCGAGGACGAGGTTGAACGACGTGAGCACCCATGCGACCGACGTGATCGCGACGTCGAACCGGCCGAGGATCTCCGGGAGTGCCAGCGTGACGACGGAAGAGTCCGCGAGCGCGAGCCCGACGGCAACCCCGAGCAGTCGCGCGCGCACCAATCTCGCGCTAGGCCGTCTCGCGGAAGCGCGCTGCGAGGACCTCGATCAGCGCGACCGCGGCGCGCGGGTCGGCTTCGAGCGCAAACAGGAGTTGCTCCCGCGAAACCCCGATCGCCCGGACGGCTCCGACGGCGTGGATGTCCGCGATCCTGCCGCCGCCCGGATCGAGCACCTCGATCTCACCGATCAGCTCGCCCGGGCCGAGCATCAGCGAGCGCCCGGGTCGCTCGACGCGGGCCTCACCCTCGACGAGCAGCAGGAGATCGCACCCCGCCTCCCCCATCTGCATGATCGGCTCGCCGTCGGCGTACTCGCGCTCCTCGCCGAGCGCCAGGATCGGGTCGAGGAGCTCGCGCGGGAGCAGCGAGAAGACGCGCGGATCCTCGATGAGCCGCTCGTAGCGCCCGCCGTGGAAGAGGAGCGGGCGGCCCTCGCCGTACCGCGCGAACTCGACCTGGCCGAGGAACAGGGAGTGGTCCCCGCCCCAGTACGAGCGGACGACACGCGCGACGAGGTGCGCGAGCGCCCCCTCGACGAGCGGCGTCTCGTGCACGATCTCGAAGGTCGCCTCGGGGAGCTCGTCGGCGATGCGCCCGGCGAAGCGATCCGAGAGGCCCGTCTGCCTGGCTTCGAGCACGCTGACCCCGAAGCGCGTCCCCTCGTGCAGCAGCGCGCCCATCTTCGCGCGCCGGTCGATCGAGATGAGCACGAGCGGCGGGCGCAGGGAGACCGACATGAACGCGTTCGCGGTCATGCCGTGCACCTGCTCGGCGGCGCGCGTCGTGAGGACCGTCACCCCGGTCGCGAACATCCCGAGCGTCCTGCGGAACGCGATCGCGGGATCGCCCTCCAGCCCCTCGCCCAGTTCCAGCTCGCCGGACGAGGGTGCGGCGTCGAACGACGCGCCGAACGCCTCGGGCGCCGAGATGGCGTCCGACACGTCGATCGCGAACTCTGTTGGCCGCGACCCTTCCATCACGCCCAGATTGTGACGTCGGAGCAGAGCTGCCTGGGGTCTGGCTTACGCCAGACCCCAGGTCGCCCCGCGCTCACGCAACGGGTCGCGCGGCCTCGGCGAGGATCGCCGCCTGCCGCTCGTCGGGCACGGCCGGCGTCTCCTCCTTCCAGTGCGGCCGCTCGCCGTCCTGGACGATCCGCCGGAAGAGGTAGAGCAGGATCGCAAGGACGAGGACACCGAAGCCGATGAGCTTCTCGGTCGTGCCCCCGTAGCCGCCCGCGGCCGTTTGGAACCAGAGGACCCCGAAGACCGTGAGCACCGCCGTGATGATCGCGAGCACCCAGGCGATCGGCACCCAGATCGGCGAGAGCGCGATCGGGCGCGGCCACTCGGGTCGATCCCTCCTCAGCAGGATGAACGCCGTGATCGCGAAGAAGTGCGCGAGCACGTACCCGATGTTGCTCGCCGCGAGGATGCCGAAGATGTTCCCGACGAACAGCACGAAGCAGATGTTGATGACCATGTCCATCGTCATCGCCAGGCCGGGGACGTTCCATCGGTTCAGCGAGTAGAGCTGCTTGATCGTCATGTCGTCGCGCGCGATGCCGTACAACGCGCGCGAGCCGTCCGCGGTCGCGGTGTTCATCGAGATCACGAAGCTCGCGACGATGACGATCACGAAGAAGTTCGTCAGCGCAGTGGAACCGGTGAGCGTCTCCAGCGCCCCGACGTAGTCGAACGCCGCCACGGTCTCCTCGCCCACGCCGCCGACGAGACCCAGCGGCAGGAGCGTGTACACGACGAAGGTGAAGATGCACGCCGAGCGGAGCGCGAGCTTCGTGTCGTTGACCGTGTCCTTGTACTCGGGCGCGAAGGTCGCGCACGTGTCCACGCCCCAGGAGGACCAGGCCATGATCCACAGCCAGACGAGCGAGAGCCTCACGATCTCCCAGGTCGAGACCGAGGTCGCTTCCTCCCCCGAGCCGGCGGTCCCGTCGAGCGCGCCCCAGGTGAGGTTCGAGCTGTCGAAGTCCCCGTTCAGGAACGGCAGGATCATGAAGACGAACAGCGGGACCATGAGCAGCGCGCCCGCGAGGTAGCCGAATCCGACCGCCACGCGAACGCCGCGGAAGTTGAAGAGCCAGACGGCGAGGATCAGCCCGATGGCGATCAGGTGCGGAAGGCCGATCTCGGCGCCGCCCGTCGAGAAGTAGCCCTCGCCCTCGGCGCTGCCGAAGAACGCGCTCCCGAACGGCTCGTCCGGGAACCAGGCGGCGGTGATGATCTGCCCGCTGAACACCCCGAGGAACGCGAGCACGACCGACCACGCCAGCCAGTACCCGAACGTCGCGATCGGGCCGACGAGCGTGAGGTACTTGCGCCAGCCCTCGTGCGCGTAGAGCGGGAAGCCGCCCGGCTTGTCCGGGAACATGGCCGCCATCTCGGAGTAGAGCGTCATGATGAAGAACGCCAGGCCCGCGGAGATGCCCCAGAGCAGCACGGAGCCCCAGCCGCCGATGTCTCCGACCGAGTAGCCGAGCGAGCCGAGCAGGAACCCCGGCGTCGCGAGTGCGATCACGAAGCCGTCGTACCAGCGGAGCTTCTTGAGGAGATGTCGTTCCTCGATAACCGCTTCAGCCACGGTCAACCTCCAGGGGAGCGTTCACGACGCCGACTTCCGCGCGGGGGACCTATAACACCCTCCCGGGACGGATTCAATCCGTACCCGGCACTCGTGTTGCGTGAAGGGCAATACGGGCTGGCCTACAATCCGCCGGTGGCCGCCCCCACGCCCCCGATCGCGATTCGATGCGAGTGCGGCGGTGAGGCCGCCGTCCCCTATGGCGAGCGCTGGACGTGCCCCGACTGCGGGCGGGGGTGGAACACGGCGCAGATCCCGGAAGCCGAGTACGCGCGCCGGAACCGGCAAATGAACCGCTACCGGCTCGAGATCCTCGCGTGCGCCGCACTGCTCCTCGTCGTCTTCGTGCCGCTCGTCCTCTTCGTGTCGAGCGGCTACCTGTTCCTCGGGATCATCGTCATGCTCGCCTGGATGTTCTTCTACATGCCCTTCTGGCGGCGTCGTGTGCGGCGAGCGGCGGCGAACGCCCCGCGCTGGGAGCTCACGCCGGAATGACGTCGCTCCTGACCGGTCGCCGTCCTCGCGCCACGGGCGGCGAGCCGGCGGCCGCCAGCCCGGGGAGCGCCCGGCCCGTCGTCGTCGCCACGCTCGAGGCGCCGCTGACCGAGGAGGCGGCGCGGATCGGCGTCGACTCGGCCGTCGAGGCGGGCCAGCCTCTGCTCGTCGTCAACGCCGTCGAGAGCCTGCTCGCCCCGTGCGGGTTGGTGCTCGGGTACGACTACGTCGCGCCCCCTGACGTCGAGGAGTCGCTGCGGACCCCCGCGGCGCTCGCGCACAGCCTGGGCGTCCGCGTCGAGCGCTTCTGCCTCCGGTCTCCGCGTCCCATCGACGCGCTCCTCGAG
>DASUCI010000092.1:0-7136 GCA_035762825.1 Gaiellaceae bacterium | reverse complement strand
AGCGCGGCGGCGCGGTGCGGCGCAGAGACCGCGATGACGACGCTCGTCTCGCCGATCTCGACGCGGCCGGTACGGTGGTGGATCGCGACCTTGCAGAGACCGTGCCGCTCGGCAAGCCGCGTCGCGAGCTCGGCCATGACCTGCTCGGCCATCCCTTCGTAGGCCTCGTACTCGAGGTGGATCACGTCGCGCCCGCGCGACTGCGCGCGGGTCGTCCCGACGAACGTCGCGATGGCGCCCGCGGCCTCGTCGCGGACCTCGTCGACGGCGGCGTCCACGGAGAGCGTGTCGACGGAAAGGCGGAAATCTCCACCCGAGACCGGTGGGATCACCGCAACCTCGTCACCTGCGACCAACGCTTCGCCGGGCTCGACGTACGCGCGATTCCGTGCGTAGAGGAGGCCGGCGGGCTCGGCGCCGAGCTCCAGCACCGGCCACACGTCGGCGACGGTCGCTCCGTCGGGGACGTCGATCTCGAGTGCTCCGGCACCCGCTCGCTCGCGGAGCCCGGCGAACAATCTGACGCGTATGCGCACGCGCGTGAGGGTATCGGCCAGTTGCCTCCCGGCCCCGTGACATGTTAGGTCCGCACAGATGCCCACGGCCCTGACCGCGGTCCACCTGAACGAGCAGGTCTACGACGAGCTCCGCACGCGCATCCTCACGCGCCAGGAGCCGGCGGGCGCGAAGCTGAGCCTGCACGCGCTCGCCGACGAGCTCGGGGTGTCGCGGAGCCCGGTGCACCACGCGCTGACGCGCCTCGTCTCCGAGGGACTGCTGAGCGTGCGCCCGCGGCGCGGCTATTACGTCACGCCGGTGACCGCGCTCGCCGTCGCCGAGGGGTACGACGTCCGCCTCGCGCTCGAGCTGCTCGCGGCGGAACGCACGGTCGGCCGGGTCGACGCGGTCCGGCTCGAGCGCCTGGCCGAGCTCCTCGAGGCCACCGACGCCGCGATCTCACACGATGAATGGGACGCCGCGAACGCTGCGTTCCACGAGTTCCAGATCGACCTCGCCGGAAACGCCCTGCTCTCGCGCTTCTACCGCGAGCTGTCCGTGAACCTGATGATGCAGGTGATCCGCGGCGGCCGCGTCGAAGGTCACGGGAACCTCGTCACGGAGCACCGGCACATCTTCGAGAGCTTCGCCGCCGGCGACCTCGCGAGCGCGGAGCGGGCGATCCGCGAGCACATCGAGACCGGACGCCGAATCGCGCTCGACGCAATCGAACGCGCCGGCGGCGAGCTCTGAGCCAGACCTAGGCGAGCACGGGCTCCGCGAGCGGGGCCGCGAGCGGCATGGGCGCGCCGATCACGAACACCTGCGGCCCGTCGGGCTCGAACGGCTCCTCGAACGTCGAGACCACGGTCGAGGCCGAGAACGTGCCGAAGACACGAAGGATGTCGTCCCCGACGTTTCGCAGTCCATGCGGCGCCATGGGCGGGACGAGCCCCACCTGATGCCTCTCGAGCCGCCCCACTTCGTCCCCGATACGTGCCTCGGCGGTGCCCTGCACCACGATCAGGAGCTCTTCCGCGCTGTCCGTGTGCACGGGCAGCTCCGCGCCGGGATCGAGCTCGAAGAGCACGGTTGCCGTACTCGCCGTCCCGGTCGCGCTGTGGACGGGGAAGCTGACGCGCAGACCTGGCCCGGCGGGCGCGAGCTCGAAGTCGTCGAGGTCGAACGTGATCACGGTCACTCCTTTCGTTGCACGTTAGTGTGCAGCGATTATATGAGAGCCGCCGACCTTGTCAAGTTTCGCGGTACACTACTGTGCAATGACCAGGAACTACGAGCTCAAGCGACGCGCCGAGAGGCAGGCGGAGACGCGTCGGCGAATCGTCGACGCCACGGTCGACCTCCATACGAGCGTCGGGCCGGCACGCACGACGATCTCGGCGATTGCCGAGCAAGCAGGCGTGGAGCGGCACACCGTGTACGCGCACTTCCCGGACGAAAGCACGCTCTTCCAGGCCTGCTCGGCGCACTGGCGCGAGCTCCATCCGCTGCCCGACAGCAGCAGCTGGGCGGGCATCGCAGATCCTGCACGCAGGCTACGCGCGGCGCTCCAGACCGTGTATGCGTGGTACGAGCTCGTCGAGGACGACCTCGCGAACTTCAGTCGCGATGCGGGGGTCCACGAGCTCACGACAGAGCTCGTCGGCCAGCGCGAGCGGGCAATCGGGTCGCTGGGAGCCGAGCTCGCGCATGGCTGGCCCCGACGCAAGTCGGTCCAGGCCGCAATCGGGCATGCGCTCGACTTCGAGTCGTGGCGCTCGTTGACGCGACGGCAGGGTCTCACGCGCAGGCAGGCGGTCGACGCGATGTCGACCTTCGTCGCAAGCGTTTAGGTCTAGCCTTCGCCCGATGGCCAACGCCGAGGAGCCCCGGCTGACGGACTCCGGCATCGAGGTCAAGCCGGTCTACACGGCCGCCGACGCCCCTCGCGAGCTCGAGCTCCCGGGCGAGTTCCCGTTCACGCGCGGCCCGTACGCGACGATGTACCGCGGCCGCCCGTGGACGATCCGCCAGTACGCGGGCTACGGCTCCGCCGAGGAGACGAATGCGCGCTTCCGCTACCTCCTCGAACGCGGGCAGACCGGCCTCTCGGTGGCATTCGACCTGCCGACCCAGCTCGGGTACGACTCGGACGACCCGCTCGCCGCGGGCGAGGTCGGACGCACCGGCGTCGCCATCGACTCGCTCGCCGACATGGAGGCGTTGCTCGACGGCATCCCGCTGGACCGGGTCTCGACCTCGATGACGATCAATGCGCCTGCGGCACTCCTCCTCCTGCTCTACGAGCTCGTCGCCGAAAAGCAGGGCGTCGCCGGTGACCAGCTTCGCGGCACGGTGCAGAACGACGTGTTGAAGGAGTACGTCGCGCGCGGGAACTACATCTTCCCGCCGCGACCGTCGATGCGGCTCGCGACCGACCTCTTCGCGTACTGCGCCGAGCGCCTGCCGGGCTTCAACACGATCTCGATCTCCGGGTACCACATCCGGGAGGCCGGAGCGAGCGCCGCACAGGAGCTCGCGTTCACCCTTGCGAACGGCATCGCCTACTGCGAGGCGGCGATCGCGGCCGGCCTGTCTCCCGACGCGTTCGGCGAGCGCCTCTCGTTCTTCTTCAACGCGCACAACCACTTCTTCCAGGAGGTCGCGAAGTTCCGCGCAGCGAGACGACTGTGGGCGGAGATCATGCGCGACCGCTTCGGCGCGACGAATCCGCGTGCGCTCGCGCTGCGCTTCCACGCCCAGACCGGCGGGTCGACGCTCACCGCGCAGCAGCCGGAGAACAACATCGTCCGCGTCGCCATCCAGGCACTGTCGGCCGTGAGCGGAGGCGCACAGTCGCTGCACACGAACTCCTTCGACGAGGCGCTCGCGCTCCCGAGCGAGCGAGCGGCGACGATCGCGCTGCGGACGCAGCAGATACTCGCCGCGGAGGCGGGCACGACCGACACGGCGGACCCGCTCGCAGGGTCGTACTTCATCGAGGCGCTCACCGACGAACTCGAACAGCGGGCCCGTGCGCTCATCGCACGGATCGACGACCTC
The DNA here is from genome assembly GCA_035762825.1 of Gaiellaceae bacterium. Classification (GTDB taxonomy): domain Bacteria; phylum Actinomycetota; class Thermoleophilia; order Gaiellales; family Gaiellaceae; genus GMQP-bins7. Next base: position 3,575 of record DASUCI010000092.1, on the reverse strand, counting down.
GGAGGCGCCGTCGCGGCGATCGAGCAGGGGTTCGTGCAGGCCGAGATCGAGGCGTCGGCGTTCCGCCACCAGCGCGAGGTCGAGGCAGGGGAGCGCGTCGTCGTCGGCGTGAACGCCTTCGCGGACGACGCACACGAGAAGGTCGAGCTCCTCCAGTTCGACCCGGGGATCGAGCAGCGCCAGCAAGAGCGAACGGCGCACGTGCAGGCGACGCGCAACGACGCAGCTGCCGCGGATGCTCTCGACGGGGTGCGTCGTATCGCATCGTCCGACGCCAATCTGCTCCCCGCCGTGCGCGAGGCGCTCCGCGCGAACTGCACCGTCGGCGAGATCTGCGGCCTCCTCCGCGAGCTTTGGGGTACATATGACGCGCATGCGTAGCCGCACCTGGATCGCGCTCGGCCTGGCGCTCGTTCCGGCCGCGGCGATCCCACTCGCGGCCGTGGCGATGTCGGGCCGCACGCCCAGCTTCACCCGTGAGGTCGCGCCGATCATCGCCGAGAAGTGCGCCGGCTGTCACCAGGCGGGGGGCATCGCGCCATTCCCACTCGTGACCTCCGAGCAGATCTCGTCGCGGGCGGCGCTCATCGGAGCGGCGGTGCAGGCGCGGGTGATGCCGCCGTGGCCGCCCGGCCGGCGCTCGCCTGCGTACGTGGGCCAAGCCGCACGCACGCTCACCGCGCAGCAGCGCGCCACACTCGTCGCGTGGGCGACGAAAGGCGGCAAGGTCGACGGCGCGGCGCGGAAGCCCGCACGGCCCGAAAGGCCGGGGCTGCGCGCAGGCGAGAGGCTCCTGAACCTGAGGATGCAGACCGCGTACAAGCCGTCCGCGCCGAAGGGCGTCACGGATGACTACCGCTGCTTCCTCCTCGACCCGAAGCAGTCCGGCGACGGATCGGTCACCTCGGTTCGGATCGAGCCGGGCCAGTCCAGGGTCGTGCACCACGTCATCCTCTTTCGCGTCGCCCCCGCGCAGATCGCGGCCGCGAAGGGCCTCGACAACGAGTCGCCCGGAACGGGCTGGTCGTGCTTCGGCGGCACGGGCCTCCCCGCCGGGGACAGCGGCGCAGGCATCGCCGACTCGCTGAACAACGCGAACTGGATCGCAGCGTGGGCGCCTGGCTGGGGCGGAAGCCGGCTCCCCGAGGGCACCGGCGTCTCGCTTCCGAAGGGCAGCCACATCGTGATGCAGGTGCACTACAACCTGCTGAACGGCAACGCGCCCGACCGCTCGCGCGCCCTGCTCACGGTTGCGCCTGCGTCGGCAGGGCTCGAGCCGCTGCAGACGATGCTGCTCCCGGGCCCGGTTGAGCTCGCATGCGCGAAGGGCGAGGCGGGAGCCCTGTGCGACCGCAACGAGGCGCTCTTCGACCTCGCACGGAAGTACGGACCGACGGCCGCGTTCACGCCGGCGGGCCTTCTGATCCTGTGCCGCGGATCCGCCGCCACCCCGCGTGCGAGCGCGGAGTCGACCTGCGACCGCCGCATCACGGTGCCGACGACGATCCACGTCGCCGCGGGCCACATGCACCTGCTCGGCTCGTCCATCCGGCTGGAGCTGAACCCGGGCACCGCGCGATCGAGGGTGCTGCTCGACATCCCGCGCTGGGACTTCCACTGGCAGAACGCCTACGCCCTCGCCCGCCCGGTCGAGGCCGGGCCGGGCGACGTCGTGCGTGTGACGTGCCGCCACGACGTCGGCAAGCGCGGACAGCCGAGGTCGGGGGTTCCGAGGAAGGCTCGCTACGTCCTCTGGGGCGAGGGCACGACCGACGAGATGTGCCTCGGAATCCTGCAGGTCACGCGCGGGTAGCTCCGCTGCGCATCCTCCTCGTCTCGCAGATGTACCCAGGCCCGGACGATCCGGACCTGGGCGTCTTCGTTGCGAATCTCGAACGCGAGCTCGCCGCGCGCGGGCACGAGATCGAACGCGCCGTCGTGAGCACGCGCGGCGGAGGCGCGGCCCGCCACCTCGGGCTCTTTCGCGACGCTCGCAGGGTGGCACGCCGATTCGACCCGGACGTGGCGTACGCGCACTTCCTCGTGCCCGCCGGTCTCGCAGCTGCGCTGGCCACGCGCGCGCCGCTCGTGGTCACGGCCCACGGCCAGGACGTCGCGAACATCGGCTCGAAGCCCGGTGTGCGCCGAGCCACCAGACACGTCGTCGGACGCGCGTCGACGGTGATCGCGGTCTCGCACTGGCTCCGCGACCGCCTCGTGTCCGCGCTCCCGGAGGCGTGCGGCAAGACCGAGGTGATCGACTGCGGCGTCGACCTGGCGCGGTTCGCGCCTCGCGAGGGCGCGGATGCCCGCGCGCAGCTCGGCTGGAGAACGGACGGGACCGCATTCCTCTGCCTCGGTGCGCTCAGCGAGAGGAAGAACGTGCTCCGTCTCGCGCGGGCGTTCGAGCGCCGTGGCGAGGGCACGCTGACCTTCGTGGGCGACGGTGCGTTGCGCCCTGCACTCGAGGGGCGCGAGCGGGTCCGCATCGTCGGCAGGGTCGGGCACGACGACGTCCCGACCTGGATCGCGGGATCGGACGTCGTGTGCCAGCCGAGCCTGGTCGAGCCGTTCGGCCTCGCGACACTCGAAGCAATGGCCTGCGCCCGCTCGGTGGTCGCAACGACGGTCGGCGGACCGCCCGAGTTCGTCACGAAGGGGGCGGGCGTGCTCGTCGACCCGCTCGACGACGACGCCCTCGTCGATGCGCTCTCGCAGGCGGCCGCCCTACCGCGACCCAACCTCGCCGGCCGCGAGGCCGCCGCCGAGCACGACGTCAGGCGGCAGGCGGCGCGGGTGGAGGAGATCCTCCTCCGAGCCGTTCGAGGTCGGCGAGCCTGACCTCGACCAGCGGGGCGATCGCGTCCTCGAGGCCCGCTTCCCGTGCGACGGCGAGCGCCTGCTCGTAGGTCTCGCGCACCTTCTCGTGCGCGACGCCTTGCTTCAGCCGGTTGTCCCCCGTGACGAGCAGCTTCTGGATGCGCTCACGCGCGTCGTCGGTCACGAGACGAGCCTAACGCCGCTGCTACCCTGATCGCCCCGTGCCCTGGCTTCAGATCTCAGCCGTCATCCAGGTGCTCCTGAGCGCCGCGGTGATCACGCTCGTCCTCATGCACTCGGGGCGCGAGGCCGGCATGGGCGGGCTCGGTTTCACGCCGCACTCGCAGGGTGGTACGCACGTGGTCGAGCGGAACCTCACGCGCTTGACGGTGGTCGTCGCCGCGATCTTCGGCCTGAACACCGTGCTGATGTTCCACCTTCTCTAGAATCGTCGTACGCGCGCGCTGGTGGCGGAATTGGTAGACGCGCTAGGTTGAGGGCCTAGTGGCCACTTAGGCCGTGGAGGTTCAAGTCCTCTCCAGCGCATTGGACAGCAGCATGGGGGTCGGAGTTTCAGTCTGACCCCCATTGCGTTCTGTCGTGCATGCTCGGTCGGTGCACATGTATTCGGATCTGGCGCCTTGGTTCCACCTGCTGACGCACCCGTCCGACTACGAGGACGAGGCCGCGTTCGTCTCGCGCGTGGTCGACGACGTCGGTGACGGGCGCTCGCGCACGCTGCTCGAGCTCGGCTC
>DASUCI010000091.1:0-9382 GCA_035762825.1 Gaiellaceae bacterium | reverse complement strand
AGAGGAGCTCGTCCTCGACGACGGGCCTGCCCACGAGTCCGAGCTCTTCCTCGTCGACGGCAACAACCTCGCGTACCGCGCCTTCTTCGCCCTGCCCGAGGAGCTCCAGACGACGGACGGCCAGCCGACGAACGCGCTCCTTGGCTTCACGAACATGCACTTCAAGCTGCTCTCCGACTACACGCCCCGCGGCGTCGCCGTCGCGTGGGACACGCGGCCCGTGCACCGCCACGAAATCTCGGACGAGTACAAGGCCGACCGCCGACCCATGCCGGACCTCCTGCGCGAGCAGTTCCCGCACTTCCGGCCGATCGTGGAGGCGTTCGGGTACCAGAACCTCGAGTTCGAGGGCTGGGAGGCCGACGACGTCATCGCCACGCTCGCCACCCAGGCGGACGAGGCCGGTGTGAAGACGTGCGTGGTCTCGACCGACCGCGACGCGTTCCAGCTCGTGTCCGACAACGTCTGCCTGATGATGACGCCGAGAGGCGTCGCCGACGTCCAGGTCTACACGCCCGAGCGCGTCGAGGCGCGCTACGGCATCCAGCCGTCCCAGATCCCCGACTTCATCGGCCTGAAGGGCGACACGAGTGACAACATCCCCGGGATCCCCGGGATCGGCGACAAGACCGCCGGGCAGCTCGTCGCCCAGTACGGGTCGCTCGAGGAGGTCGTGGCACACGCCGGGGAGCTGTCGCCGGCACGCTCGAGATCGATCTCGGAGAACGCCGAGCAGGCGGCGGCTTCGAAGATCCTGGCGACGATGCGGCGCGACCTCGACCTGGGCGTCGACTCCGCGACGCTCGTCCTCGCGCCGCCGGACCGCTCGGAGCTCAAGGAGATCTTCCGCCGCTTCGAGTTCCGTGGCCTCCTGAGCCGGGTCGACACGCTCGACGAGGCGTTGCCCGCGGCGGAGCGCGTCGTGGCCGAGACCGAGTCGGTGCGCTGGCGCGAGGGCGACGCGAAGGGACTCCGGGGCCGCGTCGGCGTCGCGGCCGACGCCGACCGCATCGCCTTCGCCACGGGCGAGGAGGTCGTAGTCGCGCCACGCCCAAGTGACACAGTGTCACAAGGCGCCTTCGAGCTGGTTGCGCACGACGCGAAGCAGCTCCGGGTGGGTGAGCCCGTCGCGGAGGACACGATGCTCCTCGCGTACCTGATCGACCCTGGCCGAGCCGAGTACGACCTCGACGACCTGATGGCCGAGTACGGCGTCGAGCTCGATCCCGACCCGCCGGCCGAGGAGGAGACCGCTGCGCTCGTGCGGCATGCCGAGGCGGCACGTCGGCTCGCCGAGCCGCTCCATGCCAAGGTGGCAGACCGCGGGTCGGATCGCCTCTACCGGGACGTCGAGCTGCCGCTCAGCGTCGTCCTCGGCGCGATGGAGGACGCCGGCGTCCGCATCGACACGTATCGGATGGGCGAGATCACCGCTCGCCTCTCGGACCGCATCGAGGAGCTCGAGTCGCGGGCGTACGAACTGGCGGGCGAGGAGTTCGTCCTCGGGTCGCCGCAGCAGCTGGGCCGGATCCTCTTCGAGAAGCTGGAGCTCACGCCTGGCCGGAAGGGGAAGACCGGGTACTCGACCGACTCCAAGGTGCTCCGGTCGATCCGCGCCGATCACGAGATCGTCCCGGCGATCGAGGAGTGGCGCGAGCTGACGAAGCTCGTAAACACGTACCTCGGGCCGCTGCCGACGCTCATCGGCGAGGACGGCCGGCTGCACACGACGATCAACCAGACGGTCGCCGCGACGGGCCGTCTGTCGACGACCAGCCCGAACCTGCAGGCGATCCCGATCCGAACGGAGCTCGGCCGCGAGATCCGCTCCGCTTTCGTCGCGGAGCCCGGCTCGAGGCTTCTCTCGGCGGACTACTCGCAGATCGAGCTGCGGATCCTCGCCCACGTGTCCGGGGAGCCGAAGCTGCGCGAGGCCTTCGCGCGCGGGGAGGACATCCACACGGCCACCGCGGCGGAGGTGCTCGGCAAGGATCCCGCAACGCTCACGAAGGACGAGCGGAACGTCGCCAAGATGATCAACTTCGGGATCGTCTACGGCATCTCGGCATTCGGGCTCTCCGAGAACCTCGACATCCCCAAGGAGCAGGCGCAGGCATACATCGACGCGTACCTCGCGCGCTTCCCGCTCGTGCAGGCGTTCATCGCGCGGACGATCGCCCAGGCCTCGGAGGACGGCTATGCGACGAGCTTGCTCGGCCGCCGGCGTCCCGTTCCCGAGCTGCGCGCGATGAATCGCCAGACCCGCGGATTCGGGGAGCGCGTCGCGGTGAACTTCGTCATGCAGGGTTCGAACGCGGACATCATCAAGGTCGCCATGGTTGCGATCCACGAGCGACTGCGCGCGGAGGGGAGGAGCGCGCGCCTCGTCCTCCAGGTTCACGACGAGCTCCTGCTCGAAGTCCCGGAGACAGAGGTCACGAAGGTGCGCGAGCTCATGCGCGAGGAGATGGTCGCCGCCTACCCGCTCGACCCGCCGCTCGCCGTCGACATCGGCGTCGGCGACGACTGGGCGGAGGCGAAGTCGTAGGGGCGAGATATATCTCGCCCCTACAGCTCCAGCGTCTCGCCGTCCTCGGGCACGAGAACACCGGGAACGGCTCGCCGCAGCGACTCGCGCTCGAGGAAGCAGTGGTTGAGCGCCTCCATGTGGACGGCGACGACCGTAGGGACGCGCGCGACGACCTCGTGCACGTCGTCGGCACCCATGACGATCAGTCCACCCTCGACGAACTCGGCGCCGCCCGCGTTCACGACGGCGACCCGGGGCCCGTGGCGGGCGATCGTCTCCTCGACGCCCTCGTACCAGACCGTGTCGCCCGCGAGATAGAGATCGTCGAGCACGAACCCGCTCACCGGCGCGAGCAGCTCGGCGATCCTGCCCGAGCCGTGGCGGGCCGAGGTCCGCACGATGCGCAACCCGTCCCACTCGACCTCGTCGTCGATCGACCGCGCGTCGGCCCCGAGCTCGCGCAGCGCATCCTCGTCCTCCGGCTGGCAGTAGACGGGAACGTCGCGCGGGAGCAGCTCCTCGCCGCGCGTGTCGAGATGGTCGCGGTGCCGGTGCGTCACGATGACGGCGTCGAGGCCCCGGACGACCTCCTCCGCGGGGAAGGGCAGTGGCACCGTCGGATTGGCCACCTGGTTGCGCGTCCCCTCGATCGGAGGCCTGGCGCCCACGTCGTCGAGCATCGGATCGACCAGGATCCGACGTCCGGCAAGCTCGACGATGATCGTCGCACTCCTCACGAGCGTGATGCGCACGGGGAGTTTCTAGCGCAGAACGTTGACCGGGATTTGTGCTGCATCCGGCTATACTCCGCGATCCGATGGCGAACGACATCGCCGAAAAGCCCGCTGCCGCCGAAGAAGGGGTCTGGACAGAAGGCCCCGACGGGGAGCTCATCCCCGACTACGACGCTGCCTTCCCGGAGATCAACGAGGGCGAGGTCGTGCACGGCACAGTCGTGCGCGTGGACAAGGACGAGGTGCTCGTCGACATCGGATACAAGTCGGAAGGCGTCATCCCCGTCGCCGAGCTCACGATCCGTCGGTCGGTCAACCCCGCCGACGAGGTGGCCGTCGGTGAGGAGATCGACGCGCTCGTCCTCACGAAGGAGGACGCGGAAGGCCGACTGATCCTGTCGAAGAAGCGCGCCCGCTTCGAGCTCGCGTGGAAGCGGATCGAGGCGGCGGCCGAGTCCGGCGAGCCGGTGACCGGCAAGGTCATCGAGGTCGTCAAGGGAGGCCTCATCCTCGACCTCGGCGTGCGCGGCTTCCTGCCGGCGTCGCTCGTGGACATCAGGCGGGTGCAGGATCTCGACGAGTTTCTCGCCAAGGAGCTCCGCTGCAAGGTCATCGAGCTCAACCGCTCGCGCAACAACGTCGTCCTGTCGCGTCGCGCCGTTCTCGAGGACGAGCGCAAGGAGATGCGCCAGGCGATCCTCGATCGCCTGAGCCCCGGCGACGTCATCGAGGGCCAGATCTCGAACATCGTCGACTTCGGCGCGTTCGTCGACCTCGACGGTATGGACGGCCTCATCCACATCTCCGAGCTGTCGTGGAGCCATGTGAACCACCCGTCCGAGGTGCTGGACATCGGCCAGACGGTCAAGGTCAAGGTCCTCGACATCGACCGTGACCGGCAGCGGATCTCGCTGGGCCTCAAGCAGACGCAAACGGACCCCTGGCAGCAGGTCGTCGAGAGCTACCGCGAGGACGACGTCGTCGAGGGTCGCGTGGCGAAGGTCGTCACGTTCGGAGCCTTCGTGGAGATCCTCCCGGGTGTCGAAGGCCTCGTCCACATCTCCGAGCTCGCTCCGCACCACGTCGAGAACCCGCGTGAGGTCGTCTCGCAGGGAGACGCGGTGAACGTGCGCATCCTCGAGATCGACGGCGAGCGCCGCCGGCTCTCGCTCTCGCTGAAGCGCGTCGAGGAGGGCGATCAGCCCGTCCCGCGCGCAGACGGCGCCGAGTCGGTGCACACGATGCCGGACCTCAAGCTCTCCGAGGAGGCGTTCCCGACCTCGGCGGTCGCCGACGAGACGGCGTTCGCGGACGAGACGGAGGCCGAGGCGGACGTCGCGACAGCCGACGTCGAGGCGATCGCCGACGAGGTCGTCGCGGACGTCGAGCTCGAGGAGGCGGAGACCGAGCCCGAGGCCGAGGCCGCGGATGAGATCGTCGCCGAGGTCGACCTCGAAGAAGCGGTTGCCGACGACGCCGAGCCCGCCGAGGACTCGACGGTCGAAGCCGGCTCAGAGCGGCGCGAGTCCGAGTAATCCTCTTCCTGTGACCCGTCCGCTCGCGGTCGCGATCACCGGTGGGATCGGGGCCGGCAAGTCCACTGCGCTCGAGTCGTTTCGCCGTCACGGCGCGGCGACCGTCTCGAGCGACGAGATCGTCCACCACCTGCTCGCGACCGACCCCGAAGTCAAACGCGCACTCGTCGAGCGGCTCGGCGACGAGATCCTCGGCGAGGACGGCGCGCCCGATCGCGAGCGCATCGCGTTGAAGGTGTTTCGCGACCGCGAGGCCCTCGACTTCCTCGAGAAGCTGCTCCACCCGCTCGTGTCGCGCGAGTACATGGCCTGGCGCGAGCAGCTCGCGAAACTCCCGAACCCTCCCGACGTCTGCGTCACGGAGGTGCCGCTCCTCTACGAGGTGGGCGCCGAGACGCGCTTCGACAGGGTGGTCGTGATCACGGCGCCGTCGAAGCTCCGCGAAGCGCGGCGGGGTCGGGCGGACGATCGCGAGGCGCGGCTCATCCCCGACAAGGAGAAGGCGAAGCGCGCCGACTTCACCTATGTGAACACGGGGACGCCGGACCAGCTCGACGCCTGGGTCGCGACGGTGATGTCGACGCTGACCAAGGCGTAGACGGCCTTGTAACGATCAGTTACAAGCGCACGTGGATCCTGCATCTACGCTCGAGACTCGATGCGCCTCCTGACGCTTGTCGCCGTGGCCGTTCTCGCCGTGGGAGCTGCTGCGGCGTGGGTCGTCGAGGCCGAGCCAGACTGGTACCTCCGCGCCCGCTATCCGCTCGAGTACGAGGACGTCGTGAGCGCCCACGCGCGGAACTACGACCTCGACCCGGCGCTGCTCGCGGCGGTGATCTACGCGGAGAGCCGGTTCGACCCCGACGTGGAGTCCTCCGCCGGCGCCGTCGGCCTCATGCAGCTTCTTCCCGACACGGCGAAGGGCATCGCGCTGCGGACCGGGGGAGACGGGTTCGTCGTCTCGGACCTGCTCGATCCCGAGATCAACGTCCGCTACGGCTCCTGGTACCTGGACCACCTGCGCGACAGCTACGACGGAGACGTGAGGCTCGCGCTCGCCGCGTACCACGCGGGCCAGGGCAACGTCGACGAGTGGCTCGCGCAGGGGAGTGGGATCGTCTTCCCGGAGACGCAGGACTACGTGGACGAAGTCGAGCGGGTCAGGCGGGTGTACGCGAAGGCGTACGCCGGCGAGCTCCGCCGATAGCGTCTTCGAGCAGCCCGAGCACGAGCCCGACCGGCGGCGGATCCTCGCCGGTGGCGCGTTGCACCATGAGGCCGTGCAACACGAGGTTGACGAAGATCCCGAGCGACTTGGGGTCGAGGTCGTCGCGAATCTCGCCCGCGCGCTGCGCCTCTTCGACGCGTGCGCGGTTCGCCAGCACGAACTCGGTCTCACGGTTCTCCAGGCGCTTCCTGAACGCCGGATCGGTCCGCGCCCGCCGCACGAGCTCGAGGTAGACCGAGAGCCACGAGGGATCGAAGTCGAGGATCTCGTGCAGCACTCCCTCGAGACCCTGGTCGAGAAAGACTTCGGACACCCGCTTCGTGTCGCGAGCGGCGAGCTCGAGGAACAGCTCCTCCTTCGATGGGAAGTAGTTGAAGATCGCGCCTCGCGAGAGGCCGATCTCGCGCTCGAGCTTGGCAACTGTCGCGCCCTCGTAGCCGTGCTCGGCGAAGCAGCGACGTGCGCCTTCGAGGATCTGATCGCGGCGCTCCGTCTTGCGTTCTTCGGAGATCTTGGGCATCGCGTCGCATCCTAACTTTACAAAACCGTACAGACGTCTTATTATCTTGGCGCCATGGTCGACTCGGCGGCGACGGGAGTGAAGAAGACCGCAGTGTCTGCGCTCGTCGCCGCCGAGACCATCTCCGTGCTCGGCACGCGCATGACGTATCTCGCGCTGCCGTGGTTCGTGCTCGTCACGACGGGGTCTCCCGGGAAGATGAGCCTCGTCCTCGCCGCGGAGATCCTGCCGATGGCGATCCTCGGCATCCCGAGCGGTTCGGTCGTCCAGCGGCTGGGCTCGCGTACCACCATGCTCGTCGCGGACGCCGCCCGCGGGCCGATCCTCGTCTCGATCCCGCTGCTCTACTCGGCCGGCGCGCTCAGCTTCGAGCTCCTGCTCGCGCTGGTGGCGCTGCTCGGTTGCTTCATGGCGCCGTACTTCGCGTCCCAGCGAACGATTCTCCCCGAGCTCGTCGGCGAGAACGAGACGCGCATGTCGCAGGCGAACAGCGCGATCGAGGGGGGCACGGCGGTCGCGGCCATCGTCGGCCCGGCACTCGCCGGTGCGCTCATCCCCTTCCTCGGAGCACCGAATGTCCTGTACGTCGACGCGGCGACATACGTCATGGCGTTCGTGCTGATCCTCGTGTTCGTGCCGCGGCGGAAGCCGGTTGCAGCGACCGCGGAGCACGGCATGCTCGCGGGGCTCCGCTTCCTCCTGCGCGACCAGCTGCTGGGGCCGATCGCTGCGATCGTCGTTGCGACCGGCTTCCTCGGTGCGGGCCTGACGGCAGGCCTCCCCGTCTACGCGTTCGACGAGTTCGACGGCAGCCCGTGGATCGCGGGCGCCTTCTACGCGGCGCTCGGCGCCGGCGCGCTCGTGGGCAGCCTGGCGGCGATCGTCGTCGTGCGGAAGGTTCCGCCGCTTCGGCTCGCCGGTCTCGCGATCCTTGCCTTCCTCGTGCCGATGTGGGTGCTCCCGTTTCTGCCGCCCTGGCCGGTCGTCATGGGGGCGCTGTTCGCGGCGTCGTTCTTCGCGCCCCTGATCAACGGTCCCGTCTTCGGCGTCCTCACCGCGCGCACGCCTGCCGCGCTCCGGGCGAAGGTCATGACGGCGGTCGTCGCCGTGAACACGTTTGCCGCCCCGCTCGGCTTTCTCGCCGCCGGCCAGATCCTCGAGCACTGGGGCGTGGCCCCGCTCTTCGCTGTCGTGACGGTGGGGATGACGGTTGCCGGGCTCGCGTTCGCCGCCATCGCGTGGCGGCACGCCGATGCCGAGCCCATTGCCGAGCTCGCCACGACGTAGAGCGACCGCCGGCGCGCGACGGTGCGCCGGCGGTCGTTTCCCCCTCTCCCTCTGTCAGGACCGCAGAGCGGCGGTCCACCTGATCTCGCCGGACGAGCACCGAAGGGGCGTTCCCTGGTACTTGAGCCCGTAGTTCATGACGATGGTTCCCGAGACTGACGTCGCCGTGTCGAAGCGCCCGGCGATCCGCCCGTCCCAGTGCGTGAACTCGGTGTCGCCGTTCACAACCGAGCCGTCCCAGCTTCCCTGGGCCTCGAACGTACCGTCGTCCCTGATCCTGAAGACACTGTCGCCGAAGTCCTCTCCGCCCGGGAGATAGCCGCCCCCATCGCACTCTGCGGGAAGGTCGTTGACCCTCATCCCCGTGAACGACCGATCCGCCCTGACGGTGAGGAACACGAAGTTCCCGTTCTGCGTCTGTCCCTGGTACTGGCCCGCCGTCACGGGCGAGACCGGCGGCGGCGGAGGTGGAGGTGGAGGCGGCGGCGGGGGAGGCGGTGGTGGCGGGGGCGCCGTCGGGATCCCCTTGACGATCTCGCAGTCCACTCCGACCTTGTCCCGGGCATCGCCGCGGGCCGTGTCCTTCCCCGCGCCGCACGTCAGCCGGTCCGCACCCGGCCCTCCCACGAGCAGGTCGTTCCCGGCTCCACCGACGAGCACGTCATTGCCGGCCGCCCCGTAGAGCTTGTCGTTTCCGCCTTTCCCGTCGAGCCTGTCGACGGCCGCTCCTCCGCGGAGCGTGTCGTTGCCGGCCGTGCCCTTGATCGTCGCCGCGCCTACGGTGGCGACGGCGACGAGGAGCCCGCTGCACGCGAGAGAGGCGGCGAGTGTGAGCTTCGTTCTCGTCATGGCTGGAACCTCGCTTCCTGCGCCGGCGAGTCCTGCCCGCGCAATCCGGTGTCGGCAGAACGGTCGTTCAGAGCGCTCAAGGAACGCTCAAGCGCTCGGCTCAGGCATCGACGAACTGGATCGTCGCGCGGCTCGAGAGGATCAGGCTGCCGCCGTCGTACCAGCGGCCGGCGAAGTCGTGCCAGCCGGCCGGCAAGCCGGCCGGGAACTGCGCGATGTTCGTCTTGCGCACGGGCAGTCCGCCATCGGAGTGCACGTCGGTGAGCATCGAGACGGGGTCTCCGTCCACATCGAGCTCGAACCGCGTGCTCGCCTCGTCGATCTTCGCATCGGACGTCGGCTCGGCTGCAAACCCGTAGCCCACCCAGAACGGCGTCTCCGCCGGGTACATCGTCGTCGTTGCTCCTCCCGGGAAGATCCCGATGCGCTGGTCTCCCATTCCGTTCGCGGGTGAGACGCTGACCACGAGGGCAGCCATGTGGACCTCCTTGATCGGGGGATGTGCATGCCCGGAGAGTGCGCGCCCCGTCTCAACAACGGCTCAAGACGGTGATGGAAATCACCTCGACTGCATGAGAAAGTGCGTGCGGACACGAGCATCGAGGGAAGACGAATGGACGGAGCGACCGGGGCAGGCACCCCAGAGCTCGAGGTACGCCTCCTCGGCCCCATCGAGGTCGAACGAGCGGGAATGCCCGT
>DASUCI010000090.1:0-22551 GCA_035762825.1 Gaiellaceae bacterium | reverse complement strand
GCCGGCGCGGAAGGCCGCGAGCTCGGCCTCGTCGATCCGCACCGAAGCGCGCTTGGATGAGCGCGGTCGCGCCATCGTTGCAAGAAGCTTAGAGCGTTCTGCACTTTCTGCAAGTCCCTCAGAGCACTCTCCCCCTCCTCCCCGCTCGGTACGCTCGCCGCCATGTCCGCTCGCCTGGCCGTCGAGACCACCGCCGCTCGGGCGCTCGGCGCACTGTCGCGTGCAGTCGGGCGTGGCGGCGGGACGACCGTGCCGGGCAAGGTCCTGTGGAAGCTCGACCCTGGCGCCGTCGACCAGCTCGCTGCGCGCCTCCCACAGGGCGTCGCACTCGTCTCGGCAACCAATGGCAAGACCACCACGACCGCGATGGCGGCGGAGATCCTCGGCGCCGACCGACGACGCCTCGCGTGGAACCGTGCCGGCGCAAACCTTCTCTCCGGGATCGCGTCCGCCCTCGTCGCCGGGCGCGGAGCCGACCTCGGCCTGTTCGAGGCCGACGAGGGCGCGCTGCCCGAGGCCCTCGAGCGGACGGGCCCGCGAGTCGTCGTACTCGGGAACCTCTTCCGCGACCAGCTCGACCGGTACGGCGAGCTCGAGATCGTGGCGGAGCGGTGGCGCACTGCCGTCGGCCAGCTGCCGTCCGCCTCGACCTTGGTCGTGAACGCGGACGATCCGGTCGTCGGCGACCTCGCCGGGGAGCGCGCCGCCGTGCTCCGGTTCGGGCTGGACGACCCCCGCCAGGCGCGGCCGGGGCTGCAGCACGCCGCAGACTCCAAGTACTGCGTCCGCTGCGGGGCCCCGTACGAGTACGCGGCGATCTACGTCGGTCATCTCGGGGACTACCGCTGTCCCCGCTGCGACCACCATCGCCCCGAGCTCGATCTGGTCGTGACGGACATCGAGCTCCGCGGCTTGCACTCGTCGCGCTTCCGGCTGCTCGCTCCCCAGGGAGCGATCGACGTGGAGCTCGCTTTGCCGGGGCTCTACAACGTCTACAACGCGGCGGCCGCTGCCGGCCTGTCACTTGCCGTGGGCGCGTCACTCGAGGAGGTGCGGACGGGCCTCTCACGCTTCAACGCGGCGTTCGGACGGTTCGAGCGCATCCCGGCGGGCGGGAAGTCGGTCGTCCTGCTGCTCGTCAAGAACCCTGCGGGAGCCAACGAGGTCGTGCGCACGCTCGAGATCGGCGTGCCCCCGGTGCTCGTGATCGCGCTGAACGACGCGATCGCGGACGGGCAGGACGTGTCCTGGATCTGGGACGTCGACTTCGAGCCGCTGCTCGAGCACGCAGGGCTCGTGATCGCGACGGGCGAGCGCGCGGCAGAGCTCGCGCTACGAATGATCTACGGTGGCCTTCCCGCCGAGCGCCTCGAGGTCGTCCCGTCGCTCGAGGACGCTCTCGATCGCGGGCTCGGGCTGGTCGAGGCGGGAACGGAGCTCGTCGTCCTCCCGACCTACACGGCGATGCTCGCGCTCCGCGGAATCCTCGCCGGACGCGGCGCCGTGCGGCCCTACTGGGAGGAGCAGCGCTCGTGAGGATCCGTGTCGGGCATCTCTATCCCGAGTACCTGAACATCTACGCCGACCGCGGCAACATCGCCGTGCTCGCGCGCCGAGCCGCTCTGCGCGGCCACGAGCTCGAGGTGCGTTCGGTGGGCCTCGGAGACGCACTCGATCCCTCCGCGCACGACCTCCTCTACGTCGGGGGCGGCCAGGACCGTGAGCAGGGTCTCGTCGCACCCGACCTCGAGGCGAAGAGCGAGGCCGTGCGGGCTGCACACGCGCACGGCGTCGCGCTCCTCGCCGTCTGCGGTGGCTACCAGCTCCTCGGGCGCGGCTACCGCGGCCGCGACGGGTCGTTCATGCCCGGCGTCGGGCTCTTCGCGCACGAGACGGTTGCCGGCGACATGCGGATGATCGGCGACGTCCTGCTCGAGTGCGAGCTCGAGCCGGGGCTGAAGCGGCAGCTCGCCGGCTTCGAGAACCACGCCGGGCAAACGGTCCTCGATCCTGGCGCCGCGCCGCTCGGGCGCGTGGTACACGGCTTCGGAAACGACGGCCGGTCCGGCTTCGAGGGCTGCCGGCTGGGACGAGCCGTGGGCACCTACCTCCACGGCCCCCTGCTTCCGCGCAACCCGTGGCTCGCCGACTGGTTGCTCGCACAGGCGCTCGCGCACGCAACGGGCGGTGCCCCGCAGGCGCTTGCACCGCTCGACGACGAGCTCGAGAGCACCGCGTTCCGCGTCGCCGCCGAGAGGGCCCGGAAGCGCGGCGGCCGCCGCTAGCTCAGCCGCCTCAGGGCACCCACATCTCGCCGAGGTACGTGGCGGGGTCCCCTGGTTGCCAGCGCTGGAGGAATCGGTGGATCGGCGGATGGAGCGGAAGCGCGTCGAGCTCGCGCATGAGAAACGCGCGGTGGCCCCGTACGGCATCGTCCTGGGAAACGACGTCCTCGAGCGACCCGGTGACGTCCGCCGCGAAGATCACGTGGACGACGTGCTTGCGGTACGGGTCGGAGGGCGGTGAGATGGAGTCGACGATCGCGACAGGCCCCTCGAGCGGGATCTCCTCGCCGCCGGGGAAGAGCCCGGTCTCCTCGAACAGCTCGCGTCGCAGCGCCGAGACGAGGCTCTCCCCCACGCGCACTCCTCCGCCAGGCAGCAGCCACACGTCGCCCGCCGGCTTCTGGTGGCGCAGCAGGAGGATGCGTCCCTCCCAGCGCAGGATCGCGGCAACCCGGATCCTCGGTTCCATCAGCCCGTCAACTCGCCGAGGACCCGAATCCCTGGGTGCCGCGCTCGCTGGCTGCCAGCTCGTCGACCTCGACGAGGCGGACGGAAGCCACGGGCGCGATGACGAGCTGCGCGATTCGCATTCCGGCCTCGACCGAGAACGGCTCGCGGCCGGTGTTCAGCAGGACGACCTGGATCTCGCCGCGATAGCCGGAGTCGATGAGCCCGGGCGAGTTGACGATCCCGACTCCGTGTCGCGCAGCCAGTCCCGAGCGCGGCTGGACGAACCCCGCGTAACCCTCGGGGATCTCGACCGCGACCCCGGTCGGCACGATCGCCCGCTCCCCCGGCTCCAGCACCGCCGGCTCGCAGGCTGCGAGGTCGAGCCCGGCGTCGCCCTCGTACGCCTGGCTGGGTATCTCGGCGTCCGGCCGGAGCCGGCGCACGGCGACCTCGATCACTTCGCCGAGGCCTCGAGCTCGTGTCCGTCCTCGACGACCAGGTATCGCGCGAAGCGCGCGGCCTCCGCGCGAGGCAGCCGTGCGCGCACGCGGACACCGTCCGGGGTGTCACGCCGTTCCGCGATCGGCGCGCCGAGCTCGTACAGCGCCGTGAGCGCTCGTCCGTCCGCGTACGGCACGAGCAGCCGGACGTCCTCGAAGCGATCGGAGAAGAGCTCGGCGATCCGCTCCTTCAGAGCGTCCAGGCCCTCACCGGTGTGCGCCGAGATGAGAAGCGCCCGCGGGTACGCGTGCTCGATGCGCCTCCGTCCGAGCGGATCGAGCGCGTCGACCTTGTTCAGGACGAGCTCGACGGGGATGTCGTCGGCCCCGATCTCGACGAGAACGGTCGAGACGGCGCCGATCGTCTCCGCGAGGCGCTGCTCGGGGAGCGAGGCATCCGCCACGTGGAGGACGAGGTCGGCGACGAGCGTCTCCTCGAGCGTCGCAGCGAAGCCCTCGACCAGCTGGGTCGGCAGGCGTCGGATGAACCCGACCGTGTCCGTCACGAGGTAGCGCTTTCCGTCGTGCTCGAACGCCCGCGTGGTCGGATCGAGCGTCTCGAAGAGCCGGTCGTCGACGGATGCATGGGCGCCGGTGAGGGCGTTGAGGAGCGTCGACTTGCCCACGTTCGTATAGCCGGCGAGGGCGATCGTCGGGCTGGCCGTGCGCAGGCGCTGCTTGCGCCTCGTGGAGCGCTGCCCCTGCAGCGTCCGGAGGCGCCGCTTGAGGAGCGAGACTCGCGTCCGGGCGAGGCGGCGGTCGGTCTCGAGCTGCGACTCGCCCGGGCCGCGCGTCCCCACCCCGCCCCCGAGCCGCTCGAGGTGCTTCCACAGGCCCCGCATGCGCGGGAGGTTGTACTCGAGCTGCGCGAGCTCGACCTGGAGCTTTCCCTCCGAGCTCCGCGCGTGCTGCGCGAAGATGTCGAGGATCAGCTGCGTACGGTCGACGACGCGGGCGCCGAGTGCGTCCTCGAGCGACCGCTGCTGCGTCGGGCTCAGCTCGTCGTCGGCGACGAGCACCTCGGACGAAGCTCGCCCGTAGGCCTCCTTCAGCTCGCCGAGCTTCCCCTTTCCCAGGAACGTTCGAGGATCGGGACGGCCCCGGTGCTGCACGATCTCGCCGACGGGCACGGCACCAGAAGTACGCGCGAGCTCCCGCAGCTCGTCGAGCTCGCCGGCTCCGTCGGAGCCCTTCGGATACACACCGACGAGAAATGCGCGCTCCGGCTCCGCCCCGGGTGCGGGATCGGGCTGGCGCGCAGTCACTGCGAGATTATGCCGCGGTACGCTCAGGTGGTGACCGCGCTCGCCGACCGCCTCGCCGCGCGGACGCTCGAGCTCGTGAACATCCCGTCGCAGAGTGGCTCGGAGGACGCCATCCGCAAGCACGTCCTCGACCTCGTACCGGACGACTGGACGGCGGAGTTCGCGGGCGACGAGGCGTTCCTGTTCGCGCCGCGACGCAGGCCTGGGGTGCCGTTGATCGTGCTCGTCGCTCACTACGACACGGTTCCGGCGCAGGACAACCTTCCAGGGCGCATCGCGGACGGCGCAGTGCACGGGCTCGGTGCGAGCGACATGAAGGGAGGTCTCGCGGTCGCGGTCGAGCTCGCGCGCGACGAGGCCGCGCGGGGTGCGGCTACTGCGGACCTGGCGCTGCTGTTGTTCGGTCGCGAGGAGCTGCCGGCCGAGCACAACCCGCTCCCCGCGCTCTTCGACGGCTCCGCGCTCGTACACGAAGCAGCGCTCGCGGTCGTGCTCGAGCCGACGGATCTCACGATCCAGGCCGGGTGTCTCGGAAACGTCGTCGCCCGGCTGACGTTCCACGGCACCAGCGGACATGCCGCCCGGCCGTGGCTCGCGGACAGCGCTCTCGAGCGTGCCGTCCGCGGCCTCGGGCCGCTGTTCGAGCTCCCTCCGCGCCCGGCTGTCGTGAACGGGCTCGAGTTCCGGGAGGTGGTCTCGGTGACGCGGCTGCACGCCGGGATCGCGGACAACGTCATTCCGGGCGAGGCCGTGGCAACGCTCAATCTTCGCTATCCGCCGGATCGGGAGCCGGCCGAGGCGGCGGCGTTTCTCGCCGACCTCGCTCCGGAGGACGCGACGCTCGAGGTGCTGAGCAACGCACCGCCGGCGCGCGTCGTCGACTCACCGGCGGTCCGGGCGCTCCAGCGTGCCGGAGGGCTGGAGATCGGTCCGAAGCAGGCATGGACGAACGTCGCGGACTTCACGACCCGGGGCCTGGATGCCGTGAACTTCGGCCCAGGGCACACGGCATACGCGCACCACCCGGACGAGCGCGTGGCGGTCGACGCGCTCGTCTCCGCGTACGAGGTGCTCGGCCGGTTCCTCGCCTCGCCGATCGGAGAAGATGCTCGATGATGGAACTCGCCCGGCGAATCGACGAGCTCTGGGAGGCCGACGAGCTCGACGAGGGCATCGTCGAGGAAGCCGTCGCAGCCCTCGATCGCGGCGAGGTCCGGGTCGCCGAGCCATCGGAGGCGGGCTGGGTCGTCAACGAGTGGACGAAGAAGGCCATCCTCCTCTACTTCCGTCTGCGCAAGGTCGAGCCCATGGAAGTGGGCGGGCTCCACTTCCTCGACAAGATCCCCGTCAAGTCCGACTACGCCGCTCGGGGAGTCCGCGTCGTGCCCCCCGGTGTGGCGCGCTACGGCTCGTACCTCGCCGAGGGCGTCGTGCTCATGCCGGGTTTCGTGAACATCGGTGCCTGGGTGGGACCGCGGACGATGGTCGACACATGGGCAACCGTGGGCTCGTGCGCGCAGATCGGCGCCGACGTGCACCTGTCGGGTGGAGTCGGGATAGGGGGCGTGCTGGAGCCGCCCCAGGCACGTCCCGTCATCGTCGAGGACGGCGCGTTCATCGGCTCGCGCGCAGTGGTCGTCGAAGGCGTCGTCGTCGGCGAGGGCGCGGTGATCGCACCGAACGTCGTCCTGTCGGCCTCGGTGCCGGTCATCGACGTCACCGGCTCGGAGCCGGTCGAGCATCGCGGATACGTGCCACCGCGCTCGGTCGTCCTGCCGGGTACGCGGCCGAAGGAGTACCCGGCCGGGCGCTACGACCTGCCGTGCGCGCTCATCGTCGGCACGAGGAACGCGTCCACCGATCTCAAGACGTCGCTCAACGACGTGCTGCGCGAGTTCGAGATCGCGACGTGACGAGCCTGGCCGAGATCGCGGTGTTCAGCGACGACGTCGCCGCGGCATCCGGTTTCTACCGCGACGGCCGGCTCGTGGAGCTCGCGCAGGCCTGACTCACGACACTCGCTCGGCGGAGCCGTAGAGCAACGCCGTGCCCGCGTCGAGACGTACGCGCAGATCGCCTCCTGGGAAGTGCACGAGGACGTCTCCTTCCTCGTGCGTCGCGGCGGCGACCGCAACCGCGCTCGTGCCCGAGGACGCTGTCTCCCCCACCCCGCGTTCCCAGACGCGCGCAGTCACCTCTCCCGAGCCGTCGACGCGGGCGACCTGGACGTTCGTGCGATTCGGGAAACGAGCATGTGTCTCGAGGTAGGGACCGATCTCGTCGATCGTGTCGGGGTCCCCGAGGACGACCGCGTGCGGGTTGCCGACCGACACGGTTCTCACCGACAACCCGTCGATGGTCTCGGCCTGCCCGACGACGACCTCCCCCATCTCCTGCTCGACCGTCCCGTCACCGAGCATCCGTGCGACGACGGTCCGCTCGCCGACGACGACCTCGATCCGCTCCGCGCCCGATCGTGCCGCCAGCCAGGCGGCGGCGATGCGCGTCCCGTTCCCGGAGAGCTCCGCCTGTGAGCCATCGGGGTTCCAGATCGCGATCTCGACGCGGTTGTCGGAGACGGCCAACACTTCGAGGACGCCGTCCGTGCCTTGGGCGAGAACGGACGCGGACGAGGCGTCCAGGGGCTTGCCGCCCGGCTCGACGACGACGTATGTGTTACCGAGCGCGCGCCAGGTCGAGGATGTCATCCGCTACCTCGTCGACGGGTCGATCGGCATCGACGAGGACGATGCCGGGGATCCGCCTCATCCACTTGCGTTGGTAGGCCGCATAGCGGCGGGTGCGCGCGACGATCGCCTCGCGGGCCTCGTCCAGCGGGAGCGTCGCAAGCTCGCGGAGGCCGAGCGCCTTTTCCGCCGTGTGCGAGATCGGGCCGCGAACCGCGCGGCGCACCTCATCGGCGACGCCGCGCCGGATCATCTCGTCGGTGCGCGCCGCGATCCGGCGGTCGAGGTCATGTGCCGCGAGGTCGAGCCCGACGATCACGGTCGGCCGCCGCGTCGCGTCCGACCAGAGGCGGTCGGCCGCTGGGACGAGCGTCGAGCCGACGGAGGCGAGCTCGAGCGCGCGCACGACTCGGCGGCGGTCGTTGACGTGCACCGCCTGCGCGGTGGCCGGGTCGAGCTCGACGAGGAGCGCGTGCGCGACGCCAGGGTCGGTGTCGTATAGCGCTTCGGTGCGCCTGCGCTCGGACGCCTGCACCACCGGCGGGATCTCGAGGTCGGCGAGTGCGGCACGGAGGTAGAGCCCGGTCCCTCCCGCGACGACCGCCGTGCCGCGACGCCGCACCAGGTCGTCGATGCTCTCGTGCGCGAGCTCGGCGTAGTCACCGACGGACATGACGTCGGCGAGATCGCGAATGCCGACGAGCGCCGTGGTCTCGGCGGGCTGGTTCGTGAGAATCGGAAGGCCGCGGTACACCTGCAGCGCGTCGGCGGAGACGACCTCGGTGTCGAGTTCGTCGGCGACGCGTCGTGCGACGGCCGACTTCCCGGAGGCGGTGGGGCCGAAGACCGCGACGACTTCGTACCGCAAAGTGGTCATTTCACGTGGGGCACCCCGGCCCACCACCCACTGCGAGCGTAACGAGGAAATCGATACGCGTGGGTCACGAATCGTGCCGAGAGTGTGCAAACGACCGGCCTCAGGCCGCGACGAGCGCCGCCATACGGCCGCGAAGCGTCGTCGAGGTCACATCGTCGATCAGCACGTCCACCAGGTCGCCTGCGACGGCGTCGGCGGAGAAGTTCACGGTGGTATTGCGACGCGTGCGGCCACGTACGAGCGCCGGGTCGGTGCGGCTCGCGCCCTCGACCAGGACCTCTTCGATGCGGCCCACGCGCTCCGCGTTGCGCTCTGCCGCGATCCGTTGCACGCGCTCGACCAGCGCCTCGAGCCTCGTGTGCTTCACGTCGTCGGGGACAGGATTCGGCATCGAGGCTGCCTCCGTCCCCTGGCGCGGTGAGTAGATGAACGTGAACGCGCTGTCGAACCGCACCTCGTCGACGAGTGAGAGCGTTGCCGCGAAGTCGTCCTCTGTCTCGCCCGGGAACCCCACGATGAGATCCGTGCCGAGTGCGAGATCCGGAACGGCGTCGCGGAGCGTGTCGACGAGCCGCAGGTAGCGGTCCCGGTCGTAGGTGCGGCGCATCGCCTTGAGAACGCGCGACGAGCCGGATTGTGCGGGCAGGTGGATGTGCTCGCAGACGCTCGAGCACTCCGCGATGGCCGAGACGACGGGTGCGCGAAAGTCCTTCGGGTGGGGGCTCGTGAAGCGGATCCGGTCGATGCCGGACACTGCATCGCACGCGCGGAGAAGCTCCCCGAATTCGGTGACGAGCTCGGGTCGAAGGTCGCGCCCCCAGGAGTTGACGTTCTGGCCCAGCAACGTGATCTCTCGAACTCCCGTATCCGCGAGGCGTTCCACCTCGGCGACGATGTCGCCCGGTCGTCGGCTCTGCTCGCGGCCGCGCACCGCCGGGACGATGCAGTACGCGCACGCCGAGTTGCAGCCCATCGACACCTGCACCCACGCCTGAAAGCGGCGTCCGCCATGCACTGGAAGATCGGCGGCGAAGTGCTCGTGCGTGCCGAATCGTCCGCGATCGACCGCGTACCCCCCGGCCGCTATCCAGTCGCCGAGATGCGGGATCGAGCCCGGACCGAAGGCAACGTCGACGAACGGGTAGAGCTCGAAGATGCGTTCCCGCTGCGCCTCTGCGTAGCAGCCGCCCACGGCAACCACGACGTCCGGGCGCTCGCGCTTCATCGCGCCGGCATTGCCCAGGTAGGCGGCGAGGCGCGTGTCGGGCTTCTCGCGGATCGTGCACGTGTTGAACACCACGACATCGGCGTGCTCGGGCACGGCTGCCTCGCCGAGGCCGAGCGACTCGAGCATGCCCTTGATGCGCTCGGAGTCGTGCGCGTTCATCTGACAGCCGAACGTCGTGACGTGGTACCGCCGCATCGCGTGGGAAGGGTAGCCCGGGCTACGGCGCCCAGTGCGGCAGCTCGTGGACCCCGTCCGCCTCCGCCCAGGCGTCTCGTTGCTCCACGACCAGGCCGTCGTCGTCGAAGCGGGAGCAGCGACGTACCGGCGAGCGACTGCTGCGAGCCGTCCTTCGAGGTGATCACCGCCCACCAGTCGATCGCGGCACGCCGGCCGTCGACGACGGGCTCGCCGAACCGGCAGGTGGCCGACCCCTGGTCGTCGAACGCCCGGCGCACGTATTCGTCGGGACCCTGACGTGGCCGAAACGGGTGCGAGTAGAACGTCGCGTCCTGAGCGTACAGGGTCGTGATGGCGGCCACATCGGCTGCGGCCCAGGCCCCGGCCCAGACGGTCGCCCAGCGCCGCGCTGCTTCTCGCGCGTCTATTTGGCGACCTCGATTGCTCGGCTCTCCCGGATCACGATGACCTTCACCTGGCCCGGGTACTCGAGTTGGTCCTCGATCTCGCGCGCGATCTCGTGGGACAGCAGCACTGCTCCGTCGTCGTCGACCTCGGACGGCTCGACGATTACGCGGATCTCACGTCCCGCCTGGAGCGCATACGCCTTCGCGACTCCGGTCTTCGCCGTCGCGATCAGCTCGAGCGCCTCCAGCCGCCGGATGTAGTTCTCGAGGCTCTCGCCCCGGGCGCCGGGCCTCGACGCCGAGATCGCGTCCGCGGAGATGAGGAGCACGGCTTCGACGGTCTGTGGTTGCACGTCGTAGTGGTGCGCCTCGATCGCATGCACGACGCCCTCCGATTCGCCGCACCTGCGCGCGAGTTGCGCCGAGATGAGCGCATGCGACCCGTCGACCTCGTGACTCACGGCCTTCCCGATGTCGTGGAGGAGCGCCGCGCGTTTCGTCGTCTTCACACCGGCTTTCAGCTCGGCGGCCATGATGCCGCTGAGGTGGACGACCTCGAGGGTGTGCTTGAGGACGTTCTGGCCGTAGCTCGTGCGGTAGCGCAGCCGTCCGAGCATGCGCACGAGCTCCTCGTGAAACTCGCCGCAGTTGGCCTCGAAGACCGCCTGCTCGCCGGCGTGCATGACGTGCTCTTCGAGCTCGGCCTTCGCCAGGTAGTACATCTCCTCGATCCGAGCCGGGTGGATGCGTCCGTCTTCGATCAACTTGTCCAGGGCCAGGCGCGCGACCTCGCGGCGGAGCGGATCGAATGACGAGAGGACGACCGCGTGCGGGGTGTCGTCGATGATGAAATCCACGCCGGTGAGGTGCTCGAGCGCGCGGATGTTCCGGCCCTCGCGGCCGATGATTCGCCCCTTCAGGTCGTCCGAGGCAAGCTCGACCACGGTCACGGTTGCCTCGGCCGTATGGCTTGCCGCGACCCGTTGCAGCGCGTCCGCCACGAGCGCGCGTGCGCGGCGACGTGCGTCCGACCGCGCCTCCTCCTCCATCTGACGGACCTCGCGGGCAAGCTCGTGGCGGACGAGGTCCTTCGATCGCTCGATCAGCTGCTGACGGGCCTCGTGAACGGTGAGCCCTGAGATCTTCTCCAGCGAGCCGAGGGCTTCCCGATGCGCCTCGCGAAGCTCTTCCTGCAGCTCCTTGACGTGGACCTCGCGGTCACCGAGACCCTGCTCCTTGCGCTCGAGCTCCGTCAGGCGAGCGTCGACCTCGAGCTCCTTCTGGAGTATCCGCTCCTCGATCTTGGCGCTCTCCACCCGGCGGTCCTGGATCTCGCGCTCGATCTCGCTGCGTAGCGCCACGGCCTGCTCCCGCGCGTCGACCTGTGCCTCACGTCGCGCCGCCTCGGCCTCGCGGTCCGCGTCTGCGAGCAGCCGCTCGGCCTCGTCCCGCGCGATACTCACGCGCGAGCGCGAACGCACGAGCAACACGACCGACGCCGCGGCCGCCCCGACGATGATTCCGATGAGCGCTGCGCCGGCCGAGAGCATGAAGCCTCCAGGGAGGATGTCGTTGTCCGCGTTGTCGACGCGGATGCTCTCACCCGGCCCTCGACCCGCACGGGTCGTCGCCGGACTCTGCCCGGACGTCTACGTCAGGTGGTGGTGCGTCCTCCGTCGTCGGCAAGGCCGACTGGAGTGGCTCGTGGGTGGGATCGTCGAGATCAAGGATTCAGAAAGCGCGTGCGTGCAGGAAAAACGTCGAGTGAAAGCCCGGTCATCCTAACGGCTCGTCGCCTGCTCGCGCAATCGCAGCGTGAACCACGTCGGTCGAGAACCCTTTTCCGGCCAGATACCGCGCCGTCTTCGGGCTCGCGCCGCGGCGCTCGACGATCCGACGCGCCCGCTCCTGCTCGCCTTCCAGGCCGGCGACCGCATCCTCGACCACGTCCTGTGCGATGCCGGCAGCCTCGAGGTCGTGCCTAATGAATGCGTCTCCCGCGCCGCGATCGGCGAGGGTGACGGCGCGACGCTCGGCAAACCGGTTGTCGTCGACGAGGCCCGTCCGCCTCAGGGTCTGGAGCGCACCCTCGCGGGCGTCCGCCCCGACGTCGCGGGCCTCGAGCTCCTGATCGATTTGCGCCGCGCTCCGGTCGCGGTGCCGCAGCAGGCGAAGCGCGGCCTCGACGGCTGCGTCCGCGCCGACGACTGCCGACTCAACTCTCGACGGCAACCGCTTCCTCGAGGTCGACCTCGACGACCGCCTCACCTGTGGCGTGCGCCGGCAGGAGCCGTGCCGAGATGACCTGCTCCTCGGGTGCCTCTGCCTGGATTCGCGCGAGGATCTGCTGCACGAGGTCCGGGTTCTCCGAGAGGAAGCTCGTCGCGTTCTGGCGTCCCTGGCCGAGGCGCTCGTCCCCGAAACTGAAGTACGAGCCCGCTTTCTGGACGACCTTCGTCTCCAACCCCACGTCGAGCACCGTGCCCTCCCAGGGGATCCCCTGCCCGTAGATGATGTCGAACTCGGCCTGCTTGAACGGCGGCGCGACCTTGTTCTTGACGACCTTGACGCGGACGCGGTTGCCGAACGCCTCGGCGCCGTCCTTGAGCGTCTCGATCCGGCGAATGTCGAGGCGGACCGACGAGTAGAACTTGAGCGCGCGGCCGCCCGGCGTCGTCTCCGGGTTGCCGAACATGACGCCGATCTTCTCGCGGAGCTGGTTCGTGAAGATGCAGATCGTGTCGGTGCGATTCAGCGTGCCAGCGAGCTTGCGCAAGGCCTGGCTCATGAGTCGCGCCTGGAGGCCGACGTGGGAGTCGCCCATCTCGCCTTCGATCTCCGCCTTCGGGACGAGCGCGGCGACCGAGTCCACGGCGACGATGTCGAGTGCGCCCGAGCGGATGAGGAGCTCGGCGATCTCGAGCGCCTGCTCGCCCGTGTCAGGCTGCGAGACGAGGAGTCCGTCGATGTCGACGCCGATCCGGCGGGCGTACTGGGGGTCCATTGCGTGCTCGGCGTCGATGAACGCGGCGATGCCCCCGCGGCGCTGCGCCTCGGCGATCACGTGGTAGACGAGGGTGGTCTTGCCCGAGGCTTCCGGGCCGAAGATCTCGACGATGCGCCCACGCGGGAGGCCGCCTATTCCGAGCGCCATGTCGAGCGCCAGCGAGCCGGTCGACACCGCTCCGATCGCCACCTGCGGACGGTCGCTCATCCGCATCACCGAGCCCTTCCCGAACTGGCGCTCGATCTGGCCGAGTGCGACATCGAGTGCTTCCTCGCGTTTCATCCTCTCATCCTCCTATCGCAGTCCCTAGCGGACACGACTCCAGAATCTCGTACCTCGCCCCTGACGGATGCAGGCGTGAAAGCAAAGCAGCGGCCTCGGACGGCGCAACGACGTCGACCGCGGGTAGCGGTGGATCGAGCCGCGGCCGTTCCCGGAACCGGAGCACGGTGACATGTGGAAGCCACGGCCGGCGCTCGCGCTCGTACATGCCGAGACGCTCGAGCCCGACCTGGACACGGTCCGCGAGCGACGTCGCCCGTCCGCCCGGGTCTGCAAGCACCAGCATCCCGACCGAGCGGGTCTCGCGGTAGCGCACGACACCGAGCTCGAACGGCTCGGTCGCTGCAGCCTCGCCGCACAGAAGCTCCGTGATCGGCGCCAGGGCGGAGCGAGGCTGTGCTCCGAGGAACGCGAGCGTGACGTGGAAGCTCTCGGGTACACGCCCACGCGTCAGGTGCCGCCTTCCCCAGCGAGCGAGCTCGGCCGAGACGTCCCCCGGCACCTCGAGCGCGAGAAACAGCCTGATCCGGTCATCGCCGGCGACGGTAGCGCGCGCCGTCACGCCGATGTGTGGCGACTCTCCAACAATCGCCGCACGAGGTGGAGCGAGGCGGCAGTCGCACGGCCGCGAATCATCTCCCGGTCACCGGGGAGCTCCGTGCGAACCGCGAGCTCGCCGTCCGGTCCGCCGGCGTGTGCGAACACGAGGCCCACAGGCTTGTCGGGAGTGGCGCCGCCAGGCCCGGCGACACCCGTCACGGCGACGGCGACGTCCGCTCCGAGCCGATCGCGAACGCCGGCCGCCATCGCAGCCGCGACCTCGGCCGACACCGCGCCGTACTCCGCGACGAGCTCGGGGGGCACGCCGAGCTCCGCCTCCTTCACCTGGTTGGCGTACGCAACGACGGACCCGACGAAGACGTCGCTCGCACCGGGCACCGCGGTGATGCGCGTGGCGACCATCCCTCCCGTGCACGACTCCGCGGTCGCGAGCGTGAGCCCGCGCGCGCGGCACAGGTCGAGGACGATCTCGGAGACCGAGCGCTCGTCCTCGCTGAAGACGTACGGCGCGAGCGCGGCGCGCAGCGAGGCCGCGACGGCGGCGCCGCGCTCGACCGCCGAGGGCTCCGAGAACAGGTCGACGTGGATCTCGAACTCGCGCGCGCAGATGGTGACGTCCACTCCGTCCCCTTCTCCGCCTGCGGCGGCAAGAGCCTCGGCGACGGCGGACTCCGGTGTCCCGAAGAAGCGCAGCACATGGTGCTCTCGCGCCGGAGCGCGCTCGAGAACCCGTCGCACCGGCTCCGTCTCGAGCGCGCGTGGCCAGAGTCGCTGCAGCTCGCGGGGTGGGCCGGGCAGCACGACGACGACGCACGCGCCCGTGTCGAGGACGACACCGGGCGCGGTTCCGGCGAGGCCGAGCGAGATGCCCCCCTCCGGCAAGGTCGCCTGCTTGCGCACGCCGGTCGTGAACTCCGCGTACGAGCGGCCGAGGCGCTCCGCGATCGCGCGCGAGATGTGCCCGATCTGGCGCTCTAGCTGCTCGTCGAGGACGAGCGGACGGCGGGCCACACGCGCCACGAGCTCGACCGTGCGGTCGTCGTGCGTCGGGCCCAGCCCGCCGGAGACGAGGCACAGATCCGCCTCGAAGCCCTGGGCGAATGCCGCTTCCAGATCCTCGACCCGATCGCCGACGATGGCGATGCGGACGGGATCGAGGCCGAGCCGCACCGCCTCGGCGGCGAGGAACGGGCCGTTGCGGTCCTGCCGGTCGCCGCGAACGAGCTCCGAGCCCGTCACGACGATCGCCGCCCGCGGGCGGATCAAGACGTGGCCCGGGTGATCCTCTGTGCGGTGACGACGAACGTCGTCCCGTCCGGCAGGTCGACGCGATTGCCGTTCACGCGGACGACCACGTTGTCCGGCTCCGCGAGTGCGAGCTGCAGGGAGCGCCCGTCGAACGGCTTTCGCTGCCCCTGCTCGAGCGTGCCCGAGTACAGGAGCTTTCCGGCAGGCGTAACCGTGCGCACCTCCATCCACGAGCTGCCGTCGACCGCGCGCACGACCATGTGCACCTTCCCCTTCGCGTTCGCGGCCTGCGACGTCGCGCCCGGGCCCTGCGTTACGAGGCCCGGCACCTTCTCGCTCTCGGGCCCGCCGAACCTCCAAGCCGCGATCACGAGAGCCGTGGCGATGGCGATCGCCACGAGCGCGACGGCGGCCATCCGCGACTCCCGCGGCCCACGGTCACGACGTGGAAGCGGCGCGCGGCGCGCGCGCAACGGTGCGTCGTCCTCGCCGACCGTGAAGCGGGAGTTGTACTCGTCGACGAACGGCTGCCCGTCGAGCCCGAGAGACTCGGCGTACGAGCGCAGGAATCCACGGACGTACGTGGGCGCCGGGAGGATGTCGAAGCGCTCGTCCTCGAGCGCACGAAGGTACTTCGGGCGGATCTTCGTGCGCTCCTCGAGCTCCGGGAAGTCGAGGTTCTGACGGAGGCGCGCCTCGCGGAGGCTGGAGCCGATGTCGAACATGAACGCAGGATGATAACGGTCGGTGCCAGACTTCAGTCTGGCTCGGACTCCGTTCCCGCGCGAACGTCAGTCGCGAGAGCCGACGTACTCGAGGAGGCCGAACACGCCGAGGGCGACGAGGGCGGATGCCGCGAGGCAGAGTCCCACGACGCCGAGCACTCGCCCGGCCGTCGCGATGCCGCTGCGAGGGCCGCCCTCCAGGGAGAGCGCGCTGAGCCTGTTCGCCCGTCGTGCGAGCAGGAGCGCCGCGACGCCGAGCGCGACGGCGACCGGGACGGCGAACCCGGCGTGGAGCAGGTCGTAGCTGTCGCTGAAGCGCGTCGCGTAGACGGCGACCGGAATCGTCGCGGTCGCGCCGGTGCCGGCGAGAAGCGACCCTGCCGCCGCACCCGAGCCGCGCGTCGCCACGCTACTGCTTCGTGTAGGGCCGGCCGACGGCAGCCGGCGGGATCGAGCGGCCGACCACGCCCGCGACGACGATCAAGGTGACGACGTACGGAAGCGCGCGGAAGAGGGTCGTCCACGCCTGATCCTCGCCGTATGCGCTCGGCAGCCGGAGCGCCAACGCTTCGGTGAACCCGAACAGGAGACAGGCCGCAAACGCGCCGAATGGCCGCCACCGTCCGAAGATCACCGCCGCCAGTGCGATGAACCCTCGCCCGGCGGACAGGTTCTCGTTGAAGGAATGCGTAATCCCGTTCGAGAGGTACACGCCGCCGAGACCCGCGAGAGCACCGGATACGACCACCGCTGCGTAGCGCACCGCGTAGACGGAGATCCCGACGGTGTCAGCCGCCTTCGGATGCTCGCCCACCGACCGCAGCCGGAGCCCGACGGACGTGTGGAAGAGGACCACGTGAGCCAGCACGACGAAGAGGATTGCCACCCAGATGAGGAGGTTCATGTTTCCGATCGCCGGCCCGACGAAGCCGAGATCCTCGATCCACGGAATCGACACGGTCGGTGTGAAGTCGACATCGCCCGGAGTTCCCTGGTCGGTGTAGACCTCGATGAAGAAGTACCCGGTGATGCCGAGTGCGAGGAAGTTGACGGCCGTGCCGCTGACGATCTGGTCCGCGCGGAGATGGATCGAGACGAATGCGTGCACCAGCGCCAGGCTCCCGCCGGCGACGATCCCGCAGAGGGCGCCCGCCCACCAGGTGCCGAGCTTGTCCGCGCCAAGGAAGCCGAAGAACGCTCCCATGAGCAGCATCCCCTCGAGGCCGATGTTCACGACACCGCTGCGCTCGGAGAAGATGCCACCGAGCGCGGCGAACGTGAGCGGCGTCGCGGCACGCAATGTCGCGGCGATGAGCGCCGACCAGACGAAGACGCTGTCGAGCGCCTCCACGCTCGAGCGCGTCGCGAGCAACCCGAGGAGGATCCCGATGGCGGCGATCGCGATCGCGCCGCCGCCGAGTCGCCGCCCCGCGCCCTCTCGTAGCGCCCAAGCTCCTGCCAGGACACCGAGCCCGCCCATGACGAGCGGGACGACGGGCGACCGAGCGGTCACGGGCGGCAGGACGAGCCAGAAGGCCAGCACGCCCAGTGTCACGCCCAGCCAACCGAACGCCCGAGCTGAGACGAGCCGCGAGAGCCCTTCGCGCTCGATCGTTGCCGCGCCGACGCTCAAACGGGCGATCTCCTGCCGACGCCGATCCGTTGGCCGCTCTTCGACCAGAGCCAGAGGATCAGGATGTCCGCCCCGATGAACAGCAGTACGAGCGCCTGGATCGTGAGGCTGAGGTTCCCCGCCTGCTCGGGAATGTCGAAGACGTCAGGCGGGATGTTCCTCGTCGCGGTCCCGTTCACGAGGGCGCCGAACACGAGCGCGGCAAGTCCGACACCGAGCGCCGTGTTCCGGCCAAGGAGCGCGACGGCGATCCCGATGAAGCCGATCGTCGACGACTGGATGTCGCTGAAGCCGATCGAGAAGCGCCATCCGAGCATGTCGATCGCGCCGGCCAGTCCGGCAAAGACTCCCGCGATCGCCATCGCGAGGAAGTAGTTCCGGGCGACCGAGATGCCGCCGTACCGCGCGGCGTCCGGGTTGAATCCAACGGCGCGAACCTCGTAGCCGAGGGTCGTGCGGCTGATGATGACCCAGAATGCGACGAGCGCCCCGAGAGCGATGAAGAGCCCGGCGTGGAGCCCCTGGAGAAACGGATCGCCCCAGAACACCGGGAGCTTTGCCCCTTCCACGACCGGGTTCGAGGTCGGGCTGAAGACCTGCTCCTTGTTCTGCAGCGGCCCGCCCTGGCCGAAGAGATACAGGCCCGCGTAGATGGCGATCCAG
The DNA here is from genome assembly GCA_035762825.1 of Gaiellaceae bacterium. Classification (GTDB taxonomy): domain Bacteria; phylum Actinomycetota; class Thermoleophilia; order Gaiellales; family Gaiellaceae; genus GMQP-bins7. Next base: position 4,556 of record DASUCI010000090.1, on the reverse strand, counting down.
TTCAGCATGATCGTCGTAATCACCTCGTGGGCTCCGACCGTCGCCTTCAGGATCCCCGCAATCCCCGCGTAGGCCGCTCCGGCCAGCGCAGCCGCCACGATCGCGAACGTGATGTGGACGAAGCTGTTCGTGCCTTCGAACGACGAGCCAATCCAGATCGCGACGTAGGCGCCGACGAAGTACTGCCCTTGCCCGCCGATGTTGAAGAGGCCGCAGCGGAACGCGAACGCGACCGCGAGGCCGGTGAGAATCAGCGTGGAGGTGATCAGGAGCGTCTGCTGGAGGTTCTCGGCGGCTCGCGACGCGGGGTCCCACGGGAACCAGACTCGGGCATCGGAGAACGGCAGCCCGACCTCGTGCGAGCCCACGCGATAGAACCACTCGAAGCCCGTCCCGTTCCAGATGCCTCTGTACACCTCGATCGGGTTGCTCCCCGTCGCGAGCACCACGAGGCCCCCGACGAGGAAGGCGAGCAGCGCCGTCATCACGGGCGCGACCACGCCTCCCGCGCGGTGCCAGCGTGCAAGCCGTGCAGCGGCGGTGTCCGGGCCTGCGTCCGGCTCGGGCGCGGCGCCGGGCTGATGGACGGTCGGCCCCGACGTCACGCGGCGACCTCTTCCTTCGTGCCGCCGAGCATCGCAACGCCGAGCTCCTCCTCCGTCACGTCCGGCCCGTACTCGCCGACGATCTCCCCTTCGTACATGACCAGGATGCGGTCCGAAAGAGAGAGGACCTCGTCCAGCTCGAGTGACACCAGGAGGACCGCGCGGCCCTCGTCGCGCTCCTCGACGAGCCGACGATGGACGAACTCGATCGCCCCGACGTCGAGGCCTCGCGTCGGCTGCGCGGCGATGAGCAAACGGGGATCGCCCTCGACCTCACGCGCGACGACGACCTTCTGCTGATTGCCCCCCGAGAGAGCCCGCGCCGGCGTCTGCGGGCCACCACCGCGCACGTCGAACGCCTTCAGCACCGTCTTGGCACGCTCGATGAGACGCCCTGGACGCAACCACCCCAGCCGTGAGTTCGGCGCCCGGTCGAAGTCGTGCAGGGCGAGGTTCTCGGCGAGCGAGAATTCGAGGACGAGCCCGCGCCGCTGGCGGTCCTCCGGGATGTGCCCGACCCCCGCGCCGAGGATCTCATGCGTCCCCGCCCGCGTCAGGTCGCGTCCCGCAACCGAGAACCGGCCGCTCTGGGCCGGTCGCAGGCCTGTCAGGGCTTCGATCAGCTCCGTCTGTCCGTTGCCGTCCACGCCGGCGATCCCGACGATCTCCCCTGCGCGAACGCGCAGGGAGACTCCTCGAACGGCCGGAAGCTCGCGCTCGTCGAGAACGTGCAAGTCCTCGACCTCGAGCAGCTCCTCACCCGGCGTCGGCGGCGCCTTGTCGACGCGGAGAAGCACGTCACGCCCGACCATGAGGCTCGCGAGGCTCTGCTCCGTCGCTCCGGCCGCAGGGAGGGTCTCGATCCGCTTGCCTCTCCGCAGGACCGTGATGCGGTCGGCGATCTCCAGCACCTCGTTCAGCTTGTGGCTGATGAAGATGATCGACATGCCTTCGCGCTGGAGCCCCTTCAGAATCCCGAACAGCTCTCCGGCCTCCTGCGGCGTGAGCACGGCGGTCGGCTCGTCGAGGATGAGGATGTCGGCGCGGCGGTAGAGCGCCTTCAGGATCTCGACACGTTGTTGCTGGCCGACGGAGATGCTCTCGATCCGAGCGTCGGGGTCGATCGCGAAGTTGAACTGCAGAGCGATGTCCTCGACGCGACGTCTCGCCGTGGCGAAGTCGAGGAGAATGCCCGCAGTGGTCGGCTCCTCGGCGAGGACGATGTTCTCCGCCACCGTCATCACCGGGATGAGCATGAAGTGCTGGTGCACCATCCCGATGCCCCGGTCGATCGCCTCGCGGGGAGAGCCGATGCTCACCGGTTGCCCGTCGATGCGGATCTCTCCCTCGTCCGGGTGGTAGAGCCCGTAGAGGATGCTCATGAGGGTCGACTTGCCCGCACCGTTCTCGCCGAGCAAGGCGTGCACCTCCCCACGCCGCAGCTCGAAGTCGACGTGGTCGTTCGCGAGGACTCCGGGGAACTGCTTCGTGATTCCGCGCAGCTCCAGGACGAGATCGGCGTCGGGCATCGGCGCGAGGATTCTACGGTGCTGCGGCGCGAGACCGTAAGGGTGGGCAGCCAACGAAAGAGGGCGGGCACTTGGCCCGCCCTCTCGGTCCAACGATGTGCGACGACCTACTTGACCGGCGGCTTGATCTTCCCCGCGAGGATCTGCGCGCCGATGGCGTTCATGCGCTTGATGTACGCCTTTGGGACCTGCGAGCTGATCTTGCCGATGGCGACACCCTTGTTCTTCAGGTTGAAGTTGAAGTCCTTGCCGCCCTTGTACGTTCCGTTCTTCGCGGACAGGACCACGGTCTCGACGGCGACATCGACACGCTTCACCGCGCTCGTCAGGATGTGCTTGCCCAGGAACGACTGGTCGTTGTCCACGCCGACGCCCCAGACTCCCTCCTGCTTGGCGACATCCAGCGCGCCGAGACCACAACCGCCAGCGACCGCGAAGACCACCTTCGAGCCGGCAGCGATCTGGTTGGTCGCCAGCTCGGTGCACTTCGCCTGGTCGACGAACTCCTGCGAGTAGTCGATCAGCGTCTTCGTCCCGCGAACGCACTTCGCCGCGCCGGCCTTGTACGCCGCGATGAAGATCGTCACGGTCGGGAGCGAGATGCCTCCGACAGCGCTGATCGTGTTCCCACCGTCCCGCTTCGCCATGAGCGCGGCGAGGCAGCCGATCATGTAGCTGTTCTGGTTCGTCGCGAAGGTGAGCCCGACGACGTTCTTGGACAACACCTTGCCTTTCGGCGTCGCGAACGGCGGAGCCTTCACCGAGTAGTCGACGATGGCGAACTTCCCGTCCGGGAATCGCTTGGCGACAGCGGCAGTGCCATCCGCCAGAAGGAACCCGGTAGCGATCGAGATGTCCGCCCCATCGCGCTGGAGCCGCGTGAAGTTCGGGAGGTAGTCACCAGTCGACCGCGACTCGAGCGCGCGACACGTGCCCTTCGCCTTCTTGGCGCCGCTCTTGCAGCCCTTCAGCGAGAGCTGGTTGAAGCCCTTGTCGTTGAAGCGACCGACGTCGGAGACGACGCCCGCGACGAACGGATCCTGCGAGCTCGAGGCCGAGCCGGCCGCGCTCACGATCAGCGCCGACGCTGCCACGAGCGCGAGCACAGCGCCGATCGCTGCTGTACGTACTTTCACTTGCCCTCCTTACGAGTAAGCCTGCCGCCCTGATTGGACGCTTGATCTAACCGCAAGTTGGGCCCCTTCACAAGTATGTAAAGAGGCCGCTACCGCGACAGTGAATCCTACCGGGCAGCGGTTCAGACCGTATGGAGATCGGCTTCCGAGACGAGCACCCGGCGCGGCTTGGAGCCCTCGTAGCCCGAGATGATCCCCCGCCGCTCGAGCATGTCGACGAGGCGACCCGCGCGGGTGTAGCCGACACGGAGGCGGCGCTGCAGGAGCGACACGGACGCGGTCTGCGTCTGCACCACGATCTCGATCGCCTTGTCGAGTAGCGGATCCTCGTCGGGATCGAACTCGCCGTCCTCGTCGGGCTCCTCGTACGCGGCTTCCGGCGCTTCGAGCAGGGACTCGTCGAGCTCCTGCCCGCGCTGTGACCGGCACTGCTCGACGACGAGTGCAACCTCCTCCTCGCTGACGTACGCGCCCTGGAGGCGCTGTAGACGCGAGGTTCCGAGTGGCTTGAAGAGCATGTCGCCCTGTCCGAGGAGGCTCTCCGCGCCTGCCCCGTCGAGGATGACACGCGAGTCCGTCTGGCTCGAGACGGCGAACGCGATCCGCGAGGGGACGTTCGCCTTGATCATCCCGGTGATCACGTCGACCGAGGGCCGCTGCGTCGCAAGCACGAGGTGGATGCCGACCGCACGGGACTTCTGGGCGAGGCGGATGATCGCGTCCTCGACCGCCTGCGGCGAGACCATCATCAGATCCGCGAGCTCGTCGATCACGACGAGGAGGTAGGGCAGCGGGTCCTCCCCGCGCGCCCGGAACGTCCGGTTCGCCTCGGGCAGGTTCCGCGCCCGCACGATCGAGAGCCGCTCGTAGCGGCGCTCCATCTCGGCGACGACGTTCGTCAGCACCGCGCTCGCCTCCTTCGGGCTGGAGACGACCGGCGTCAGCAGGTGCGGGATCGACTCGTAGTAGTTGAGCTCGATCCGCTTCGGGTCGATCAGGATCAGCCGCACGTCGTCGGGCGTGGCGCGGAGCAGCACCGAGGTCAGGATCGTGTTGATGCAGCCCGACTTGCCGGAGCCGGTGGTGCCGGCGATCAGCAGGTGCGGCATGCGCGCGAGGTCGGTCCAGATCGAGTTGCCGGAGATGTCCTTGCCGAGCCAGACGCTGAGCGGGCTGGCCGTCGCCGGGAGGTCGTCGAAGATGTCCCCGAGCGTGACGATGCGCGGGCTCAGGTTCGGCACCTCGACTCCGACGGCCTGCTTGCCCGGGATCGGAGCGAGGATGCG
>DASUCI010000089.1:0-4545 GCA_035762825.1 Gaiellaceae bacterium | reverse complement strand
TGAGACCATGGAGCTCCTCGCCATCGGTGCGACCACGTACGTCCGCGGAGACCTGTACGGGTTCGGCGGCAGCGGCGACAAGTGGGCGAGATTCACCGACGACGAGACCCTCGGCCACGAGTTCTCACCGCAGGCCTTGCTCGCGATGCTGCGAGACGCGAGCCGGTCGACCGAGCGCATCGGGGAGGAACCGGTCCGTGGAGACGACACTGTGCGCTACCGGCTCATCGTCGAGTGCGAGCAGGCCGAGCTCATGGACTGCGACGGTGCGACCGCGCCCGTCGACGTCTGGATCGGCGACGACGGCGTCGTTCGCCGGATCGCGGTAGAGCAGGGCTCGTCGCCGTTAACCGTCGACTTCTACGACTTCGGTGCCGACGTCGACATCGAACCTCCGTCGCCGGGCGACGTCCAGAGCGTCGACGGCCTCTTCGGGTCGGTGACATGTGCGTCGGGCTTCGGCTCGCCGATCGCCCTGGAGCAGGCAATGAGCGCGGTGAGGCGGCACGGCTTCTCGATCAGCGATGAGCCCGCGTGCAGCACGGAGTCGGCGTCCTTCGAGAACGATCCCGCGGCCCATGCGGACCAGGGCCACGTGTACTGCGTCGTTCGCGCGACTGCGCCGGAGGGCGCGCCGACGCGCGTGCAGCCGCTCGACACCGGCGTCGCGTCCATGGCGCTGAGGCTTCAGAACGTCGAGTGCACATTGGTCGCGGACATCGACTCCGAGGCCAAGCTCGCCCGCCTGAAGGCCGCGCTGACCGAGCTCGCGCGGTAGATCGGGACATAGGATCGCCGCGTGGCCTGGCCGCGGGACGATGTGAAGCTCGCGCGCGTGCGCGCGCTCATGGCTGAGCAGGAGCTGGACGCGCTCGTCGTCCGCGCGCCCGACAACGTCCTCTACCTCACGAACTTCTGGGGCATGAAGGGCTACGACGCGTGCGTCTTTCCCCGAGAAGGCGCGCCGGTGCTCGTCTGTCTCGAGGCATCGGAGGAGGACGCGGCGCGAACGGCCTGGACCGACGCCGTCCGGCTGTTCCCGGGCTACGACGAGCGCGATCCGCGACCTCCCACCGCGCGGGTGCTCGAGCTCGCTCGTGAGGCTGCTAGCGGGTACGAGCACATCGGGCTCGAGCTCTCGCTCGGCACGCAGGCAGCGGATCGCATGGTCGGCGAGCCGACGACGTTCACGCTCGACTGGTTCACCACGTTCGGCGACGTCGCCGACGCGACGCCGCTCCTCGCAGCCGCGCGAGCGCTGAAGACCGACCAGGAGATCGAGCGCATGCGGCTCGCGAACGACATCGCCGCCGCCGCGATGGAGCACTGCAAGCTCGTCATCGAACCGGGCATGAGCGAGGCGCAGATCGCCGCGGAGTGGGAGGGCTTCGTCCACGGGGAGGGCACCGGTTGGGAGGGCAAGGTCGACCTGGCCCTCGGGTTCTCGCTCGTCTGGTCCGGGGCGGGGATCAAGACGTTCACAGCCACGACCTCGCGGCCCGTGGTCGAGGGCGAGCCGACGCTCTTCGAGATCTGGGTCTGCGCCGACGGGTACTGGTGCGACCACACGAAGAACCTCGTCGCCGGGGAGTTGTCGGCGCGCTACCGCGAGCTCGAGGCCGGGCTGATCGCCGTCTACGACGACGCGATCGACTTCGCACGCCCCGGAGCGAGCCTCGCCGAGCTTGATCGACGCGTTCGCGCGGGGATCGACGCGCTGGGCTTCCCGGGCCAGCCGTCCCACCCGATCTGCCACGGGGTGGGCGCTCGCGCCCACGAGCCGCCGTACGCCCACCAGGCCGGAGGCGGGGAGATCGCGGTCGGGATGGTGCTTGCAATCGAGCCAGGATGCTATATGGAAGGCGGCGGGGGCCTCCGTGTCGAGGACAACTTCCTCGTCACCGGCCAAGGCGCCGAGAAGCTCTCGTCGTTCCCAGACGGAATCGTCCACGCTCACCGCGGCGCTTGAATCCCTCGCGAGAACGCGCAACGCTACGCGTCGGGACTCGAGGGAGGGGAGACCACCGATGACGAGGCTTGCCATCGCACTCGCGACGTGCGCCGTTCTCGCCACCACCGTCGGCACAGCAGGGGACGCCGCGCCGTCCGCTCGGACCGGTCCCGTCGTGACGCACGGCATCGCGGTCGGAGACGTCACCGCGACCTCGGCGGTGCTGTGGGCCCGCGCGGACCGAGAATCCGTGCTGAACGTCGTTCTCTCGGGCGGCCCTCACCGGCGGGTCTTCTCGTCGCCGGTCGTCCGGGCACACGACCTCACGACCAGCATCGAGCTCACGGCGCTGGCGCCGGACACGACCTACCGCGTCCGCGCGTGGCTCAGCCTCGGTGCGCGCGGCGTCGGGCACGGCCCCGCCGTGACGGGCTCGTTCCGGACGGCACCGGAGAACGAGGACACGGCCCCGGTGCGACTCGCCTTCGGAGGCGACATCTCGGGCCAGAACGTCTGCCGTGATCTCGACGAGGGAATCCCGATCGCGGACACCATCCGCGAATGGCGCCCCGACGTCTTCGTCGGCCTCGGGGACATGATCTACGCCGACAGCGCGTGCGATCCGCTCGGCCGCTACGGCAACGCGCAGGTTCCCGGCGGCTTCGGGCCGGCCGTGGACCTCGCCGGCTTCTGGGCGCACTGGCGGTACAACCGCGTCGACCGAGGGCTCCAGGAGCTTCTCGCCAGCGCGAGCTATGTCGGCGTCTGGGACGACCACGAGGTCGTGAACGACTTCGGGCCCCGAACGGCTGCGCCGACGACGTCGCCGTACACGGGAGCGGACCTGTTTCCGCTCGGTCGGCAGGCCTTCGTCGACTACACCCCACTCACGTCGGGTGGGTCGAGGCTCTACCGCTCGCTGCGGTGGGGAAAGCACCTCGAGCTGTTCGTGCTCGACACCCGCTCGTTCCGCGACGCGAACAGTGCGCTCGACGATCCGGCGCGGCCGAAGACGATGCTCGGACCGCAGCAGCTCGCATGGCTGAAGCAGGGGCTGGCGGCGTCGAACGCGACGTGGAAGGTGGTCGTGTCGAGCGTGCCGATGTCGATCCCCACCGGGTTTCCGCCGACGAACGGGCGCGACGGCTGGGCGAACTTCGACCAGGCGACCGGGTTCGAGCGCGAGCTCCTCGACATCCTGCGTTTCATGCAGTCGCACGGGGTCGAGCGACCCGTGTGGATCACGACGGACGTGCATTTCGCGGAGGCGTTCCGCTACCGGCCGTTCGCCGACGATCCGAGCTTCGTCGTCCACGAGCTCGCGACCGGCCCGCTCAACGCGGGGATCTTCCCGACGCGCGCCTTCGACGAGACGCTCCATCCCGAGGTGCTCGGGTTCGTCGGGCCCGAGAGCGCCGAGGCGGTCGGCACGTGGGACGAGGCGAAGCGATGGCTCAACTTCGGCACGCTCGAGATCCGAGGAGACGGCACGCTCGCGCTCGGCATCGTGAACACCGCCGGCGAGCGGCTCTTCTCGCACACGCTGCCTGCGCCGTAGGGTGCCGGTCGGCAGAGGCGCACGAGTGGCCCGTTCGGGGATGCGATAGTCACGCCGTGACCATCGACCGCTCGAAGGTCTGGACCGGTGACCTGAACGCGAAGGCGCTCGAGCCGCAGCCGCGCGTCACTGTCGGCCTCTACGACACGACGCTTCGCGACGGCGAGCAAACGGTTGGAGTCGTACTCTCGCCCGAGCAAAAACTGGAGATTGCAAGAGCGCTGTCGGCGGCGGGGATCGATCGCATCGAGGCGGGATTCCCGCGCGTCTCCGAGGACGACGCGCGCGCGATCGCGCTCATCATCGAGGCCGGCCTCCAGGCCGAGATCTGGGGGTTCTCGCGCGCGGTTCGGGCGGACGTCGAGGCGCTCCTCGAGCTGGGTGTTCGCGCAGCGGTGATCGAGAGCCCGATCTCGGACGGCAAGCTCGACGCGCTCGGCGTGTCGCGCGAGGCCATGCTCGAGCGCATCCGCTCCGCTGTCTCGTTCGCCGCGGGCGAGGGCATCCGGGTGGCGTTCTTCGGCGTCGACTCGACGCGGGCGGAGCTCGAGTTCGTGCGACAGGTCTACGAGAGCGCGGTCGAGGCCGGTGCCGAAGAGGTCGTCGTCGTCGACACGCTCGGCATCGCGACGCCCGAGGCGGCGGCGTTCCTCGTCACGGAGGTCGTGGAGCGGCTCGACAACGAGATCCCCGTCCACTGGCACGGTCATGACGACTTCGGGCTCGCGACTGCGGCTGCGGTCGCAGCCGTGCAGGCCGGCGCGACCTGGGTGCAGGGCACGGTGAACGGGATGGGGGAGCGCGCCGGGAACGCCGACCTCGTCGAGGTCGCGCTCGCGCTCGAGGCGCTGTACGGCATCCCTACGCGACTCGACCTCGCGCAGGCGCGGAAGCTCGGTGCGCTCGTACAGGAGCTCGCGGGCACGCAGCTCGCGCCCTGGAAGCCCGTGACGGGTGACAATCTCTTCACGCGCGAATCGGGCGCCGTCGCGGCCCAGTTCCACGACCCGCCTGCGATCGAGCCGTACGCGTCCGA
>DASUCI010000088.1:0-7503 GCA_035762825.1 Gaiellaceae bacterium | reverse complement strand
ACGCCGGAGGCCTGCACGTTCCGCCAGAAGATCTCCGCGTAGCCGGCGAGCGACACGACCCCCTCCTGGATCCGCGCCCCGCCCGAGTCGTTGATCCCGATCACCGGGCAGCCGTACTTGACGGCCAGGTCCATCACCTTGCAGACCTTCTCCGCGAACACCTCGGAGAGCGAGCCGCCGAACACGGTGAAGTCCTGCGAGAAGACGAAGACCTTGCGGCCGAAGACCGTGCCGTAGCCGGTCACCACCGCGTCGCCCCACGGGCGGTTGTCGCGCATCTCGAACTCGACCTCGCGGTGGCGGACGAAGCGGTCGAGCTCGACGAACGAGCCCGGATCGAGGAGCTTCTCCAGCCGGTCGCGCGCGAGGAGCTTCCCACGCTCGCGCTGCCGCTCGACGTGGCGCTCGCTCGCTGGATGCAGCGCCTGCTCGCTCAGCTCCTCGAGCCAGCGGAGCTTGGCCTCGGTCGTGTCGTGCGTCTCCGTCATCGGCGAGGAGCCTAACGTCGCGCGACCCGGTGATAGCTTCGCCCGCGTGGGAACGACTCCGGTCGATCGCTCGACGAGCTGGCCGTACGAGCGCGGCGAGCCCGGGCGCTTCACCTATTCGCGCTTCGGCAACCCGACGACGGCGGAGGCGGAGAGACGTCTCGGCGAGCTCGACCGCGGTGAGGCACTGCTCTTTTCCTCGGGTGCCGCGGCCTGCACGTCCGTCGTGCTCGCGCTCCTCTCGCCGGGTCAGGCCGTCGCGCTCGCAGAAGGCGCGTACTACGGAACCGGCGTGTTGCTCGACGAGCTGCGGCGCTGGGGCGTCGAGAAGGTGGAGTACGACCAGACCGGGGCGCCGCCCGAGGGCGTCGATCTCGTCTGGCTCGAGGCGCCGTCGAACCCGTTCCTGACGATGCCGGACTTCGAGGCGGCGGCCGCGCATCCCGCCCGTGTCATCTGCGACTCGACGGCCGCGACGCCCCTGCACGTGCGGCCGCTCGAGCTCGGCTCCGACATCGTGGTGCACTCCGCGACGAAGTACCTCGCCGGCCACGACGACGCGCTCCTCGGCGCCGCCGTCTGCAAGGACGCCGAAGACGCCGCTCGGCTCCTCGAGTTCCGCTCGCGCACCGGCCCCGTCCCCGCGGCCGACACCGCCTGGCTGCTCCTTCGCGGTCTCGAGACGCTCGAGGTTCGATTCACGCGCCAGAGCCGGACTGCCGCCTCGATCGCAGAGCGCCTCGATCGGCACCCGGCAGTCAGCATGGTTCGGTATCCCGGCTTCGGCGGCCTCATGTCCTTCGACGTGGCCGACGCCGACGCTGCACGCGCCGTCGAGACGAGCACGGAGCTGATCGCGAACATGACGAGCCTCGGTGGCGTCAGGTCGCGCATCGAGGCGCGGGCGCGCTGGGAGGGAGCGCGCGTCCCACCCGGCCTGCTCCGGTTGTCCGTCGGCCTCGAGGACGCAGAGGAGCTCTGGCACGATCTCGAGCGCGCGCTCGCCGCGCTCTGACGATGCGAATCCTCGATCTCATCCGAAACCAGGGCGCGCCGAGAACTCCCCAGGAGGCCGACTCGCTCGCGCTCAAGCAGCTCGCCGGGCGAGGCGCAGACCTCGCCAAGGCCAGGCACATCATCCACTTCGTCTACTTCGCGGACGAGGCCGACGCACGCGCCGCTGCGGCGGCGATCGCCGAGGCGTCCTGGACAGCAACCGTCGAGCCGCCCGGCGAAGAGGCCGACCTCTGGTGCGTCAAGGCGGACGCGCGCCGCATTTGCGGGCCGGACACGGTCGCAGCGTTCCGCTCGTGGTTCGAGGGAGTCGCGGCGAAGCACCGCGGCGAATACGACGGCTGGGAGGCCTCCGCCAAGCCGTAACCGCTTGCGCCGGTCGCTACTGTAGAAGCGTGCTCTTCACCCGCAAAGCCACGGCCATGCCGACCCCCGAGGACGCGCTCCCGGGTCGTGACACGCCGATCGTGACACCGGGTACGCACCTCGTCCTCCGGACCCCGATCGCCCCGCCATTCCCGGAAGCGACCGAGCGGGCGATCTTCGGCATGGGCTGCTTCTGGGGCGCCGAGCGGATGTTCTGGCAGGCCCCCGGGGTCTACACCACCGCCGTCGGCTACGCGGGCGGCCACACGCCGAACCCGACGTACCAGGAGGTCTGCACCGGCCGCACGGGCCACAACGAGGTCGTGCTCGCGGTCTTCGACACGTCGAAGACGAGCTACGAGGACATGCTCCGTGTCTTCTGGGAGGGCCACGACCCGACCCAGGGCATGCGGCAGGGCAACGACGTCGGCACGCAGTACCGCTCGGGGATCTACTGGACGTCGGAAGCTCAGCGCGACGCAGCGCTCGCGTCGCGCGACATGTTCCAGCACGACCTCTCGCGCGCCGGCTACGGCCCGATCACGACCGAGATCGTCGAGGCCGGCCCGTTCTACTACGCGGAGGACTACCACCAGCAGTACCTCGAGGCGAACCCGAACGGCTACTGCGGGCTCGGCGGGACAGGCGTCTCCTGCCCGATCGGCGTGGGCTCCTTGAAGACTGCGTAGCTCACCACGGTCCGGAAGCCCATCGTCTCGTACATCGAGAGCGCCATCTCCGTGGATTGGAGAACTGCGGTCTCGCAGCCCCACGCACGCCCGGCCTCCACGGCCGCCCACGTCACGGCAGTGCCGACGCCCCGACGCCGAGCCTTGGGCGCCACGCCCACGTTGTAGACGCCGCTCACGTCGCCGCTCCTGATCGCGACGGAGTAGCCGGCACGCGCGCCGTCGAGCCGGCCGACGAACACGCGGACGTCGGGATCGTCGACGAAGCCCGGCGCGTAGATCGCCTCGGCCAGCTCGCGCGGCATTCCGAGCTCGACCGAAGTGTCGACGATGTCGTCGCGCCCGACCTGGGCGACCGTCACGCCCGCCGAGGGGCCGGGTGGCTCGGAGACCGGGTGGAGCACCATGTTCGGATACGGAACGGGATCCGGCTGCAGCCCCGCGAGCCCGGTCGCGGCACCGAGATCGCCCACGAGGCCGTCGTCGATCCAGACCCGGTACGGGACCCGACGCCCTCGCACCCATTCGATCGCCTCCTCGAGATGATCCGAGGTCGGCGCCTCGGGCACCACACAGCCGTTGAACAGCGGCACCGGGTGGCCCGTCACGAACGCGAAGACGCCGCCGAGCTCTCGAGCCTCGCCTGCGGCGCTGTGCTCGGCGAGCTTCGCGAACGAGGCGACGAAGTTCTCGTTCGCCAGGTCGACGAGCTCAGCCCGGGTCGGCACCCTTCGTTCTCGGTCAGGGCTCGGGAAGAGTTGCGGCCACGGTGCTCCGCTTCGGCCGCTCGGCCGTGAGCCCGCTCGAGCCGGCGAGCCGAGTCGCGATGTACACCGGGATGATCGACACCACGATGACGAAGAGCGCGACGACGTTCACGATCGGCTGGTCGTCCGGCCGGGCGAGCGTCGCGAAGATCCAGATCGGCAGCGTCTGCTCGGCTCCGGACGTGAACACGGTGACGATCACCTCGTCGAACGACAGCGCGAACGCGAGCAGCCCACCTGCGAGAAGCGCGGTGCGCATCTGCGGGAGCATCACGTGCCTGAACGTCTGCCAGTTGTCGGCGCCGAGGTCGGCGGAGGCTTCGTCGAGCGAGCCGGCGGTACGGCGCATCCGCGCGATCGCGTTGTTGTAGATCACCACGATGCAGAAGGTGGCGTGGCCGACGATGATCGTCGTCAGGCCGAAGCCGATTCCCAACGGCCCGAGGACGTCGATGATCGTCGCCTGCAGCGCGAGCCCGGTGACGATGCCGGGGAGCGCGATCGGCAGGATGACGGCGAACGTGATCACCTCGCGGCCGAAGAAGCGGTAGCGCGAGACCGCGAGGGACGCCAGCGTTCCGAGGATCAGCGCGATTGCGGTCGCGCCCACCGCCGCGATGAGCGAGTTCCTGAGCGCCTCGCGGACGTCTGGGTCGTGGAACGCGACCGAGAACCACCGGGTGCTGTAGTTCTCGATCGGCCACGCCTGCGTGACGTTCCTGTTGAACGCGTACAGCGCGATGATGAACAGCGGCAGGTAGATGAACGCGAGCGTCAGAAGGGCGCCGCCTCGCAGCAGGATCCGCATGGCGCGCGACTCGACCATCAGAGGGACTCGAACGCTCCGAGCCTGCGCGCGACGAGCAGGTACACGAGGACGACCGCGATCGGGACGAGCGAGAACGCCGCGGCGGTCGGCAGGGCCTCGCCGCGGATGTTGTAGATCACCGTCCCGATGAACTGCTCACTCGTGATGAGCCCCGGCGCGATGTAGTCGCCGAGCGTCAGGCAGAACGTGAAGATCGAGCCGGCGACGATCGCCGGGAACGCGAGCGGCAGGATTACCCGGGCGAACGTGGTGAAGGAGCGGCCGCCGAGGTCCGCGGACGCCTCGAGGAACGAGGTCGGGATCCGCTCGAGCCCGGCGTAGATCGGCAGGATCATGAACGGCAGCCAGAGGTAGGTGAACACCAGCCACAGGCCGACCGTCGACAACCCGTCGAAGTGAAGGCCGAACGGATCGAGCGCCCAGTTGATGACGCCGCCCTCGGAGAGGATCGTGCGCCACGCGTACGCCTTCACGAGGTAGTTCGCCCAGAGGGGAACGAGGATGAGGACGACGAGGATGTCGCGCGTCCGGGGCGACGCCACGCGCGCCATGAAGTACGCGATGGGGAACGCGAGCACGACGTCGGCGATGGTGACGAAGACCGCCATCTGGATGGTCCGCCAGGCGACGTTGCGGAACACGTCCTGCTCGAAGATGCGCTGGAAGTTCTCGAGGGTGAACTCGTGGACGACCTCGCTCGTGAACGAGTCGGTGTCCCAGAACGACGACAGGAGCAGGACGAAGAGCGACCCGAAGTAGACGAGCACGAGCCACCCGACCGGCAGCGCGAGCAGCGTCCACAGACGGACGCGCGGATGCCGGTAGAAGAACGTCGAAAGGCGCCTTCCGAGCCCTTCACGCTCGGAAGGCGCTAGTCCTGAGTCGTCGTACGTGGTCATGTCGGCGACAAGGAGGGCCGGATGGAGACCGGCCCTCCTTGTATCGCACCTAGCGCTTTCACGAAGTGAAAGCGCCTAGCCCTTGATCTCCGTCCAGGCAGCCTCCCAGGCCTCCTGGGTCTTGCACGTCGTCGAGTCGTCGTCGTCCCCGCAGTCCTCGACGGGAGTGGTCCAGTAGTACACGTCCTCCCACCACGCCTCGTCGTCGGCGTGGTAGTCGTCGCAGTGGTTCGTGTTCTCCGTGAGCTCGCACGCCTTCAGGTTGACGGGCGCCTCACCGAAGCCCTCGGCCACGGCTGCCTGCGCCTCCGGAGAGATCATGTGGTTCATCCAGAGGTACATGCAGTTCGGGTTCTCGGCCTTCGAGTAGAGCATCCACGTGTCCGACCAACCCGTCGTGCCCTCGACCGGCTTGATCGCCGTGACCGGCACGGGCGGATCGGCCCCCGTGAGCTGCACGTACTGGTACGGCCACGTCGTGCCGACGACGCTGTCGCCGTTGGTGTACTCGGCGACCTGCTTCGCGACGTCGCCCGGCCAGTAGTTCAGGCCCGCTGCCGCCTGCTTGTCGAGCAGGGCGACGGCCGCATCGAACTGCTCCTCGTTGAGCTGGTACGGGCTGTCGATCCCGAGATCGGGCTGCGTCGCCTTCAGGTACACGGCAGCGTCCGCGATGAAGATCGAGTCGTCGTAGATCGAGATCTTCCCCGCGTACTCCTGCAGGCCGTCGTCCTCCCAGATGATGCTCCAGCTGTCCGTGTCCTCGGGGACGATGTCGTTGCGGAACATGAGGTAGTTCGGGCCGCGGCCGTGCGGGACGCCGTACGGCTGGCCGTCCAGGCTGTTGTAGTCCTGGTTCTTGATCCCCTCCTGCACGTCCGCGTAGTTCGGGACGAGGTCGGTGTCGATCGGAGCGACCTCGCCGGTGGCCATCAGTCGGACGCTGGCATTCCCCGACGCGGACACGCCATCGTAGGCACCCGTCTGGATGAGGCTGATCATGTCGTCAGACGAGGCGCCGTCCTTCGTGTTCACGGCGCAGCCCGTCGCGGCCGTGAACTCGTCGGTGAGCTGGGCGTAGCCGGCCCACTGGACGACGTTGACCTCGCCCTCTTCCCGGGCCAACGACTGAATCTCCTCGAGGGAGGTCCCCAGCCCCTCCACCGCAGTCGAGACTCCACCGTCACCGTCGTCGTCGCCTCCGCCACAGCCTGCAGCGACGACGCAGAGCGCCGCGACGATGAGGCCGAGGGCAGCCCATCGAGCGCCGCGTGTTGTGCGTCCCTTCATTCCGTTCCTCCCTCCGATTCGTCGATGACCGACTCCTGTCCGGGGCGCCACTCGACGCGAACCCGGCGTCCTTTCACCTCGAGCACCTCGCTCGAGCCTTCCTCGAGGTTCTGCGCAAGCACCTGGAGCTCGCCACCGCGGTCGAGCGTAACGTGGTACCGCGTGACGGGCCCGACGTACTGCACGTCGCGGACGACTCCCGCCTCGACGTGCGATCCCGCCTCGGGCTCGTCTCCGTCCTCGAGCAGGTTGATCTTCTCGGGGCGGACCGTGTAGCGGCGCCGGTCGCGCTCGATCACGTTGGACACGCCGACGAAGCCCGCGATGAACTCGCTCTCCGGATGCTCGTACACCTCGGCCGGCGGCCCGATCTGCTCGATCTTCCCGTTGTTGAAGACGGCGAGGCGGTCCGACATCGTCAGCGCCTCCTCCTGGTCGTGCGTCACGTAGACGAAGGTGATGCCGACCTCCCGCTGGATCGACTTGAGCTCGATCTGCATCTCCTGGCGGAGCTTCAGGTCGAGCGCGCCGAGCGGCTCGTCCAGCAGGAGCACCTTCGGCCGGTTGACGATCGCGCGAGCCAGAGCGACGCGCTGGCGCTGACCGCCCGAAAGCTGGGACGGCTTGCGATCGCCGAAGCCGGAGAGGCGGACCATCTCGAGCGCCCGTGCCGCACGCTCACGCCGCTCGCCCTTCTTGACCTTCTTGACCATGAGCCCGTACTCGACGTTCTCCTGCACGGTCATGTGCGGGAAGAGCGCGTAGTCCTGGAAGACCGTGTTGACGGGCCGATCGTAGGGCGGAAGGCGCGAGACGTCGTGGCCGGCGAGCTCGATCGTCCCCTCGTCGGGGATCTCGAAGCCCGCGATCATGCGAAGCGTCGTGGTCTTGCCCGAGCCGGAGGGACCGAGCATCGTGAAGAACTCCCCTGCCGGGATGTCGAGATCGATCGAGTCGACCGCGACGACGTCCCCGAATCGCTTGGTCAGGCCTCTGACACTGATGTCCGGGGCACCGGCACCCGCATCAGGCGCCAAGCGACTCCTCCAGGATGGCGAGCCCCTCGTCGAGCTCGTCCGACGCGATGTTGAGCGGCGGGAGTAGGCGGATCACGTTCCCGTACAACCCGCAGGAGAGAAGGATGAGCCCGCGCTCGAACGC
>DASUCI010000087.1:0-3069 GCA_035762825.1 Gaiellaceae bacterium | reverse complement strand
CACCGCAGGTTGCTATCGCCGCGGGAGCAAGAGATGCCCAGCCCTGCGGTGACATGCAGCAGTCGGGACGGATTAGCCTACGTGTCCCCTTGGCGGGGGCGACCACATGAAGACCACCAGCGTCGAAACAGCGGAGTGCGGCCGATCGCCCCTGGGAGCTCGTATCCGTTTCCTGATGGATGGACCGCACGGCAACATGATCCACTCGACGGTGCCGCCAGGGATGATTGGCCGCGCCTGCCGCTTCCGGACCATCGACGAGTATTGGTACGTCCTCTCGGGCGAGGGAGAGATCTGGCGCAGCTCGCCGGACGGCCATGAGGGCGTCACCCGGCTCATCCCAGGCGTCTGTGTCGACATCCCGCTCGGTACGACCTTTCAGTACCGCTGCACCGGGAACGCGCCCCTTGTCTTCACCTGCACGGCCCTGCCGCCATGGCCTGGTGACGACGAGGCCGTGATCGTGGACGGGCCCTGGGTACCTCGTGTGGACCCGTAGCCCCGGGGCCAGCGCTCGAAGCCTTTCGCGCCGGACCGGCCGCTTTCGACAGTTCAAGGGACATTCCCGAACGCTGAACGCTGGCGCATGTGAGCGCCATGTCCGTTCGACTGACGGAACGTGACGGAACGATTAGATCGTCATAAGCGCGGAGCCGCGAAGCTCGCTCGTGGGGGCGTCGGGCCGGACTAGCTCCCCCGCCGAGCCGACCAGCTCGGTGCGATGTCGTCCCCCGGCTTCTGTGTCAGGTTTCGAAGCCCCTGTCCGTCGGCATTCACCTCGTAGATCTCCCAGTTCCCATCTCGCCAACTTGAGTACGCGATGGTGCGGCTGTCCGGTGACCACGAAACGGGAATGTCCGGACCGGCCTCCCTGCGGGTCAGCTTCCGCTTCACGCTTCCATTCGCGTTCATAACCCAGACCTCGCGCTCGCCGAATGGACCTCCGAGGAACGCGATCCTCCGTCCGTCGGGCGACCAAACGGGGATGTAGTCCATCCCAGAGCCGCTGGTCAGCCTTCGCACCCCGGTCCCGTCGGCATTCATGGCATACACGTCGCTGTTGCCATCACGCGATCTCGAAAAGACGATCTTCCGACCATCGGGGGACCAGCTCCCGGCCCCATGGAGGTCCCATTCAGGCGTTAGCGCTCGAAGCCCGCTTCCGTCGGCGTTCATTACGTAGAGCTGCGCGAGCTCGAGCGACCGCAAGCCGCCGTGATCCCTGCGGAAAAGGAGCTTCCGTCCGTCGGGCGACCAGCTCGGAGCAAGGTCGCGGGCGGGGCCACTCGTAAGCTTGTGCTCGCCGCTTCCATCGGCGTTCATGACGTACACGTCCGAGTTTCGGGCAAAAGCGAGCTTCTGCCCACTAGGTGACCAAAGGGCAGCGCTCCACTCGTCGGCCGCGCTGCGTGTGAGCCGGCGCTCATGAGATCCGTCGGAGCGCATGACGTAGATGTCACGGTTGCCGCGACGCACACTGGAGAAAGCGATCATTCGCCCATCCGGAGACCAGGAACCAAAACGCGCGGCCGGCGTCAACTGCCGTTGCCCACTGCCATCGGTGTTCATCACCCACAGCTGCGTGTCGCCGACAAACTGGCCGTCGCCGTCAGGGTCCCGCATGAATGCGATCTGCGAGCTCCCCACTCCGGCGGGAACGCTCGATCGTGCGGGTACGGCGGCAGGCGCGGTTCTCGATGCCGCTCCGCCGTCGAGGAGGACGAGGACGACGACACCCACGAAGGCGACGAGCGCCGCCAACGCGCAGTACCGCTGATGGCGACGCCGCGTCTCTCGCCGCGCCTCTTCGATCAGCGCTTCGACGAGCGCCTCGACCTCTTCGCGGTCGAGCAGCAGCCTGTTATCAGGAACTGTACGCGCCGGCGAGGGCCGACGAGGCGGAGCGGAGACGGTCATGCGAGCCACCGGTTCACTAATGAGCTAGTATTACTAGCACATTGATTAGTGTCAAGGTGGACAAGGACGACGACACCGACCTCTACCTCCAGGTCGCCGCCCAGATCCGTCGTGCAATCGCGGACGGCGAGGCGAAGCCTGGTGAAAAGCTCCCTCCTGCCCGCGACCTCGCGACCGTTCTGGGTGTCAACACGAACACCGTCCTGCGCTCGTTGCGGCTGCTGCAGGATGAGGGGCTGCTCGAGCTTCGGCGCCGTCGCGGAATTACGGTTTCCGGGACGCCCGAGCGTGGCGCTGTGATGCAGAGGGTTCGCGAGCTCGTCGAGTTCGCTCGCGGGCAAGGCTATGCCGTCGACGAGCTCGTCGAGATGATCGAGGACATCGCCTGACGGCCGGCCCACGCCGGCCAAGAGACATTCGCGCACGCTCGGGCAGGAAGCAGTCCTCTCCCATGAGAGAGCGCGTCACTGGACGCCGGGACCCGGCGGGCGGATGATCACGGCGCGTGCGAGACGACCTTCCGACCGGCACCGTCACGTTCCTCTTCACCGACGTCGAAGGCTCGACGAAGCTCCTGCATTCGCTCGGCGCCGAGGCTTACGCCGAGGCACTCGCCGACCACCGCGGCGTCATCAGAGAGGCGTGCGCTGCCCAAGACGGGGTCGAGGTCGACACCCAGGGCGACGCCTTCTTCTTCGCGTTTCCGACGGCTCCTGGAGCTTTGGCGGCAGCTACCGCCCTCACCGATACGTTGGCGCCGGGGCCGATCCATGTCCGCGTCGGCCTCCACACCGGGACACCACTCGTCACCGATGAGGGCTACGTCGGAGACGACGTGCACCGGGCCGCACGCATTGCGGCGGTCGGACACGGCGGGCAGGTGCTCGTCGCCTCCTCGACGGCCGCGCTCGTCGGCCTCGACGCCCTCGTCGACCTCGGCGAGCATCGCTTGAAGGACCTCGCGGCACCCGAGCGCGTCTACCAGCTTGGCGACGGCGAGTTTCCGCCGCTGAAGAGCCTCTACCGCTCAAACCTGCCGCTCGCCGCCAATCCACTCGTGGGCCGCAAGAAGGAGCTCGCCGACGTCCTGCAAGCGCTCCTCGACGGATCTCGGGCGGTGACGATCACCGGGCCGGGCGGCGTCGGCAAGAC
>DASUCI010000086.1:0-5146 GCA_035762825.1 Gaiellaceae bacterium | reverse complement strand
GCGAGCGACATGACGAAGGCGTTGAGCGTCTTCACGCCCGCGTAGGCGTCCACCAGGTTGTCGAACAGCGCGTAGACCGGGCTGATCAGGAGCGGGTAGACGATGCTGTAGCCGGGATCGGGCTCGTCGCGGATCAGCGGCTCGCCCGCGCCGGCGATGCCGCGCGCGATCTCGGACCAGATGACCTCGTCCACGAGGATGAAGGGCGCCACCATGTCGCGCGCGAGGGCGGCACGGAAGACCGTCGAGACGACGACGATCGCCGCCAGCCACGCCCAGCTCGGGATCCTGCGAAGTGCTTTACCCAAGCTCGACCTCGGCGAGGCGGCGGGCGATCTCCTTCGCCTCGGCCGTCTCCGCCGAGATACCGACTTCCGATGCTGCCTGGCTGACGTCGCGAAGCACCGCATCGTCGACCGCGGCTCCGCCCGCGCCGCGCTCGAGCGCGGCGACGTACAGCTCGGCGACCTGCTCGACCGCATGCTCGCGGCGGGCGAGCTCGGCGGCGTTCTCTCCCATCGCCTCGCGCACCTCGGGCCTGGACGCGAGGAGCTCGAGCGCCGCGGTCAGCGTCGCGACCTCGTCGTCGTCGGGAGGAATCGCCAACGCCACGTCCCGCGGGAGCTCCGAGAACCACCCGACGTCGCTCACGACGAGCGGCTTGCCGAGGGACAGTCCGCGAATCACGCTGCCGGAGGTCTCGCCCATCGTCGGATGGCGGAGGTTGACGAGAACGTCGCTCCCGGCCATCAGCGCCCACAGCCGGCGCTCGTCGACCCAGGGCTCGCGCACGAGCCCGTCGCCGCTCAGGCCGAGGCGCTGAAGGCGACGGTCGAGGTCGAAGCCGGGTGCGGTCGGGCCGACCAGGAGCAGCGTGACCTCCGGGTGCGCCCGGCGCACGTCCGCGATCGCGCGGAGGAGCTCGGGGATCCGCTTGCTGGCGTTCACGACGCCGAAGCAGGCGACGACGGTGGCTCCGGCGACGCGCTCCGGGTCGATGGCCGGTGCAGGCCACGCAGGGTGCCCGACGACGTCGATCGGTCCCTGGTAGCCGGCCGCCCGAGCCTGGTCGCGCACGTACCGCGAGTGCACGATCAGCGCGGTCGCGTGGTCAAGCACGTAGGTCGCGAGCGGGAAGTCGGCGGCACGCGACTCCCAGAGCGCGGGGATCCGCTTGTCCATCACGCCGTAGGCGAGGAGCCGACCCGCGACGCCGTGCTCGCGCTCCATCAGGTCGAGGTAGGCATCGCGGTCGCCGCGGGCCAACGTCATTCCCGCGACGAGGTGGTGGAGGACGAAGTCGTGCAGGACGACGACGCCGGGGCGCTTGCGAAGAGCATCGACGATCCAGGCGTGCGCGCTCGGGTCGTTTCCGACGTGGTACAGCGCCACGTCCGTCCCGCGAGGCGCCCGCTTGCGCCCACGCCGGACGACCTCGACCTCGATCCGCTCGCGCAGCGCCGGGAGGAGGAGCGCGCTGTAGTCGGAGATGCCGGACTTTTCCGGCGGCATCGGGCTGAAGTACGCGAGCCTCACGAGAGCAGCCTGCCGATCGCACGATCCCACGTCACCTCACGCGCGATCGCGTTTCCCGCGCGCCCGTAGGAGGCCGCCTCGTCCCGGTGCTCGCGCAGCCAGCCGAGCGCACGTGCGATCTCCCCTGCTTCGGGCGTCACCACGAGGCCGGTGCTGCCGTCCGCGACGACCTCGAGCGGACCGCCTGCGTCCGTCGTCGTGAGCACGGGCTTCTCGGAGAGGAATGCCTCGAGGGGAACCATCCCGTAGTCCTCGTCCACGGGCGCGTAGTAGACCACGAGACAGCGCGAGTAGAGGTCGGCGAGCTCGGCCTCCGACACCCGGCCCGTGAACCGCGCGCGCCCGTTCAATCCGCGGTCGTGCGCAAGCCGCTCGAGCCGCTCGCGATCCGGGCCGTCGCCGGTGATGACGAGCTCCAGGCCCGAGTCGCGCGCTGCGGCCTCGATGAGCAGGTCGATCCGCTTCGCGCGATCGAGACGGTTCACGGAGAGGACGAAGTCCTCGTAGCCCGCGCAGCGGTAGTCGAGCTCCTGCGGCGGGTGCGGGAGGACCTCGGCGGAGAGACCCGTCGACGCCTCGAGCCGGGACGCGACGTTGCGCGATGTCGTGAACACGCGAGACGCCTCGCCGAGCGCGACGCGGTCCAGCTCCTGCACCTTGCGGCGCAGTGCGCGCTCCTCGGGCGAGTCGCCGAACTGGCCGAGGGGGGTGCCGTCGAGCTCGTACGCCTGGCGGAACTGGTGCACGAGCCACACGCGCTTGTCGGCGTGGCGCACGAGGTACGAGGGGAACTTCGTCGCGACGACGAGATCGATCTTCCGCCCGTCCGCCTCGTCGAGGTCGAGCATCCGCCACAGGAACGCCTGCGTGAGAACGCGCGTTCCCGGATACCACTTGAACGGAACCGACACGAGGTCGGCGTCGTGCCCGCGCGCCCGGAGCTCCTCCACGAGCCGGTCCGAGAAGATCTCTGCGCCCCCCCGAGCGAACGGCACCTGCGGCCGGCAGACGGCGATCCTCATCGACGCCCGTGCGGGCGGCGGGCGACGAAGCTCGCGCCCTGATACCCGTAGCAGGTCTGCGTGAACCAGGTCGCGGCGCTCCGGCCGACAGCAGGGATCTTCAGAAGCTTTCCGCCGATCCTCCGCGCGGCCAGCTCGTCGTACCCGTCGGCCTGCTCGATCCTCCGTACGACGAGACCGGCACGCGCGAACGCCCAGAGGTACGCGTACAGCGTGTGCACGTGCTCGTTGATCCCGTACTCGCGCTCCTCGGCCTGTCCGGGTGCGTCACCCGAGCGGTACACGGCCCTCGTGCCCTCGTTGAGTGCGATCACGTACCCACCGCGCCGGGTCACGCGCGCCATCTCCCTCACCATCCGCCCGAGGTCGAGCGCGTGATGGAGCGTCGCCACGCAGTACGTGGCGTCGAACGCGCCGTCCGCGAAAGGCAGGCTCTCGCCGTCGGCCTGCACCCGGAGGAAAGGCCCGACCTCGCGCTCGTAGAACGCGCCGCGCCCGAGCCCGATGTTCGGGTCGGCGAGGATGTCCGTCCCGACGTACGTGCAGCCGGCGTCGATGACATGGGGCGCGCCCCAGCACTTGGCCGCGCCGACCTCGAGCACGCGCATTCCCGGCTCGAGCAGGCCGAGCAGCAGGTCGAACGAGTGCTCGTTCGCCTTCCACGTGAGGTCCTCCCAGCCGCAGTCGCGCGTGAGGTAGGGCAGCGCCGCGTCCACTGCGTCGTCCGGCTCGTACCAGCCCTGGTCGCGAGCGATCGCAGCCCAACCCTCGGCCTCGCGTTCCTTCTCCGCAACTCCGGGAACCGTCTCGTCGAGCAGCCGCGGCAAGCCGTCGAGGACCGGGTACGAGCGGCCGCAGCTCCGGCACTGGAGCAGCTCGTCGCCGTCGAGCTCGCCGTGACACGTCGGGCAGCGCAGAAGCTCGATGCCCGGCGGCGCGGCCGCGACCACGCTCACTTTCGCTCCGCTTCGCCTCGCGTCGCGGCAAGCTCGGCCTGCAGCCGGTCGACCTGCTCCTGCAGGTCGTCGATGAGTCGCAGCGTCGCCGCGTTGAACGACCGCTGGTCGTACGCGAGCGGCTCGACGTACCAGCGCATCAGCTTCCGCAGCACGGCCTTGACCGGAGTACCGATCCCGCCTCTGACGCCGGGCCGCAGCCGGAGCGACCGATCCGCCGAGACCGGCCACAGGCGCTCCGCCTCCGCGCGCGCAGCTCGCCGATCTCCCTCGTCTCCGTCGATCGCACCGGGGTCGGCTCCGGACCGCCGGACCTCCTCGCGGAGCGCGCGGAACAGCTCCTCGACGTCGACATGGGAGTCCGAAGGAGAAACCCCTGCAGAATCGCCATTTTTGGCGTCATCAGCGGGCATCGGTGGATTCTAGCCGGGGCACATGTTGATCAGCTGGTAAGCCGAGTAGGCTGAGAGTGTGCGCGTCGGCCTCTCCCTCCTGACGCTCTCACCGGGCGAGTCCGGTGGCTCCGAGACGTACGCCCGCCAGCTCCTGCGTGCGCTGGGACGCGTCGGGACGAACGACTACATGGTGCTCGTGCCTGCGAGGGCGAAGGACGCAGCCGAGGGCCTGCCGACGGTCGAGGTCAAGGATCCTCCGGTCGGCCGGCGCGGGCCGCTGCGGATCGCCACGATGGCGCTCGCGGCGCGACGGACGAGAGCCGTCACCACGCACGTCGCCGAGTTCGACGTCCTCCACTATCCGCTCACCGTGCCGTCTCCCGGCACGCAGGCGCCGACCGTCGTCACGCTGCACGACACGCAGCACCGCGACCTCCCGGAGTTCTTCGGCCCGGCGCGCAAGTCGTTCAGACGCGTCGCGTACGACCGGGCCGCGCGCGGCGCGGCGGCCGTGGTGGTGACGAGCGAGTTCGTGCGCGGTCGCGCCATCGAGCTCCTCGACCTCGCCCCGAGCCGCGTGCACGTCGTGCCGCACGCGATCGACCACTCCGTGTTCAGGATCGGCGACGAGGAGCGCGAGCCGATCGTCCTGTACCCGGCCCGACCCTGGCCGCACAAGAACCACACGCGGCTCTTCGAGGCGTTCGCGTCGCTGCGCGAGACCAGGCCGCAGCTGCGCCTCGTGCTGACGGGAGGCGGCCTCGACCGGCTCGAGCCGCTGCCGGAGGGCGTGGAGAACCTCGGCTCCGTCCCCGCCGAGCACCTCGCGTCGCTGTATCGGCGCGCCGCATGCCTCGTCTACCCCAGCCTCTACGAGGGATTCGGGCTGCCGGTGCTCGAGGCCATGGCCTGCGGGTGCCCGGTCGCGGCTTCGAACGCAGGCGCGATTCCGGAGATCGCGGGCGATGCCGCCGTTCTCTTCGACCCGACCGATGTCGAGGCGATGGCCGCGGCCATGCTCGAGGCGGACAGCCGCCGCGAGGAGCTTCGCGAGCGGGGCCTCGCACGCGCGGTCGGGTACACGTGGGACGAGTCCGCTCGCCGCCACGACGACGTCTACCGCGCCGCACTCGACAGCGACGACCCCGTCTAGCACCCGGATGCACGTCGGCATCAGCCTGCTGACGCTGGTCCCACGGATCTCGGGCGGAAGCGAGACCTATGCGCGCGAGCTCGT
>DASUCI010000085.1:0-2713 GCA_035762825.1 Gaiellaceae bacterium | reverse complement strand
CGCGGGCGACGCACCGAGCAGGCACTCGGTGAGCCGCGCGACCTTCGCGAGCCGGGACGAGGTCGAGGCGACGTCAGCCGAGGTCGCCGCTATCTCCGCGAGCAGCATCCCCGTCATTCAAGCGACTCGGGAGCACGATCCAGACGTGTGCTCCGCCGCCCGCGCCGTTGGTCGCCTGCGCCGAGCCCCCGTGAGCCCGCGCGATCGCATCGACGATCGCGAGCCCGAGGCCGGTTCCTCCGGCAGTCCGCGCAGCGTCGGAGCGGCTGAAGCGCTCGAACGCGTGTGGAAGGAAGCCGGTCGCGAACCCGTCGCCCTCGTCGGAGACTGCGAGAACGACCGACCCGTCCTCTGCACGCGCGTCGAGGTACACCGCTCCGCCGCCGTGGAGGAGCGCATTGTCGACGAGCCCGTCGAGCGCCTGCTCCAGCCGCTCGCGGTCTCCACGCAGGTCGAGGTCTCGGGGTGCGGACACCACGAGCTCACGAGCGCATGCCGCAGAGCGAGCGCGGTTCCTCCTGGCGACGGCGTCGAGCAGGTCGGAGGCGCTGTGGCGCTGCACGCGCAGCCCCAGCTCGCCGTCGTCGGCGCGCGCGAGCACGAGCAGCGCCTCGGCGAGCCGCACCAGGCGTTCCACCTCCTCGCTCGCGGAGTGCAGCGCCGACTCGAGCTCTGCCTGCGTGCGCGCCCGCCGCGAGACGAGCTCCAGCTCCGTGCGCAGGGACGCGAGCGGCGTTCGCAGCTCGTGGCTCGCGTCGGCGACGAAGCGGCGCTCGCGCGTGAGGCCGGCGTCGAGGCGCGCGAGCATCTCGTTGAGCGTCTCGCCGAGGCGGCGGATCTCGTCGCTCGCGCGCGGGAGCGGAAGGCGACGCTCGGGCGTGTCGGACGAGATCTCGGCCGCTCGGCGCCGCATGGCTTCGACCGGGCGCAGCGCAGCACCCGCCACGACGTACCCGATCGCCGACGAGGCGAGGAGCGCAAGCGGAAGCGCGATGAGCATCTGCCTCAGCAGTGCGTCCAGCGCCTCGTCGCGGTCTTCGAGAGACTCGCCGACGACGACCACACTGTCTCTGACCGGATCGGCACGCAGCCGGAATCCCGCGCGCTCGATTCTCAGCGATGCATGCCGAGCCAGCTCGAGCTCCCCAGCGGCGAGCACGGGATCGTCCGATGGAAGAAGACTCGCGCCGTCGGGCCCGATCACCTGTACCACGCCCTCTTCGCCTCTCAGGAGGGCAGGCTCGAGTCCGGCCGCGTCCCCCGCTCGCACGAGCTCGGCGAGGGTCGCGCTCCGACTCTCGAGATCGTCCGCGATCCGCTCGTCGAGGCTCGAGCCGAGACGGTAATAGAGGAAACCACCGAGCAGGGCGAGCACGATCGCCATGACGAGCGCGAACACGAGCGTGAGACGAAGGCGGATCGGGAGCCGGTTCACGCGGCATCCCGACGGAGCCGGTAGCCGACGCCACGCACCGTCTCGATCGAGTCGCGCGAAAACGGGCGGTCGATCTTGTCGCGCAGGTAGCGGACGTAGACGTCGACCACGTTCGAGCGGTTCTCGTACGCGTAGTCCCACGCGTGCTCGATCAGCTGGAGCCGCGACAACGCTTGCCCGGGCCGCCGCATGAACGCCTCGAGCAGCGAGAACTCCTTGGCCGACAGCTTCACCTCGGTCGGCCCGCGCCAGACCTGGTGCGTCGCCGGGTCGAGCCGCAGGTCGCCGACCTCGAGGACGACTGGTCGCTCGGCTCCACCACGACGGACGAGCGCGCGCAGCCGCGCGAGCAGCTCGGCGAACGAGAACGGCTTCGGCAGGTAGTCGTCGGCGCCCGCGTCCAGTCCGGCGACCCGGTCGCCGACCGCGTCGCGCGCAGTCAGCATGAGCACCGGAGACCAGACACCGTTCTCCCGCATCCGCCTGCAGGCCTCGATACCGTCGACGCCGGGCAGCATCAGGTCGAGCACGATCGCGTCGTAGTCGACGGCGGCTGCCATCCAGATCGCGTCGTCCCCGCGGCGTGCGACGTCGACCGCGTGCCCCTCCTCGACGAGCCCGCGCCGGAGAAGGCTCGCCATCTTCAACTCGTCCTCCACGACGAGGATCCGCATGCGCTCATTGTCGCGATCGAGATGAGAGCTTCATGAGAGCCCGTCTCACCGCCGTCTCATCTCACCGCCCTACGGTCGCCATACTCGAGCACGGAGGTTTCGATGAAGAAGCGCACCACCCTCGCCGCAGCTCTGGTCGCAGTCGTCGCGGCAGTCGCGGCAGGGTTCGCCGTCGCCGGCTCCCGCGACGACCACGAGCAGCCGATCACCGGCACTGCGCTCACACGCGCGGCCGAGGTGGCGCTCGCAGAGACGGGCGGAGGACGCGTGACGGAGACCGAGGTCGAAGACGAGGACGCGTACTACGAGGTCGAGGTCACGCTCCCCGACGGACGCCAGGTCGACGTGCATCTCGACCGCTCGTTCGCGGTGGTCACGTCCACTGCGGATGCGGACGATTCGGACGGAGACGAGTCCGACTAGGAGGGCTTGGCGGGACGGGCCTCGTCGCCGGGGGTGCCGCTGGTCGTCGCGAGGCAAGGACGCAGGGAGCCCCAATAGTTCACCTATTGGGGCGACTGAGGACGCCGTCCTCGCGGCGATCCAGCGCTCCCCCGGCGGCACAGCGCCTGTTTCGCCAAGCCCTCCTAAAGCGCCGAGAGCG
>DASUCI010000084.1:0-8335 GCA_035762825.1 Gaiellaceae bacterium | reverse complement strand
GCTCGCGCCGCGGCTACTGACTCTCCGAGTGTCGAACTACCGTTCCGGGAATGCAGCGGCGTCTCCTCGGCCTCCTCTTCGTCGCGTTGGCCGCTGGGCTCGGGCTCGTCGCGGTGTTCGCGGGGCTCGAAGGGGGGTCGGCGTGGGTGATCGCACTCGCCGCCGCTGCCCTCGCCGTGTGGCTCGGCGACCTGGGGCGGCGGGCGCTGGGTCGCCGTCGCGCCTGAGGACTCCGCCCGTTCACGGCGTATTCTCTTGCCGTGGCTACTGCGGATACGACCCAGGCTCTCTGGCAGGAGTACCGGAAGTCGCAGGACCAGGAGCTGCGCGACCGGCTCATCCTCACCTACGCGCCGCTCGTGAAGTTCGTCGCGGGCCGGGTGGGGGCGAGCCTTCCGTCGCACGTGGACGAGCAGGACCTCGTCTCGTACGGCCTGCTCGGCCTGATCGGCGCCATCGAGCGCTTCGATCCGTCGCGCGAGATCAAGTTCGAGACCTTCGCGATGGCGCGCATACGCGGCGCGATCATCGACGAGCTGCGGTCGCTCGACTGGGTCCCGCGGTCGGTGCGCACGAGGGCGCGACAGATCGAGCGCGCCATCGCGGCACTCGAGAAGGAGCTGCACCGCGCGCCGACGGACGAGGAGATCGCGAAGAAGCTCGGCGTCACCGAGGAGGAGCTCGACGACAGCCTGCTCGAGATCTCTCGATCCTCGGTCGGAGCTCTCGACGAGCTGTGGTCTCCGTCGGCCGGCGGCGACTCGATCGCGCTCATCGACACGATCGAGGACGAGTCAGGCCCCGATCCCGAGCTCTCGCTCGAGCAGACCGAGGTGAAGGAGGCGCTCGCGGAGGCAATCTCCGATTTGCCGGAGCGAGAGAAGCTCGTCGTCACGCTCTACTACTACGAGGAGCTGACGCTCCGCGAGATCGGCGAGGTGCTCGGCGTGACGGAGTCCCGCGTCTCGCAGCTGCACACGAAAGCGATCCTGCGTCTCAAGGCCCACCTCTCGGGCGCAACCCGCGAGCCCGCCGAGACGTAGCCGGCACGCAGCGCGCCCCGGCTACGTCTCACGAGCGGCGTCAGCAGCCGGTTCCCGGATCCGGTGCGTCGATCCTGAAGCCCGTCGTCACCGGGGTCCCAGGAACGAAGTAGGTCGCCCAGAGGACGACGCCGGAGAAGGGCGAGGCTCGCGCAATGTGCACGTTCTCGTCGCCGCGATCGACGAAGCTGTCGCCTGTGTCATACACCGTGCCCAGGCACGACTCGTCGTCCGCATAGATCAGCTGCAGCGAGCCCTCCTTGACGGTGACGAGCACCGGACCGGGATGGCTGTGCCAGCCCGTGTGACCCCCCGGCCCGATCCGGATCTCCTGCGTGACGATGTCGGTCGAGCCGGTCGTCTTCACGTGCACCCCGGACTTGCTGTTCACGACGAGGTTCGGACCGGCGTTCGTGTCGAGCGTTCCCCGTGCATGGACGGGAGCTGAGAGCACGTTGCTCCCCGCCGTTGCGAACGCGGCGCCGGCGAAGACCAGCAGGCCTGCACCGATGGCGGCGGCAGTTGCCGCGCGCCTTCGTGATGGACGGTCTCTCATTTCTCCCCCTTAGCGAGTGGTGATGTAGATGTCGCTACTCCCCTCGGGGCCTGGGGCGCGCCCGAAGAGAAGCTGCTTGCCGTCGCGCGAGAGCGACGGCCTGGTCTCGCCGGCGACCGTGTTGACGACGGCGCCGAGGTTCACCGGGGTCGACCAGGGAGCGTCGAGGCTCGAGCGGGTCGCGGCCCACACGTCCATCCCGCCGGCGGTGCCCGGGCGGTTCGAGGCGAACACGACCTCGAGCCCATCGGCGCGCACGTTCGGCTGGATGTCGTTCGCCGCTGCGTCATTCAGCTCTGCGACGGCGGTCGCCGGCCCGAAGCGGGCACCGTTCTGCCTCTCGCTCACGTAGATCTCGCCGGCGACTGCCGGCGTCGCCGAGCTGCTCGAGAAGTAGAGGAGCTTCTTCCCACGAAGCGTCTTCGAGACGTTCACCCACGAGGGCCCCTGCTCGTCGAGCACGGTGTTCGGGCCGGCCGGGGCGCACTGGAGCCGCTCCGGCTCCGCCCAGGCGCCTGCGCCCGAGCGATGGGTGAAGTAGATGTCACCCTGACCGCACGCGCCCGGAAGGGTCTCACGGCTCACGAAGAACAGGCCGCGTTCACCGACCGGCGTCGGGCAGAAGTCGTCGGCCGCCGAGTTGACGGGCTCGCCGAGGTTCGTCGGGGCGCCCCACGACGCCGACGTGCTCGCACGCGTGGCGACCCAGATGTCGAGCCCGCCGCGCCCGCCCGGCCGGTTCGACGCGATGTACAGGCTGAGGCCGTCCGGCGATTGGATCGGGCAGCCGTCGAGCGCCGGCGTGTTGACCTCGGCGCTGTTGCCGTTCATCTCGTCGACCTTCTGCGCGGTCGACCAGGCCAACGCCGAGCCAGTCAGAGTCAGGACGAGAGCCACGACGAACGCGCCGCCGAGCACATGCTTCCTGCTGAACATCTCGCGCTCCTTTCGATCTATTGCGCGCGGAGCGTGGGGCGGCTCGGATGCAGATCGGTCGCAACGGGCTCGATGCCGCTTGCAAGCCGCTTGCAGGCGCCTCGAATCCGCTTTCAATCGCGTCTCGAAGGTGGTTTGCTACGCACGTGACGACCGGCGGTATGGAGTTCCGCGTCCTCGGCCCGCTCGATCTCCGCCTCGGAGGCGAGACCGTTGCTCTCGGCGGAGGCAAGCAGCGAGCCGTCCTCGCGGTGCTCCTTCTTCGCGCCGGTGAGGTCGTGCCGGTCGAGCGCCTCGTCGACGAGGTCTGGGGTGACGAGCCGCCGCCGTCCGCAGCGCATACGCTCGAGTCGTACGTCTCGCGCCTCAGACAGCTCTTCAACGGGCGCGGCCCTCGGCTCGTGCGACAGGGTGCCGGTTACACGATCGAGCTCGGCTCGGCGACGCTGGATGCCATGGGGTTCGTCGAGCTCCAGGAGCGCGCGTCTCTCGCCGCCGCGATGGAGGAGCACGCCGACGTCGTCGCGCTGACAGCCGCCGCTCTCGGGATGTGGCGCGGTCCCGCACTCGCCGACGTGGCGCTCACCTCAGCAGGCCGCGCAGAGGCCGACAGGCTCGAGGAGCTCAGGCTCCGCACGTACGAGCTCCGGTTCGACGCCGAGCTCGCGCTCGGTCGCCAGGAACAGGCGATCGGGGAGCTGCAGAAGCTCGTCGCCCAGAATCCGTACCGGGAGCGCTTCGTTGCCCAGCTCATGCTCGCGCTCTATCGCTGCGGGCGGCACGCGGAGGCACTCGAGGTCTACGAGCAGACGCGCCGCCGGCTCGACGACGACCTCGGGCTCCAGCCGAGCACAGATCTCCAGCAGCTCTCCGGGCAGATCGTCCGGCAGGATCCCGCCCTCCGCCGACAGACGCCTCCACCTACCGTCGTCACGCAGCCAGCTCCGGCCGAGAAGACACGGCGAGCCGCCATGCTCGTTGCGACCGGAGTTGCTGTCGCGGCTGCGCTCGCGCTCACGACAAGCGGAGGCGCAGCCGTCCCCGAGCGCGTGGCGCCGACGGCGAAGAAGCTGGCGCTGGTCCTTCCCGGATCCGCGGACAGGCTCGGCGTTGCGGCTGAAGGACTGGCGACTGCTGCCGACAGCAGCGAGCTTCTCTACACGCCTGAGACCGAGACCGCGTTCGTCGACCCGAACGCGCCCGAGTCCGACGTCGACGCCGTCGCAGCACGCATCCGGAACGGAGGGATAGGACTCGTCGTCGCGCTCGGGGACGGACCGGGTGCTCGGGCGCTGGCCCGCGTCGTGCGGCATCTGCCTGAGACGCGCTTCGTCTTCATCGACGCGTCCGTCAAGGAGCTGTCGCTCGAGGGAGTGCCGAACGCGGCTGCCATTCGGTTTTCGGACGAGGATGCCCTCTACCTCGGCGGATACTTGAGCGGCCTCGTTCCCACCATGGACGAATCAAAGCGCCGTGTCGACGCTGTCTCGGTCGTCGCGGGTGAGCCCACACGCGATACCGCGCGGCTGATCGCCGGGTTTGAGCGCGGCCTACGCGCCACACGTCCAGGAATGAAGGTTCGCGTCGACTACTCACGCGAACTCGAGGACGTGACGGCTTGTGAGAAGCTCGCCAATCGGCAAATCGATGACGGCTCGGACGTGGTCGTCGCCCTTGCAGGTCGGTGCTCGCGCGGTGCCCTCGCGGTCGCGAGATTTCGCAACGTCTGGGGTGTCGGAGCGCAGGAGGACGGCATCAACCTGGGAGACGGCGTGCTCATGGCGGCGCTCAAGGACTGGAGCAGGGCCACGCTCTTTGCGATTGAGAGGCTCCAGAACGGCACGCTGGCTATGGGGCGGGACACGGTACTCGGTATCGAGGACGATTACATCGTCGGTTTCGAGTTCAGCTACCGCACTCCCGAGCGCGCGATGTCGGCGGTCATCGGGCAGTGCAGCGAGATCCGCGCGAGCAGGCACAAGGATCTGTAGCGGCTGATCCCGCTCAGACCGCTTGGGCGCCCGACTAAGCTTCTCGGCCGGTACCCGCGCCCGAGAAGGAGAGTCGCCAATGCCCGAGCCCGCAAAGATCCGCAACGTCGCCGTCGTCGGCCACCGCGGGACGGGGAAGACGTCACTCGTCGAGGCGCTCCTCTTCCAGACGGGCAAGATCAACCGCCTCGGTACCGTCGCGGCCGGCACCACGGTTTCGGACGCCGACGAGGACGAGCACAGCCGGCAGCTCTCGATCTCGATGTCGCTCGAGCACACCGAGTGGCAGGACCGGAAGGTCAACCTGCTCGACGTCCCCGGCGATCCGGCGTTCCAGGGTGAGCTGCGCTGCGCCGCACGCGTCGTCGAGGGAGCGCTCGTGACGGTCTCGGCGGTGATGGGTGTCGAGGTGGGGACGAGCCGCGCGTGGAAGCTCGCCGACGAGCTGGGCCTCGCGCGGGTGATCTTCGTGAACATGCTCGACCGAGAGCGCGCCGACTTCTTCCGGACGCTCGAGGCGCTTCGCAACGGGCTCTCCGCGAAGTGCGTGGCCGTGCACGTCCCGATCGGCTCCGAGCACGAGCTGACGGGAATCGTCGACGTGCTCCACATGTGCTCGTACGCGAGCCCCGAGGGAGCGAAGGAGGGCGAGCCCGGACCGATCCCGGACGAGCTGGCCGGCCTCGCCGCCGAGTACCGCGAGAAGCTCCTCGACGCGGTCGTCGAGACCGACGAGGGGCTCATGGAGCGCTACCTCGACGGCCAGGACCTCGATGCGGCAGAGGTCGCGGCGGCGCTCAAGGCCGCGGTCACGAGTGGCGACGTCTTCCCGGTCGCATGCGGCATCGCGACGAAGAATCTCGGCACGCACGCGCTCCTCGACCTTCTCGTCGAGGGCGTTCCGTCCCCGGCGAAGAAGGGCTCACCGATCGACGTCGACGGCGCCGGCACGGCCGCCTTCGTTTTCAAGACCGTCGCGGACCCGTTCGCGGGTCGCATCAACCTCTTCCGCGTGCTCGCAGGCACGGTCACGGCCGACACCACGCTCGTCAACCTGCGCACCAAGGGCAAGGAGCGGATGGGAACGCTGCTGGACGTCCAGGGCAAGGAGCACCACGCCGCGATGGACTTCGGCGAGGGCGACCTCGGCTCCGTCGCCAAGCTCAAGGACGCGCAGACAGGCGATCTCCTCGCCGACAAGGAGGTGCCCATCGAGGCTCCCGACTTCGGGTTCCCGGAGCCGGTGATGAGCTTCGCGATCACGCCGAAGTCGAAGGGCGACGAGGAGAAGGTCGCGACCGCGATCAGGCGTCTGGCCGAGGAGGACCCGACGCTGCGGCTGCGCCGAGATCAGCAGACCGGCGAGGAGATCCTCTCGGGAATGAGCCAGATGCACGTCGAGGTCGCGCTCGAGCGCGCGAAGCAGCGCTTCGGCGTGGGCGTCGAGCTGCACCCGCCGCGCGTGCCCTACCGTGAGACGATCCGACGCGAGGCCCGCGCCCACGGCCGCTACAAGAAGCAGACGGGCGGGCGCGGCCAGTTCGGCGACTGTCACATCGTGGTCACGCCGACCGACGGTGAGTACGAGTTCGTCGACAAGATCGTCGGCGGCGTCATTCCGCAGGGGTTTCGCCCCGCCGTCGACAAGGGCATCCAGGAGGCGATGCACCACGGCGAGCTCGCAGGAGCGCCAGTCCAGGGCGTGCGAGTGGAGCTCGTGGACGGCTCGTACCACACCGTCGACTCGTCGGAGATGGCGTTCAAGATCGCCGGCTCGATGGCCTGGAAGGAGGCGTACATGAGCGCCGATCCGGTGCTCCTCGAGCCGATCATGGAGCTCGAGGTGAGCGTCCCCGACGACGTCGTCGGTGCCGTCAACGGCGACCTCAACTCGCGCAGGGGACGCCTGCAGGGCATGGAGCCGCTCGGCGGGATGACGTCGATCAAGGCCGAGGTGCCGATGGCCGAGCTCCTCACGTACGCGCAGTCGCTCACGTCGATGACCAGCGGGCGCGGGGACTACTCGATGCACTTCCTTCGCTACGAGGAAGTGCCGACGCACGTCGCGCAGAAGATCATCGAGGAGACGAAACGGGAGCGCGAGGCCGCCAAGGTCTAGTCCATTCCGGACACCGGAGGGGTCAGGTCCGGGGTCAGGTCCGGATCCGACGCGCGCCGGCGTCAGACCCGACTGGCGCAGCATTCCGGTCGACGTCGGCCCAGGCAGCCCTGTCCATTGCGACCACCTCAGGTGTCAGACACCGTGTCTGACACCAGCCTGTGGATATGTGGAAAACCTGCGCGACGCTGCTAGGGTCCGGCACATGCGCGTGACGAAGGCGAACGTGCGCCGCGTGTGCGCGGTTTGCGACCGGACGTTGCTGCAGGGGGAGGTCGCGCTCCGCTTCAGTCCCGACGGCGTCGAGTTCGTCGACGTGTGCCCGCTCTGCCAGGACTACGCGCTCGACTACGGCTGGGTGCGCGAGGGCGGGCCGGTGTCGCCCGCGCTCTCGTCGACGCGGGCACGGAGGAAGCGCACGCGCTGGTCGCAGCTTCTCGGCGTCCAGGACGGCGAGGCCGCCCCGGTCGTGCCGGAGCCCGTGCTCCGGCGGCTCACCGACTCCGAGGCGGCGCTCGTCGAGGCGGCCGACCTCTTCAACGCAAGCCTGTTCCGCCGCACGATCGAGGGCGTCGCGAAGGCGCTCGGAGCGCCGCTCATCTCGATCGTCCCGCTCTCAGGTGTGAACAGCGAGCTCGTGCTCACCTTCGCCTGGGAGATCACCTGGTACCAGTACCGGGTGCTGCCGGAGGCGGGCCAGCCGATCAGGCTCGCCGATCGCGGCGCCGACGTGTCCGAGATCGAGGGTGCGTTCACCGAGTGGAACGCCAGTCTCGACGACGCCGGCCGCGTCGTCCCCAACGTCGCGCGCTGACAGACGAGGGCGTGCCGCGGCCGCCGAGGCGGCCGCCAATAGACTGACCGCATGGCTACCACGACTGTGCGCACGCATCAGAACTACATCGACGGGGAGTGGGTCGACGCCGCCTCCGGCGAGACCTTCGAGTCGACGAGCCCGGCCGACGGCGAGCCGATAGGCACCTTCCCACTCTCCGCCGCCGAGGATGTCGACCGCGCCGTCGCGGCTGCGAAGGCGGCGTTCGAGGACTGGCGCCTCACGCCTGCGCCGAAGCGCGGCGAGATCCTCTTCCGGTTCGCACAGCTCGTCACGGACGCGAAAGCCGAGCTGACCGACCTCATGACGCGCGAGATGGGGAAGGTGAAGGCCGAGGCCGGCGGCGACGTCCAGGAAGCGATCGACATGAGCTTCTACATGGGCGGCGAAGGCCGGCGCCTGTTCGGGCAGACGACTCCGTCGGAGCTCCGGAACAAGTTCCAGATGTCC
This sequence comes from Gaiellaceae bacterium, assembly GCA_035762825.1. Lineage (GTDB taxonomy): Bacteria > Actinomycetota > Thermoleophilia > Gaiellales > Gaiellaceae > GMQP-bins7. The sequence goes on along the minus strand of DASUCI010000084.1, from coordinate 405 downwards.
GTCCGCATGCCGATCGGCGTGATCGGCGTCATCACTCCGTGGAACTTTCCGATCGCGATCCCCTCGTGGAAGATCGCGCCCGCACTCGTCGCAGGCAACACGGTCGTCTTCAAGCCGGCGACCGACACGCCCGCGCTCGGGCAGCGCTTCGTCGAGCTCCTCGCGGAGGCCGGCGTGCCGAGGGGCGTCGTGAACATCGTCCACGGCGGGGGAGGGGCGGTCGGCGATCGTCTCGTGCGCCACTCCGACGTTCCCGTCATCACACTCACGGGCTCACGCGACACCGGCGTGAAGGTGCTCGAGGCCGCCGCCGAGCGACTGAAGCACGTCCATCTCGAGCTGGGCGGCAAGAACGCGATCATCGTCATGGAGGACGCCGACCTCGACCTCGCGCTCGAGGGGGTT
>DASUCI010000083.1:0-3761 GCA_035762825.1 Gaiellaceae bacterium | reverse complement strand
TGCATGAGGAAGACGCTCGCGAGCCCCTGCCACTCGCCGTACGGTGCGAGCAACTCCGCCGTCTCGCCTGGCTCGGGCCAGCGGCGGCGGAGCGAGGCGAGGAGCTTCACGAGCGCGAGGTCGTCGACGAGCCCCGTGTCGTAGCGGCCGAGCCCTTGCAGCGCGACGACGCCGACCGTCCACGGCCCGACGCCGCGCTCGCGTCCGAGCCGCTCGAGCGCGCGGCCGTCGGCGCGAAGTGCGTCGAGCTCGATCGTCCGGGCGAGCCGTGTGAGCGTTGCCGCGCGGCCTCCGGCGAGCCCGCACGCGGCGATGCGCGCCGGAGAGAGGCCCGCCAGGGCGGCTCGCGACGGTGGATCCTCGCCGCACGCGCGGATGATCGCGCGCTCGATCCGAAGCGCGCGCGACGCCTGGATCAACTGCCCGCACACGCCGCGGATCACCGCGTGGGTCACGGTCGCCTTGCGTCGTGTCCGCATCCCGCGGAGGCGCCGGACCGCAGGGCCGATCAGCGGGTCTCGGGCATGGAGCCGGTGGAACTCGCTCGTGTCGTCGTCCAGGGCGAGCATGAAGCGCGCGTGGTCGACGGCGTGCTCGCACGAGGCGCGGATGACGACGCGTCCGTCGTGCAGCTGGCGTGCCGCCGCCCAGCGTCCGCCGGGGAGCTTCGCCTGCCAGTCGGTCGATCGAGTGGTGAGCCGGAGCGAGTACGGGCCCGTTGCTCTCAGCACCGCCTCGACCATCGAGCCACCCTACTGGCCCGCGCGGACCGGATACTTCCACGCGATGCGGCTCGCCGATGCCATCTCGCTCCGCTCGCGACAGCGGAAGCTCCGGCTGTTCCTCGACGAGCTCCACCCCACCGCGGAGACCTCGGTGCTCGACGTCGGGGCCGACGAGCTCGGGTTCGGCGACGGCGGTGGCTGCGCGACGCTGAACTTCTTCGAGGAGCACTACCCCTGGCCCGAGCGGATCACTGCGCTCGGCCTCCACGACGGCGCGGGGTTCCGTGCGCGCTATCCGGGAATCGAGTACGTCCAGGGCGACGCCTGCGCGCTCCCGTTCGCCGACGGGCAGTTCGACGTCGTCTTCTCGAACGCCGTGATCGAGCACGTCGACGGGCGAGAGCGCCAGCTCCGGTTCGTCTCGGAGGCGATTCGCGTCGGGCGACGCGTGTTCCTGACGACGCCGAATCGCAGGTTCCCGGTCGAGGTGCACACGCGGCTGCCGTTCGTCCACTGGCTGCCGGACGCGGTCTCGCACCGCGTCTATCGAGCGGTGGGCAAGGAGTCCGCGACCGAGCTCGACCTGCTGACGCGACGGACCTTCGCGTCGCTCTTCCCCGGCCGCGTGCGGATCGTCGGCCTGGGCTTGACCCTGGTGGCGATCGTCGATTAGCGCCCGCGGCCTGATCGGGATCGCGACCGGCGTCCTCGTCGTGGGGCTCGTGCTCCACAACGTCGCGATGGCGCAGCTGTGGGAGCTCGGCGTTCGCGGCACGACGCTCGACGTCGCGGCCGCGTGGAAGGAGGCCCTGCTGCTTCTCGCCCTGCTCGTCGTCGCGTGGAAGGTGCGCCGCCTGCCGGCGGTCACTGCCGCGGACGTGCTGGCCGCGAGCTACGCCGCCGTGATCGCCCTCTACTGGCTGATACCCCAGGACGTGCTCGGTGGCGAGGCAACGGCTCGCGGCGAGCTGCTCGCGCTCCGGCATCACCTTTTTCCGGTTGCGGGCTACGTGCTCGGTCGGCTGGTCGCGCTCGCCTGGCAGGAACGTGGCCGGGTCGGAGGGCTGATCGTGCTCTCGGCAGTCGTCGTTGCCGTCGTCGGGCTGCTCGACGTCGCGTTCGTCTCGCTCCAGGCGTGGAGGGACTCCGGCGTGCCGGGGTGGTTCGCCGAGCAGCTGGGTCTCGACTACGAGGGGCTCTCCGGGCTCCCGGAGAACTGGGTCTACAACACGGGCGACGAGGACAACCCGCTCCGGCGTCTCGTCTCGACGTTCCTCTCTCCGCTCGCGAGCGCGTATGCGCTCGTCGTCGCGCTGATCTACGTGGCGAGCCGTCCACCCCGTTGGTGGTGGGGCCTCCTGGGCGGGCTGCTGTTCGTCGCGCTCCTGTTCACACACACACGGGCAGCGTTCGCCGCGCTCGCGTTCGGTCTGGTCGTGCTCGCGATCGCGCAGCGTCGGGTCCTCCCGGCTGCGATCGCCGCCGGAACCATTGTCATGAGCGCGCTCTTCATCGCCGCGTACCCGACCATCGGCCCGTCCACGAGCTACACGCCTGACGAGCTCGCCTGGCTGCGCGCGAACGCCGAGCGAGAGGGCGGCATCAGCGGCGGGCGTTTCCCCACGGTGGAGGACGAGTCGACGGAGAGCCACTGGACCAACCTGCGGGAAGGCGTACGCGTCGTGCTCGAGCACCCGCAGGGCTTCGGGCTCGGGAACGCCGGCGTCGTCGCGAAGCGCACCGGCGTGGAGATCCGCGCGGGCGAGTCGACCTACACGGAGCTCGGGGTGGACGCGGGCATCGCCGGGGTCGTCGCGTTCGTCCTCTGGAGCCTGGCGGTCCTCGCGGGCCTGTGGCGTCGTGAGGCCTGGCTCGCCGCGGCGTTTGCCGCGGTCCTGGCACTCGGGCTGCAGACCGACGTGATCGGCATCCACTGGCTTGCCTTCACGGTGTGGTTCGCCGCCGGCCTGACTCTCGGTCTCCCGTCTGGCCGAGTGAAGCCGGACGGGGACGCTACGGTGTCCGGGTGAGCATCGATCCCCGCGTCGACATCGGTCACGTCCACCTGAAGGTCGCGGACCTCGAGCGAGCGGTCGACTTCTACTGCGGCGTCCTCGGCTTCGAGGAGCAGGCACGGTACGGGACGCAGGCGGCGTTCGTGTCCGCAGGCGGCTACCACCACCACCTCGGGCTCAACACCTGGGAGTCCCAGGGCGGCACGCCTCCTCCCCCCGGCCACACCGGCCTCTATCACGTCGCGATCCGGTATCCCGACCGCGCGACGCTTGCCGACGCGCTCAGGCGGCTCGTCGACGCCGGCGTACAGCTCGACGGCGCGTCGGACCACGGCGTCTCGGAGGCGCTGTACCTCCGCGATCCCGACGGCAACGGGGTCGAGCTCTATCGCGATCGCCCGAAGGAGGAGTGGCCGCGCAACGAGGACGGCTCGGTGGGGATGTTCACGGCCCCGCTCGACGTGCGTGCGCTCCTCGCTGAGGCCCCGTAGGGGCGAGATATATCTCGCCCCTACTGCTACGATTCCGCGCGGTAAATCAAGAGCGAGTCCGGTCTGCGCGTGCGCTTTCCTTACCCGTTCGTGAGTTGGTAAGGGAGGTGTTTTTCTATGGCAACTGGAACCGTGAAGTGGTTCAACGACAGCAAGGGGTATGGCTTCATCACCCCCGACGACGGCGCGAAGGATCTCTTCGTGCATTTCTCGAACATCGCCGGTGATGGCTTCAAGAGCCTCTCCGAGGGTTCGCGCGTCGAGTTCGAGCCGCGCGAGGGTCAGAAGGGCCCCGAGGCGACGAACGTCATTCCCGTCGCGTCGTAAGGACTTGACAGCCGTGGCCGCTCCTGCGGCCACGGCTTCTTTCTCCCCCGACACAAGGAGCTCTGGATGAAAGAGAAGGAAGAGAAGCTCGAAGTCGAGGGTGAGGTCATCGAGGCCCTCCGCAGCCGGATGTTTCGCATCCGGCTCGACAACGGGCACGAGGCGCTGGGCTACATGGGGGGCAGGATGAAGCGCTATCGGAT
>DASUCI010000082.1:0-6060 GCA_035762825.1 Gaiellaceae bacterium | reverse complement strand
TCGCCGAGGATCGGCGGGAGCTCGACAGGCGGTGCGAGAACCGGCGGATCGGCAGGCGGAGCCGGCGTCGGGGTCGGTGCCTCGGCGCCGCGGGGTGGAGATGCCGGAGCGGTGGGAAGCGTGGCGGCGGCCCGCGGAGGTCGCGCGAGGCGAGTGACCGTCGTGTCTGTCTGCGCCGTCGCCGGTGATGCCGGCTCGGGCGCCCGGCGTGAAGGGCGTGCCACGACCGGAGCGCCCGGCTCCCCCTTGCGCGTGACGACACGCGGCGAGGCCACGAGGCTCGATGTCGGTGTCGAGGTCGCGCCGACCGTCGCTGCCGACTCGACCGGTCGGGGTGGCGGCGGCGCATCGCTTTCCGAGCGCCGCTGCTCGATGACGACGCCACCGACCACGACGCCCGCAGCAGTCGTGGCGACGGCGGCCTTGACCGCTGCGCCTCCGAGAATTGGCTTGAGCAATCCGCGCCACTGTTCGAGCAGGACGACGACGTTCAGCCCGGCGAACGGCCGTCCCGACGCCGACAGCGCGGTCGCGAACGACTTGCGCGCCCGGTACAGAAGCGCGTCGATCGCCGGCTCGCTCAGGTGCAGCTCGTCGGCGATCTCGCTCGACGGCGCTCCTTGCCATTCGCGCCGAAGGAGCGCGCGGCGTTGATTCGCGGGAAGTGCCGAGAGCGCGGCGCGGACGTCGTCCAAGAAGCCCACCTCTTCGAGATCGGGCTGTGCCAGCGCGATGCGGTCGAGGCCGGGCTCCAGTGCGCTCTCCGGGCGCCGCCGGCTCGTCCGGCGGTGCGTGTGGCAGACGTTCTTGGCGATCGTGGTCAGCCAGGCGCGCTCGCAGTCGGGAACGACGCCCCTGCGCAGAGCGCGAAACGCGTAGAGGAACGTCGCCTGAACGGCGTCCTCGGCGTCGTCGCGATCGCGGAGCTGGCGCGTGCAGAACGCCAGGAGCCACTCGGACTGCTCCTCGAAGAGTCTGCTCGCCGCCTCGTCCGGAGAGAAGCCGCGATCGTCGATTGCGACTGACGCCACAATCGGGATGTAGTCGGGCGCGGGAGCGCGCCGCTCACCCGTCGGAGTGATCCTTGCCCGCTCGGCGTCAGATCGGCTTCTGCGCGGCTTCGTAGCAGAGGTCAACGGATTCTCAGCAAGGAGGCACCACATGTTCGCCCAGCTCAATCTCGTGCGTCTTTGCCTCACGATCGTGCTGGCGACGCTCGCCGTCGCACTCGCGGGTGCGCAGTCGGCAACGGCCATCTCGGCGCCGGTTGTCATCGATGCCGTCAGCGTCGAGAACGGCGTCGCCGTCGTCACCGGGTTCGTCGACGCGGAGCTCGTCGAGGTCAACGGCCAGCTCGTCGAGGTCGCCGAGAACGGCGCCTTCAGCGCTCCGGTCGACATCTCGGCGGATGCGCTCGTGCTCGAGATCCTCGAGTCGCCGAACGAGCTCGTCACGATCACGGTTCCGATCGACGTCCTCCTCGCAACCGGTGGCGAAGGCGTCCTCACTGACCTCGTCGACGCCGGAATCGCGATCGACAGGCCGGCCGAAGGGTTCCGCGTCGTCGACGGTGAGATGCCGCTCGTCGAGGGCAGGGTCCTGGACGACTCCAACCTCGAGGCGCTCGAGGTGAACGGCATCGACGTCCGCCGCCGTCTCGGAGACGACGGTCCGTTCTCGATCGACCTCGGGTCGTCGCCGTCGTCGTCCACGTCGCGGGAGACCGTGACGTTCGTCGCCCGGGACCAGCGAGGCGTGAGCCAGACGAGCACCTTCAGCACGACCAAGGTGACGTCGACCATCGCGACGCGCGCAGGCACGAGCGTCTCGGCGGCCGGCGCACGAGGAGTCGTCATCTCCAGGATGGGGCTCGACAGCCGCTACGTGAAGTCGGCCAAGCACCTCCGTGTGCTCGTGACCGTGAAGGACCGGCGTGGCTACCTGATCCGCGGAGCGGCATTGCAGCTGCGGGCCATGCCGGCGAAGCACGTCGCCGACGGCGCTCTCCGCGCGGCATTCACGAACCGCGTCGGCAAGGCGCAGTTCGCGTTCCGCCTCAAGGCGAGTGCATTCGAGGGCGGGCTCCTGACGATCGCCGCACGAGCCGCGACCCCCAAGTCGACCGCGACCAGGAAGGTCGCACTCCGCCTGCCGGCCGCAGTCACCCGGTAAGGCATCCGCGGGCGAAAACGCCTCCTCGCCCGACTACTGGCCCGCTCCAGCGGGCCAGTAGTGTTGCTCGCCCCGTGAAGGTCTTCACCGTCGTCGGCAACCGGCCGCAGTTCATCAAGGCTGCCCCGCTCTCGGCTGCGCTGAGCGACGCCGGGATCGAGGAGGTCGTGCTGCACACGGGACAGCACTGGTACCACGTCATGTCGCAGGTCTTCTTCGACCAGCTCGGGCTCGCGGCGCCCCGCTACAGGCTCGACCTGCACACGGCAGACGTCGAACAGATGGGGCCGGAGATCGCGGCGCGAATCGCGGGCGAGGAGCCGGACATCGTCCTGGTCTACGGCGACACGAACTCCACGCTCGCCGGCGCACGAGCAGCCGCGGACGCGTCGACACCGGTCGCGCACGTCGAGGCAGGGCTGCGCAGCGGGGACCTGTCCATGCCCGAGGAACACAACCGCATCGAGGTCGACCGCGTGGCGTGGCTCCTGTTCTGCCCGGACGACCGCTCGAAGCGGACGTTGCAGGACGAAGGCGTCCTCGGCCGGATCTACGTCGTGGGAGACGTGATGGCCGACGCGAGCCGGCTCTTCGCTCCGGTCGCGCGAGCTGCCTTCCCGATCCCGCACGCGCCAGGCTCGTACGTCGTCGTCACGATCCACCGCCAGGCGAACGTCGAGCAGCCGCGGCTCGGCCGTATCGTCGACGGCCTCAACCGGATCGACCGGATGGTGGTCTTCCCCGTTCACCCGCGGACGCGTGCTCGCATGCAGGAGGAAGGGCTCGCGCTCGGCGAGCACGTGCGCGTCATCGAGCCGCTCAGCTACCTCGAGCTCGCGTCTCTCGCGTCGCAGGCGCACGTGATCGTGACCGACTCGGGCGGCTTGCAGAAGGAGGCGTACTGGTACGGCGTGCCCTGCGTCACGGTCCGGCCGTCGACGGAATGGGTCGACACCGTCGCCGTGGGCGCGAACGTGCTGGTCGACGCCGACCCGGCGGCGCTGGCCGATGCGGTCGCATTCGCGTCGATGCCTGCGAATCGTCCCGTCCTGTACGGGGACGGCCACGCCTCCGAGCGGATCGCCCAGGTGCTCGCCGCTACGATCCCGAGCCGATGAAACGCGACGTTGCCATCGTCGGCGCCGGCTACGTCGGCCTGCCTCTCGCACGCACGTTCGCCGACGCGGGAAAGTCCGTCCTGCTCGTCGACGTCGACGCCAATCGCGTCGCACAGCTGAACGACGGCGAGAGCTACATCGAGGACGTCGCGAGCGAGGTGCTGAAGCCGCTCGTGGACGCGGGCCTCGTCGCGGCCACCGCCGACTACGACCAGTTGCGCGACGTGGACGCGATCCTCGTCGCGTTGCCGACGCCGCTCTCGCGCCAGCGCGAGCCTGACCTGCGCATCCTGACCTCGGCGACCGAGCAGATCGCCACACGGCTCCGCGAGGGCCACCTCGTCGTCCTCGAGTCGACGACGTACCCCGGTACGACGCGGGAGCAGGTGCTGCCGATCCTCGAGCGGGGAAGCGGTCTCGTCGCCGGCAAGGACTTCCACCTCGCGTTCTCCCCCGAGCGCGTCGACCCGGGCCGCGAGGACTGGTCGACGAAGACCGTCACGAAGGTCGTCGGCGGCATCGACGAGGGCTCGACCGCCGCGGCGGCGGCGTTGTACGGGGCCGCCATCGACAAGGTGCACGCCGTCTCGTCGCCCGAGGCAGCGGAGCTCACGAAGCTCCTCGAGAACATCTTCCGCTCCGTCAACATCGCCCTCGTCAACGAGCTCGCCCAGCTCTGCGACCGGATGGACATCGACGTCTGGGAGGTCGTCGAGGCGGCCGCGACGAAGCCGTTCGGCTTCATGCCGTTCAAGCCAGGGCCCGGGCTCGGGGGCCACTGCATCCCGGTCGACCCCTTCTACCTCACGTGGAAGGCGCGCGAGTTCGGCTTCTACACGGAGTTCATCGAGCTCGCCGGGAAGGTCAACGAGTCGATGCCGTACTTCTGCCGCTCGCTCGTGTCGCAGGCGCTGAACCACGTGCGCCAGCGCTCGCTCTCGGGCTCGAAGATCCTCGTGCTCGGCGTAGCCTACAAGCCCGACATCTCCGACACGAGGGAGTCTCCGGCCGTCAAGCTCATCGCGCTGCTCCAGAACGCCGGCGCCGACGTCTCCTACCACGACCCGCACGTGTCGTCGTTCGCGGAGAACGGTGTCTCGATGAGCTCGTCGCCGCTCGAGCCGGCCGCCTACGACTGCGTCGTCGTCGTCACGAACCACTCCGGCATCGACTACGACGCGGTGGTCGAGGACGCGGTGCTGGTGGTCGACCTCCGGAACGCCACCGGCGCGAACGGGAGTCGGTCCGACAAGGTCTGGAAGCTGTGACGCTTCGCCTCGGCCAGGCGGGACTGGGGGAGTGGGGGAAGAACCTCGCGCGGAACTTCGCCGACCTCGCCGACCTGGCATGGCTCTCCGACCCCGCGAACGGGAAGCACGACGAGTTCCAGGCCCGGTATCCCCAGGCGCGCTGGGCGGAGACGTTCGAGGAGATGCTCGCCGACTCCGAGCTCGACGCGGTCGTGATCGCGACGCCGGTGCCGACGCACCACGAGCTCGCGAAGGCGGCCCTCGAAGCCGGCAAGCACGTGTTCGTCGAGAAGCCGCCGGCCATGACGAGTGGCGAGATCGACGAGCTCGTCGCCCTCGCCGGCGAGCGCGACCTCGTTCTCATGCCCGGCCACCTCCTGCTCTATCACCCGGGCGTGCAGAAGCTGAAGGAGCTGGTCGATTCGGGCGCTCTCGGCGAGGTGCTCTGCGTCTACGGCAATCGGCAGAACCTCGGGCGAATCAGGCCGTACGAGAACGCTCTCTGGTCGCTCGGCGTCCACGACCTCTCGGTGATCCTCTTCCTGCTCGACGAGGACCCGGTCGAGGCGACGGCCCAGGGGCGCGACTTCCTGCAGCCGGGCGTCGAGGACGTCGTCTTCTGCTTCCTCCGCTTTCCGTCGGGCCGGATCGCGCACATGCACCTCTCGTGGCTGGACCCGCACAAGAAGCGAGAGATGACGGTGGTCGGCTCCGAGAAGATGGCCGTCTTCGACGACATGGAGCTCGACCGCAAGGTCACGGTCTACGAGAAGTCCCCGTGGAAGCCGGTCGACACGTACGGCGAGTGGCAGACGCGTACCGGAGACATCCACATCCCGAAGATCGCCACCGACGAGCCGCTCAAGCTCGAGTGCCGGGAGTTCCTGAGCCTCGTCTCGGGGAAGGGCGACCGGCGGAAGGTCGCCGAAGACGGCGCACGGGTCGTGCGTGCGCTCGACATGCTGACGACGTCGCTCGATGGCGGCTGAGGTCCATCCGACCGCGACGGTCTACCCGGGCACAGTGCTCGGCGAGGGCGTGAAGGTGCTCGAGAACGCCGTCGTCGGCAAGCAGCCGGCGCTCTCTCCGCGCTCGACCACCAAGCGCGAGGCGTTGCCGCCCACGGAGATCGGCGACGGCACGATCGTCTCCACCGCCGCGATCGTCTTCGCCGGCTCCCGCATCGGCGCGCGCGTGATCCTCGGGGACCAGTCGTGCGTCCGCGAGCGCGTCACGATCGGCGACGACGTCGTGCTCGGCCGGGGATCGCTGATCGAGAACGACACGACGGTCGGCGCCATGACGAAGATCCAGGCAGAGGCCTACATCACGGCCTACTCGACGCTCGAGGACAACGTCTTCATCGCGCCCTGCGTCGTGACGACCAACGACAACTTCATGGGCCGCACGGAGCGCAGGCACGAGCTCATCGCCGGGCCAACCGTCCGGCGCGGCGCACGCGTCGGCGGCGGCGCCGTCCTCTGCCCGGGGGTGGAGATCGGCGAGGAGGCGTTCGTCGG
>DASUCI010000081.1:0-3958 GCA_035762825.1 Gaiellaceae bacterium | reverse complement strand
AGCGGAAAGACGGAGGTGTATCTCCAGGCGGCAGCCGCGGCACTCGCGCGCGACCGCGGTGTCATCGTGCTCGTGCCCGAGATCGCGCTCACGCCGCAGACCGTCGGTCGCTTTCGCGCGCGCTTCGGCGATCGCGTGGCGGTGCTGCATTCGGCGCTGACCGACGCCGAGCGACGCGACGAGCGCGAACGCATCTCCACCGGCGAGGCTCCGGTGGTCGTGGGCGCGCGTTCGGCGGTCTTCGCGCCGGTCGCCCGCCTCGGTCTCGTCGTCGTCGACGAGGAGCACGACGCGTCCTTCAAGCAGGAGTCGGATCCCCGCTACGACGCGCGGACGGTCGCGGCGAAGCGCGCCGCGCTCGAGGGCGCGGTGGCCGTCTACGGGAGCGCGACGCCGCGAGTGGAGAGCTGGTCCCGCCTCGAGCGGCTGGCGCTTCCGTCGCGGATCGGGGCACCGCTGCCGACGGTGAAGCTGGTCGACCTTCGGCGCGAGGCCGGGTATCCGCTCTCGGCGCCACTCCTTGCCGAGCTCTCGGCGGTCGAGGAACGCGGCGGCAAGGCGATCCTCCTCCTCAACCGGCGCGGAATCTCGGGCGCCGTCCACTGCAGGTCGTGCGGCGTCACGCGGCGCTGCCGCAGCTGCGACATCGCGCTGACCCTGCACTCGGACGGGCGTCTTCACTGCCACCACTGCGGCTTCTCCGTCGAGATGCCGGAGGCGTGCCCGGACTGCGGCTCGGTCGAGCTCGCACGGATCGGTGCGGGGACACAGCGCCTCGACGCGGAGCTCGCGCGGCGTCTCCCCGGCCTCGAGCGGATCCGCCTGGATGCCGACACGGCTGCGAAGCCCGGCGCGCTCCGCGAGGCGCTCGAGCGCTTCGCGTCAGCCCGTTCCGCGGTGCTGATCGGGACGCAGATGGTGGCAAAGGGGCACCACTTCTCGGGCGTCGAGGTCGCGGCGGTCGTCGACGCGGACGCGGGACTCGCGTTTCCCGACTTCCGCTCGGAGGAGCGGACCTTCCAGCTCGTCACCCAGCTCGCCGGCCGCAGCGGCCGGGACGCCCCCGGCCGCGTCATCGTGCAGACGTTCCAGCCGGACGCGACACCCTTCACCTTCGTCCTCCGGCACGACGTCGCCGGCTACCTCGCCTACGAGCTCGCGCGGCGCGAAGAGCTCTCCTATCCACCTTTTTCACATCTTGTTTCACTCGTCGTCTCGGGACCTGACCTTGGCGACGTCAGTCGGGCGCTCCGGGAGCTGCGAGGGGCGCTCGACGCGCCCGATTCCCGCCTCCTCGGGCCGGCGCCGCTTCTTCGCCTTCGCGGCCGCCATCGCGCTCAGCTGCTGGCGAAGACGGACTCACCGCGGGCGTTTGCGACCCGCGCCGCGGCGGTTCTCGCGCGCGCCGCGCCTGCGATGCGTCGCGACGGTTTGAGCGCCGTCGTCGACGTCGATCCGCAGTCGCCCTAGCGGTCCTGGCCCAAACGGCCGTGTCCGCTTCGGCCACTTGTCGGCGCGGTTCGCGCAGCGGTAGACCGGCGAGGCACAGCGATCGAAGGAGGCGTGATGAAGCGATTTGCGTTGCTCGTGCTTGTCGTGGTTGCCCTCGCCGTGAGTGCAACCGCGTGGGCGGGCACGTACTCGTACGCGGGCCACTCGTACTGGCCTGCCGGGCAGGCCCACTCCACCTGGTTCGACTCGAGCTGGTGGAACAACATCTTCTACAAGACGGCGTCGTTCGATACGACGCTCACGTTCATCGACAACACGTCGTACGGTTGGCACTCGACTGTGCGCGGCTGGGCGACGTACCAGCAAACGCACTGGATGTCCTCGGCCGTGAAGAAGGCTCACTGCCGGGCGAACACGAGCGCCTATTCATGGGCGGCATGCACTGCCTACAACTAGGAGGAAGACGATGCTGAGACGTATCAGCGTGCGGCACGTTGCAGTTGCGCTGGGTGCCCTCGTCGCAGGCGGTGCACTCGTTGGCGCAGTCGTGGCTGCCCAGGGTGGCCAGCCGGCGCCCCAAGGTCTCGAGTCGGCGATAGCTAACGAGCCGCTCGTCAAGGTGCTCGACTTGCCGGACGCGAGCGGAGCGCCCTCGCGGTCGATGTTCGTTCAGCCCACTTCAGCAGGGTTCCTCTGCGTATGGGATGCACCGAACGCGCTCTCGCGCTTGCGGCAGGGCGGCTGCAATCCGAGCGACGACCCGCTCGCCGGACGGTCGATCTCGGCCAGCCTCGCGTACGACGGCGGACCTGCGATCGACGGAGTCGACGATGCGCGACTCATTGGGCTGGCGGCCGCCAATACCGCACGCATTCACGTCGAGATGAATGATGGCACGGTGCGCACGGTCAAGCTGAAGAAGACGAAGGTGTCCTCGAACGAGTTCCAGGCCTTCGGCTATCGCTTCAAGAAGGCGGACCTGAGGAAGGGGATCGGCCCGATCGCGATCGTCGCGTTCGACGCGAACGGCAGCGAGATCGGGCGCCAGCCGACGGGCATCGGCGGTTGAGGGTCTGGCCAGCGCGCGGCGGGCTAGACTCGCCGCGCGATGGCCGACCACGAGCACGATCACAGCCACGATCACGCCCGTCACGACCACGACGGCGACGAGCACGATCACGACGACGGGGCGGACGAGCAGGAGCTCGAGCGGGAAGCGCGCAGGCTTCTCGCCCTCTCGCGGATCCGCCAGTACGGGGACACGGCGCTTCGGATGAAGGCGCGTGAGGTCGAGGCGTTCGACGAGGATCTCGAGCGCCTCGTCGAGCGGATGACCGCGCTCATGCACGAGGCGAACGGGGTCGGGTTGGCTGCGACGCAGGTCGGAGTGCTGCGCCGGCTCTTCGTATTCGTGGACGAGGGTGAAGACCGCGTGCTCGTCAACCCGACGATCACCGAGAGCTCGAAGGATACGGAGACGGACGATGAGGGCTGTCTGTCGCTGCGAGACGTTCTGGTCCCGGTCGAACGGTCGAAGACCGTCACGATCGAGGGCATCGACGTGCACGGCGAGCCCGTGAAGCTCGAGCTCGAGCCGCCTTCCTCACGTGTCGTACAGCACGAGCTCGACCATCTCGACGGCGTCCTGATCATCGACCGCACGGACGACGAGTCGCGGCGCGCGGCTCTCGCGAGGCTCAGGCCGCAGCCCGTCCTCGGCGCGCGTTGACCGCGTCGATCGCGGTTGCCGCGACCGCGCCGTTCGGAGCCGACGTCCTCGAACGGCTCGCGGCGACGCACGAGGTCAGCTCCGTCCTCACCCGGCCGGACGCACCCGCCGGCAGAGGTCGCAAGCTCGCGCCGTCGCCCGCCAAGCTCGCCGCGGAGCGCCTGGGGCTCCCGGTCCTCGAGCCGGAGCGGCTGGAGCCGGGCCTCGACCTCGGTGCTTCCGCGGTCGTCGCCGTCGCATACGGGCTGATCGTTCCCGACGCAGTGCTCGACGAGCGCCTCTGGTTGAACGTGCATCCGTCACTTCTTCCCCGCTGGCGCGGCGCCGCGCCGGTCGAACGTGCGCTGATGGCCGGTGACTCCGAGACGGGCGTGACGATCATCAAGCTCGTGAAGGAGCTCGATGCAGGCCCGATCGCGGCGCAGTCATCGTTCGCCGTGGAGCCCGACGACGACGCCGGTGCGGTGTTCGCGCGCTCCGTCGAGGTCGCAGCCAGCCTGCTCGATCGGGTGCTGGCCGAGCCCGATCCCACGTTCCGCGAGCAGGAGGGCGAACCGACGTACGCCGCCAAGATCACCGCCGCCGACCGTCGCCTCGACCTCGACCGGACCGCGCGGGAGCTCGTCGATCACGTTCGCGGGCTCTCACCGCACATCGGTGCACGTGCGGATCTCCACGGGCGAGGGGTCACGATCTGGAAAGCGCGCGTCGCCGGGGACGGGCGGTTCGAGCCCGTCGAGGTGCAGCCGGATGGAGGCCGTCGAATGGCGTACGACG
>DASUCI010000080.1:0-20844 GCA_035762825.1 Gaiellaceae bacterium | reverse complement strand
CCCCGGCCGAGGTACGCCTCGACGACGCGCTCGTCCGCCTGAATCTCCGCGGGCGTGCCTTCGGCGATCTTCTCGCCGTACTCGAGCACCGTGATGCGCTCGGAGACGCCCATCACGACCTTCATGTCGTGCTCGATGAGCAGGACCGTGAGGCCCTTGTCGTCGCGCAGCCGGTGCGTGAACGCGATGAACTCGGCGGTCTCCTGCGGGTTCATGCCCGCCGTCGGCTCGTCGAGGAGGACGAGCTTGGGATCCGTAGCGAGAGCGCGGGCGACCTCCAGTCTGCGCTGGGCCCCGTACGGCAGCGTGCCGGCGTACTCCTCGTGACGACGCGGGAGGCCGCAGTACGTGAGCAGCTCCCTGGCACGCTCACGGCTCTCGCGCTCCTCGCGCCTCACCTTCGGCGTGCGGACGATCGACCCGACGACACCGCCGCTCGTGCGGCAGTGCATCCCCACGAGGACGTTCTCCATCGCGGTCATCTGCGCGAAGAGGCGGATGTTCTGGAACGTGCGCCCGATGCCGAGCTCGACGATCGCATGCGGAGGCTTGCCGACGACCTCGGTGCCGTCGAACACGATCGAGCCGGAGGTCGGGACGTACACGCCGGTCATCTGGTTGAAGAAGGTCGTCTTGCCGGCGCCGTTCGGCCCGATGAGCGCGACGATGGATCCGCGGGGGATCGTGAAGTCGATGTCGTTCGTCGCGACGAGGCCGCCGAACTCCTTCCGCACCTTCGCGGCCACGAGAAGGTTGTCCACGGAGGCCTCCATCAGTCGTCGGAGCGGTCGCGATCGGTCATCGCGCCCTCGGTCTGCACGTCGTAGAACGGCGTGTCGTGGACGCCCTCCTCGAGCTCGATCTTGTGCCGTCGCTCGGGGATCAGCCCGGTGGGCCGAATCAGCATCATGACCACGATGATGAGGCCGTAGATGCCGAACTGGTACTTGGTCGGATCGAAGTCGAGGCCGCCTTCCTGGATCTTCGACCCGATCGTCGCCAAGCCCTCACGGTCGAGGTACCCCAGGATCAGCGCGCCAGTGACGACACCCCAGATCGAGCCCATCCCGCCCAGAATGACCATGCAGAGCAGGAAGACGGAGAACTGGAAGAAGAAGTCTGCAGGAAACGCACCTGCCCGGTAGCTTGCAAAGAACGCCCCGGCGACGCCACCGAAGAACGCGCCGATCGCGTACGACCAGGTCTTCGTCCGCATGAGCGGCACGCCCATGGCCGCAGCCGCAGTCTCGTCCTCCCGGATCGCGACCCACGCCCTCCCGAGACGGGAGTCGCGCAGGCGGATGCAGCAGAACACGGTGAAGAGGACGAGCCCGATGGCCGCCCAGTAGTACAGGTCGTCCTTGTTCGACTCCTGGCGGAAGACGACACCTCCGATCGCGAGCGAGTCGATCGGTGCGATGCCGAACGTCCCTCCTGTGAGGTCGAAGCCCCCGACCGAGTCGGCGTTACGCACGAACTGCGGGACGATCTCGCCGAAGCCGAGCGTGACGATGGCCAGGTAGTCCCCGCGCAAGCGGAGGGTGGGCAGGCCGATCACGATGCCGACGACCGTCGTGAAGAAGCCGGCGGCGATGAGTACGAGCCACATGTTGACGTGGATGCCCGGGAGATCGCCGCTGACTGCCGACCCCAGGTGGAACGTGATGTCCTCGAAGTGCAGGGAGGCGAGCCACCCGGCGACGTACGCACCCGCGGCGTAGAACGCGACGTAGCCGAGGTCGAGGAGGCCCGCATAGCCGACGACGACGTTCAGGCCGAGCGCCATCATCGTGAAGATCATCATCACGACCATCGAGCTCGTTCCCGGGACGAAGTCCCCGATGAGCGGAATGTCCCGCAGGTAGTCGACGATGAGCGGGTAGGAAAGCCCGAGCGCGATCATCGCGCCCGCGAACCACCAGCCTCGATCGGTGCGCGCGCGCCGGACGAACGCGCCGAGCGCCTCGCTCATCTCGCTATGCCCCCTCCGGCGTCCGCTCGCCGAGGATGCCCTGCGGGCGGAACACCAGGGTCGCAATGAGGATCCCGAAGATGAGCGACCGCGTCCAGTCGCCGCCTGGCGTCCCGTCGAGGCCCTCGTTCCAGGCCTCGACCATCCCGATCATCATTGCTCCGAGGACCGCGCCCGTCAGGTTCCCGATCCCGCCGAGCACCGCGGCCGTGAACGCGAGCAGCCCGAGCTGGAACCCGGTGTCGTAGCGGATGTTGAACTGGAGCAGATACACGAGTCCAGCGACCGCAGCCAGCCCGCCGGCGATGAAGAACGTGACCGAGATCGTCCGGTTCACGTCGATGCCCATCATCGCCGAGGCCTCCCTGTCCTGAGCGACGGCGCGCATCGCCTTGCCCTGTCTCGTCGACCGCACGAACCACGTGAGCACGAGAAGCACGGGCACGACGATGAGGAACACCGCGATCGTGTTCCACCCGATCGCGATGTCCCCGATGGTTACTGCATCCGTTCGCGGGATGAAGTTCGGAACGGACTCGAAGTCGACACCGTAGATCGCCAGCGAGATGTTCTGGACGATGAACGAGACACCCACCGCGGTGATGAGCGGCGCCAGCCTCGGCGCATGTCGCAACGGCTTGTAGGCGATGCGCTCGATCGTGCCGTTGAACACGGCGAAGAGCGGGATCGTCACCGCAAGCGTGCCGAGGAGCCCGATGATGATCATCGCGACGCCGGTGTTCTCGTCGAGGCCGAAGACCGAGAGGATCATCGTGCTCGCCACCAGGCCCGACAGCGCGAAGACGTCCCCGTGCGCGAAGTTGATGAGCTGCAGGATCCCGTACACGAGCGTGTATCCGAGCGCGACGAGCCCGTAGATGGCGCCGTTCCTGGCGCCGAGGACCGAGACGTTCAGGAAGCGGGTCGGATCCTGGGCGAACTTGAAGACGACCCAGACGACGACCAGCGCGAGGAGAGCGAGCCCGATGGCGTCGATAAGGCTGGAGCCTCGAATGCGGTGCAGCGCCGCGGTCGCCGTGGCCATGGAGTGGCGACTTTAAACCGAAACGGGGCGGGAGGGCAATGCCCCCCGCCCCGTCGCGTGTGATGCTTTCCTAAGCGCCGGCCGCCGTGACGGTCTCGGGATTCGGCGAGAAGTTGTCCGACGTCTCGAGCTTGTCGGTGGCCACGTACATCGTGAAGCCGACCACCGCGCCCGACGCGTTCGTCGGATCGCCGTTCTCGTTGAACCCGAAGTCGCCGAGCAGGCCGTTCTCGACCTCGGTCTCGAACATCTTCGCGATGACGTCCTCACGAGAGCCGTCCGACGCAGCGATCGCGTCGAGCACGATCTGCGCCGACTGCGCGCCGTAGATCGCGTACGGGTCGATCGCCTTTCCGGCGAGCGGGCCCTCCTGGAGCTGCTGGATGTACTCGGCAGCAGCGCCGGTGAACGCGTCGATCGGCACGCCGGCGACCGACATGAACATGCCGCGGGCAGCCCCGCCGGCCTCGTCGATCGTCGCCTGCGTCGTGAAGCCGTCAGGTGCGAGCAACTTGACCGCACCGTCGTTCGGTCCGAGCACGGCCACCTTGTCCTTGATCACCTGAGCGCCGTTCTCGTCGATGAGCCCTCCGAGGAAGACCGCGTCGGCGTTCGTGCCCTTGATCTTGTTCATCAAAGCCTCGTAGCTCGACGCCTTGGGATCCCACGCCTCGAAGCCGGCGACCTCGATGCCGACGTGCTCCGCGGCCTTGCGGGTCGTGGTGGCGACGCCGAGACCGTAGGCCTCCTTGTCGTTGAGGATGTAGACGCTCTTGATCCCCTGCTTCTGCATGAACTCTGCGACGAACGCACCCTGGTAGTCGTCCGCGGGTGCGACACGCGCGTAGTTGCGACTGCCGGTCGGGTAGTACTTGGCCGGCTCGCTCGCGTCACAGCCACCCGGAAGGTTGACCGTGAGGCACGGGTACGTGTTCGCCGGCGACATCATCGCGATGCCACCCTCCGGCGCCTCGTTCAGAAGCGGGATGATGATGGCAGCGCACCCCGAGTTGAACGTCCCGATCACGCTGATGACCGCATCGTTCGCGGCATACGCGTTCCCGTTCTGCGAGCACTTTGCCGAATCCCACTTCGCGGCCTGAGCGGTCGCGTCGTCGCACGACTGGAAGGCGATGTTGTAGTCGCCGGCCTTCCAACCGCGCTGCTCCAGCTCGAACTGGATCGCCGCGACGATCTGCTCCGTCTGCGTGCGGGACGAGCCCTGCAGCGGGAAGTCCGATGCCAGGATGTAGTCGGGGTCGCCCTCGCCCTCGTACTGGAGGGCTCCGCACGAGGACGACGGCAGCGCCGTCACCTCGCCGCCCCCGTCGTCGTCGCCGCCGCAGCCTGCAGCGACGAGCGCCAACGCAGCGATCAGCAGCCCGAGTGCGGCGAGCACACTCTTCTTTGCAGTCAACCTGTCCTCCTCACGTCGATTCACCCGGTAGCGCGCCGGTCTGGGCCCGGCGTGCCGAGAGTATCTGCCCTCCAGCAATGGTGCGCAAATGACAACGAAGGGGTAACAGCGCGGGGCGAAACGATGTTTCCCCCCGCGGACCCCCCTTCCTCACGCCGTGCACCCAGAACCGCGCTGGGCCTCCCGGCGGGCAAAGCCCGCCTCCGGCCGTCACTCGCGGCGTGCGCTCAGCGCTACGAGTGCGCTTCAGGCGGCGGTGGCGGGTGCGTACTGCGGGCGCCCGGCGGACCGGTAGACCTGGATCGTTATCCCTTTCGGAGTGGACTGCGAGTCGACCAGTTCAAGTGCAGCGTCCGGGCCGGTGTCAGGGAACAGCCGCGCGCCCTGGCCGACGACCACGGGATAGGTGAGCAGGGTGATCTCGTCGACAAGCTGGTTGTCGAGGAGCCAGCGGACCAGGTTGCCGCTGCCGTGCACCTGCAGCTCCCCTTCCCGCTTGGCTTTCAGCTCGCCGACGGCGGCCACGACGTCTCCGGAGACGACCGTCGTGTTCGCCCAGTCCGGTTCGGTGAGCGTGGTCGATGCGACGTATTTGGGCATCGTGTTCAATGCCACCGAGATCGGGTTGTTGCCCTGATTTGCCCCCCAGGAGCCGGTTCCCCAGGAGCGGGCAAAGATCTCGTAGGTCCGCCGGCCGAACAGGAACGCGTCGGCCCGCTCGAAGACCTGGTCCAGAAACGTCGCAGCCTCGTCGTCGAAGAGCGGTATCGCCCATCCGCCGCGCTCGAATCCGCCGCTGCGGTCCTCATCCGGCGCGCCGAGTCCCTGCATCACCCCGTCGACCGTGACGTGCGTGATGGTCGTCAGTTTCATGGGTTGTCCTTTCTCTCGCGGTGCTCTTTCCCGCTATGACCGCACCGAGGCGCGCATGTCATCGCTCGCAGCGAGAGCCGGCCTATCATCGGCTCATGACGCAGTGTCGGTTGATTCTCCGCCACGCCGACGGTCGAGTCGACGAGACGAGCGTGTTCGGCGAGGGGCCGATCGAAATGGAGAGCTACTTCCGACAGCCGGACCACACGGAACATTGGTGGAAGGTCGTCGCTCTGCGGTGGGGCGGCGACGGCGGGCCGGGTGTCGCAGAGCTCGAGCCAGCAACCCTGCCTCCCGAGCTGGAGAAGCTGGAGGCGTAGCTCACGGGTTGCGGCGCAAGCCCCGCGTCGTTACGCCCTCGCGCCACATGCCGGAGGTGGGGGTCGAACCCACACGTCCCGGAGGACACGGGATTTTGAGTCCCGCGCGTCTGCCAGTTCCGCCACTCCGGCGCGAGTCGATCGTAGCGTTGCGACTAGCCGAAGAAGGCGCGCGCGACCTCGTACCAGTGCGCAGGAACGGTCTTCAGCTCGCGCGTCGCCTCTTCGAGCGACACGTCGGTGATCGTGTCTCCATGCAAGGCGGCCATGCGTCCGAACCTGCGCTCGTGCGCGAGGTCGGCGGCCTTCAGGCCGAAGCGGGTCGCGAGCACGCGATCCCGCGGCGTCGGGCTTCCGCCTCGCTGGACGTGCCCGAGCACGGTCACCCGCGTCTCAAACCCGGTCCGCTCCTCGATGTCCCGTGCCAGCGCATCGCCGACCCCTCCGAGAACGACGTGGCCGAACTGATCCGAGCCACGCGCGGCGCCCGCGACGAGATGCTGCTCGCCGGATTCGTACGTCAGCTGGTACCCCTCGCTCACGACCACGATCGAGAAGTCCTTGCCTCCCTCATGCCGCCGCACCAGGTCCGCGCATGCCTCCTCGACCGTGATCGGCTGCTCGGGGATGAGGATCACGTCGGCCCCGCCCGCGATGCCGCTCATCACTGCGATCCACCCCGTATGCCGGCCCATGACCTCGACGACCATCACGCGGTTGTGAGACTCCGCTGTCGTATGCAGGCGGTCGATGGCCTCGGCCGCGATCGTCATGGCAGTGTCGAAGCCGAACGTGTAGTCCGTCCCCGAGAGGTCGTTGTCGATGGTCTTCGGGACACCGACCACTGGCAGGTCGTGCTCGCGATGAAGGCTGTCCGCGACGCCGAGCGTGTCCTCGCCGCCGACCGCGACGAGGGCATCCAGCCCTTGCTCGGCGAAGTGGCGCAGCACCGCCTCGACCCCACCGTCGACCTTGTACGGGTTCGTGCGGGTCGTGCCCAGAATCGTTCCGCCGCGAGGCAGGATTCCGGAGACCTCCCGGCGCCCGAGAGTCGCGAAGAGCCCGTCCGTCAAGCCCTTCCACCCGTCACGGACCGCGACCATCTCGTGCCCGCGATCGGTGGATACGCGGACGACGGCTCGAATGACGGCGTTCAGGCCGGGACAGTCGCCGCCGCCCGTCAATACACCAATTCGCACCGGGAGCTCTCAGACTTCGGGCGGATCGGCCGGCATGAGCGTCGCCAGGACGCCGTGCGACACGAGCACCGCGTCGACTCCGGAGCGCTCGAGCTCGGAGACGTCCTCCGGCGTCGCGTCGTGGAGCTCTGCGATCGCGAGCTTCCCCGCCGGCACGTCGTGGAGCAGGTCGAGCAGGACCGTGACCGGGTCGTCGTCGGCATCCTCGGGCACGGAGAGCAGGAAGACCTCGGGATCGAAGTAGCGGAGAACCCGCTCGAGCTCCGACGGCTCGCGCACACGCACGATGCACTCGAGGCCGAGCGCGTGCCCCTCGTCCCACATCGCGAGGTCGGGCTTGATCACGACCGCGTCCGACGCCGAGCCCTGAGCGTCGAACAGGTGGCCGAGATGGAGCAACGGAAGTGCCGACGTCATGCGGACCGAGTTCGCGTTCGTGATCACGGCCAAGCCGTCCGCGCCCTGCGCCTCGGCCGACTTGGCGCCGGCGGAATCCGAGACCTCGACGATGAACGAGATGCCGTCGCCCTCGGCGATGGCCTGGCTCAACTTGCTCACGGGACGTGATCGTAGTCGGCCGGGTGCAAACCGGGAGTCACAGCTCAACGTCCCATCCAGGGCATGCGTCTTCTCCCTCTCCTCGTCGTGGGGCTGCTGCTCGCGACCGGCGTGGCCGGCGCGCGCGTGGTCACCGGGACGCCGGAGAACGACCGGCTGCTGGGGACGCCACGGGCGGACGTGCTCCGCGGCCTGGGCGGAAGCGACCGGCTCGTCGCCGGGCGCGGAACCGACTTCCTCCAGGGAGGCGCGGGCCGAGACACCCACGACGCCGGGCCAGGAGACGACCTCGTCGCGACGTCGTACGACGGAGCGCGTGATGTCGTTCGGTGCGGGGCGGGTCTCGACGTCGTGAACGCCGACCTCCTGGACGCAGTCGCACGCGATTGCGAGGTCGTCGGTCGGCGCCTCTCCCGCGACCCGTACACGACCGCCGATGCCCAACACGAGACCCAGGTCGAGCCGGACAGCTTCACGTTCGGTCGCACGACGGTCGCCACGTTCCAGGTCGGGCGCCGCTTCGACGGTGCTGCGACCAACGTGGGTTGGGCGGTCACTTCGAACGACGGGGCGTCCTGGCGCAGCGGTGTTCTCCCCGGCCTCACGACCGCGAGCCTCCCTCCGGGGCCGAACGCGCGCGCCAGCGACCCGGTCGTCGCGTACGACGCGGCCCACGCGACGTGGCTGATCTCGACACTCACACTCGAGGGCCAGACGACGCGCCTCGCGATCAACCGCTCCACGAACGGCGCGACCTGGAGCACGGCGTCGAACGCGCTCGAGGAGCGTGCGGCAGAGGGCATCGCGTTCGACAAGAACTGGCTTGCGTGCGACAACACCGCCTCGTCGCCCTTCTACGGCCGCTGCTACCTCGTCTATACGCACTCGGCCGACCGCGACATGCTCGCCGTCAGCTGGTCGTCCGACGGCGGCGTCACGTGGTCGACTCCGGTGGACATTGGCGCGCGGCCGGGCGTCGGGGTCTTCCCGGCGATCCGGCCGACGGGCGAGATCGTCGTCGTCTATCTCATCCAGACGGGACGGTTCGCGGTGACAGCCTCGCGGTCGGCCGACGGCGGCGCGACGTGGGGCTCGCCCGTCCGCATAGCCCCCATCGACGGCGGCTGCGCGATCCGCGGCTTCCGTGGGTTCTCGCTCCCCTCTGCAGAGGTCGACCGAACGGGCCGCGTGTGGGCGGCCTGGCACGACTGCGAGTCACCCGGCGCGTCACGGAACAATGCCGTGTTCGTCTCGACGTCGGCCGACGGCATCCAGTGGAACGCTCCCGTCGCGATCACCCGCGGGCGAAACGCCGTGCTCCCCGCGATCGGAACCGACGCGGCGACTGGACGGGTTGCGATCGCGTACATGCGCTCGCGCGCCGCCGGCATCGACGTCGAGCGGGTCGAGTCACCCGGGGCGCCGGCGACGTGGTCGCCGGCGCGACGGCTCTCCGCGCATTCGATGCCGCTTTCGTGGATGGCCAACACGACGTCCGGCCGGATGCTCGCCGACTACATCTCGGTGCACTACGCAGGCGGACGACCGCTCGTCGTGTGGGTGCTCGCGAACGAGCCCGTGGGAACCAGCTTCCGGCAGGCCGTCTACGCGACGCGCGGCTGAGCCTTCAACGCCATCGACTCCGAACCGCCCGGAAGCGGCTGCATACGCGCCCGGCTCACAGACCGATCGGGTGCCAGACGGTCTTCAGCTCGAGGAAGCGCGAGATCTCCCACGGGCTCTGGGAGTCGGCGTCCGCGCGGATCACGCGCTTGACGTTCTCCGCCGCGGACCGCTCGAGCTCGACGGTGGGACCGTCGACGCCCGTGAGGTCGATCGCATTCACGTCCATGTGGCCGGCGAGCCAGGGCGCGAGTTCGTCGGCGAACCCGGTGAGCACGTTGACGGAGCCTTCCGGGAAGTCCGACGTCGCGAGCGCCTCGGCCAGCTCCACCGCGGCAATGGCGGCCGGCTCGCCTGCGACGACGACGACCGTATTGCCGCCGACGAGCGCCGGCAGCGTTCGCGAGACGAGGCCGAGGAGCGGGGGATCCGAGGGAGCAAGGATCGCGACGACCCCGGTCGGCTCCGGGATCGTGAAGTCGAAGTACGGCCCGGCGACCGGGTTCGAGCTGCCGATCACCTGGGCGAGCTTGTCCGCCCAGCCCGCATACCAGACGGTGCGATCGATAGCCGCCTCGACCTCCGCGCGCCCGGTACAGGCGGCCTCGAGATCAGCGCCTCGCGCCTCCATCATCTCCGCGAGGCGGTACAAAACCTGCCCGCGGTTGTACGCGGTCATCGCCGCCCAGCCAGGGAGCGCGGAGCGCGCGGCCCGCACGGCGTCGCGCGCGTCCTTGCGCGAGGCGCGCGCGACGTTGTGCCCGCCTGCCTCGAACGTGCGCCCGGACTCGGAGCGCGGGAACGCGCCGCCGATATAGAGCTTGTACGTCTTCTTGACCGAGAGCCTGGTCACGGCGTGTCGGCTCGGGCGGCGAGGCGGTGGACACATTGGCTCTGACTCGACACCGAGCCGTGACAGCCTCGTGCGCACTCGAGCGCTAGGCTCGACGCCGAGTGGAGGGTGGCCAACCACCCCACCCAGGGTGGGGAATTGCACGGTGCGGTGCGGGGAAGCGACGTGCGGCCTCTCACTCGTCGAACCTCAGGTACGGCTCGAGCCCGTGGCGCCCGCCCTCACGACCGAAGCCCGACTCGCGGTAGCCGCCGAACGGCGAGGTCGGATCGAAGCGGTTGTACGTGTTCGCCCACACGACGCCGGCGCGGAGCCGCTGCGCCATCCAGAGGATGCGCGAGCCCTTCTCCGTCCAGACGCCGGCGGAGAGCCCGTACGGCGTGTTGTTCGCCTTCTCGACCGCCTCGTCGGGCGTGCGAAAGGTCAGCACCGAGAGCACCGGCCCGAAGATCTCCTCCTGCGCGATCCGGTAGCTCTGCGCGACATTCGTGAAGAGGGTCGGCACGAACCAGTACCCGCGCTCGGGGAGGTCGCACTTCGGCTGGAAGATCTCGGCGCCCTCCTCCTTCCCGCTCGCGACCAGCTCCCGGATCTTCTCGAGCTGAGCCTTCGAGTTGATCGCGCCCACGTCCGTGTTCTTGTCGAGCGGGTCGCCCACGCGGAGGGTCGACAACCGACGCTTCAGCTTCTCGAGGAGCGGCTCGTAGATCGACTCCTGCACGAGGAGCCGCGAGCCAGCGCAGCAGACATGGCCCTGGTTGAAGTAGATGCCGTTGACGATGCCCTCGACCGCTTGGTCGAGCGCCGCGTCGTCGAACACGACATTGGCGGCCTTCCCTCCGAGCTCGAGCGTCAGCTTCACGTTGCGGCCCGCGAGCTCGCGCATGATCAGCTTCCCGACCTCGGTCGAGCCCGTGAAGGCGAGCTTGTCGATGCCCTCGTTACGGACGAGGTGCGCGCCGGTGGTCCCGTCGCCGGTCACGAGGTTGACGACGCCCGGCGGCAGCTCCGCCTGACGGCAGATGTCGGCGAAGATCATCGCCGTCAGCGGGGTCGTCTCGGCAGGCTTGAGGACGACCGTGTTGCCACACGCGAGCGCCGGCGCGATCTTCCACGAGAGCATCAGCAGGGGGAAGTTCCAGGGAATGATCTGAGCCGCGACCCCGAGCGGCCGTGGGCGCCGGTTCGGGAACGCGTACTCGAGCTTGTCGGCCCAGCCCGCGTAGTAGAAGAAGTGCGCGGCGGCCAGCGGGATGTCGACGTCGCGGGACTCGCGGATCGGCTTGCCGCCGTCGAGCGACTCGGCCACCGCCAGCTCGCGCGCGCGTTCCTGGATGAGACGTGCGACCCGGAAGAGGTACTTCGCGCGCTCCGAAGGCGCGAGCTCCGACCAGCCGTTCTCGAAGGCGCCCCGTGCGGTGTCGACCGCGAGCGCGACGTCCTCCTCGCCCGCGAGCGCGACCTCGAAGAGGAGCTCCTCCGTCGAGGGCGAGATGGACGGGAACCACTCCTTCGTGCGCGGCTCGATCTCCTCGCCGCCGACGAAGAGGCCGTACCGCTCGCGGATCCGGACGATGTCGCGCGCCTCGGGCGCCGGCGCGTACTCCCACTCGAACGTCGCGGGGAGATTCGACGCGCGCTTCTCGACCTGGGCCATCAGTCGATGGTGATGGAGTCCTCGGACACAGCGGCTCCTCTAGTCGATGGTGAAGTAGTCGCCGGACTGGTACCGCCCCGTCTTCTCCTTGCGGAGCTGCATCAGCACGTCGTTGAGGAGCGAAGAGGCGCCGAACCGGAAGAGATCGGGCGTCATCCACTCCGCCCCGAGCGTCTCGTACAGCGTGACGAGGTACTGGATCGCCTGCTTCGACGCACGGATCCCGCCCGCGGGCTTGATCCCGACGATGTGCCCGGTCTCCGCATAGACGTCGCGGACGACCTCCATCATGCAGAGCGTCACGGGCAGCGTTGCTGCCGGGCTGACCTTCCCCGTGGAGGTCTTGATGAAGTCGGCGCCCGCGGCTATGGCGATCAGCGAGGCGCGCCTGACGTTGTCGTACGTCCCGAGCTCGCCCGTCTCGAGGATGACCTTGAGGTGCGCGTCGCCGCACGCCTCCTTCACGCGGACGATCTCGTCGAACACCTTCGCGTAGCGGCCCGAGAGGAATGCGCCCCGGTCGATGACCATGTCGACCTCGTCCGCGCCGAATTCGACGACCGCCCGCGTCTCCGCGACCTTGATGTCCGTCGGGGACTGCCCGGACGGGAACGCCGTCGCGACGGACGCGACCTTGACGCCGCTCCCCGCGAGTCGCTCCTTCGCGATCCCGACGAGGCTCGGGTAGACGCAGACGGCCGCCACGGGCGGCACCGAGACGTCGACGGGATCGGGCCGCATCGCCTTCGAGCAGATCGCAGCGACCTTGCCCGGCGTGTCCTGCCCTTCGAGCGTCGTCAGGTCCATCATCCGGATGGCGAGCTCGAGCGCCTGCACCTTCGATTCGCGCTTGATCGACCGCTTCGCGAGCGTCGCCGCGCGCTCCTCGAGCGCGACTGCGTCGACCGAGCCGACCCGGGGAAGCCGCGGGCCGGACGGAAGCTCGAAGCCGCCGACGAGTGCCGGTGTCTTGGCCATGGAGTGAGTGTAGAGAGGGTTGCCTACAGCCCGAGCCGCTCGAGCATGCGCGGATCGCGGCGCCACTTGGGGCGCACCTTGACCGTCAGCTCGAGGAACACCGGGTAGCCGAGCAGCGCCTCGACCTCGGGCCTGGCTCGCGTCCCGATCTCGCGCACCATCGCGCCCTTCTTGCCCACGAGGATTCCCTTCTGCGACTCGGTCTCGCAATAGACGATCGCGCGCATGCGCTTCTCCTCGATCTCCTCGACCTCGACGGTGATCGCGTGCGGAACCTCCTCCCGCGTGAGGTGGAGCGCCTTCTCGCGGATGACCTCGGCGATGCGCTCTTCGAGCGTGAGGTCGGTCGTCTGCGCGCTCGGGAAGTACGCAGGGCCCTCGGGGAGGAGATACACGAGGTCTCCGCGGAGCTCGCCGACGCCCTCCTTCGTCTTCGCGCTGACCGGATGGAGCGCGTGGAAGTCGCCGAGCGCGGCCGCCGCCTTCATCTGCGTCGCGATGTGCGCGGGCTTCAGCCGGTCGACCTTGTTGAGCGCGATGATCACGGGCTTCTCGAGACCGAACACGCGCCGAGCGACGAAGCGGTCTCCGGACCCGATGTGGGCGCGGGCATCGACCACGAGGAGCACCGCGTCGACGTCCTCGAACGAGGAGTCGACGGTCCGCTGCATGCGCTCGGTGAGCGGGTCCATCGGGCGTTGGAAGCCGGGGAGGTCGACGAGCGCGAGCTGGTAGTCAGGCCCGTGCGCGACGCCGAACAGCCGGCGGCGGGTCGTGTTCGGGACCTTGGACGTAATCGCGATTTTCTCCCCGCAGAGCGCGTTGACGAGTGTCGACTTGCCGACGTTCGGACGGCCGGCCACCGCCACGAAGCCGCTCTTCATCCGAGGTTCGCGCTGCTCATCCGAGGTTCGAGCTGTCGAATGACTCGGGCAGAAGCTCGTCCGTTGTCATCGTCACGACCCGGCCGCCGTTTCGGAAGACGACCCGTTCGACCCCCATCTCGTGCAGCCATTGCCGGCAGCCGCCACACGGCGACGCGGTGATCGCGGCGGCGACGAAGTCGCCGGGCCGGTATCCCTCGGCGACGGCGCGCGCGAACGCCGTGCGCTCCGCACAGACACCGAGTGGATACGCCGCGTTCTCGACATTCACGCCCTCGATAACACGACCGTCGCGCGCGAGGACTGCGCACCCGACGAGGAAGGTCGAGTACGGCGCGTACGCCCGCTCGGCAACTGCGTCCGCCGCGGCGAGGAGCTCCTGATCGTTCATCCGAACACCTGGAACAGGAAGAGCGTCACCAACGCACCGAGCAAGGCGCCCGAGGCGACCTCGGAGGCCGAGTGCACGCCGGATTCCACGCGAGTCTGCGCCACGAGCAAGGCCATGATGAACGTCACGGACGAGATGAGGAAGCGCTGCGACGAGTCCTCGAGGATGAGTGTCACCGCCATCCACCCGGCGAACGCCACCGCTGCGTGACCCGAGGGCAGCCCACCTCGAAGTGGCGTCCCGCGCCCCGTGTACGCCTTGACCGCGATCACGAGGATCACCGTGACCGCGAAGGCGACGAGCGTGAGCTCCGCGGGCGCATCCGACAACCGCGTGAGGAATCGCGAGCTCCGCGTCGCGACCTCGCCCGAGAACACGAGGTAGCCGACCGCGAGCGCGTTCAACGCAGCGACGAGCACCGCCCCGGCGGCGATGTCCTTCGCGATCTTCGCCATCGGGTCGAACGAGGTCGACGAGACGTCCACTGCCGCCTCGACGGCCGTGTTCACGAGCTCCGCGACGAGCACGAACGTGATCGCGAGCAGGAGGACGGCCAGCTCGAGCTTGGTCGCACCGAACCCGATCGCCGCGACCAGCACGGCGATCGCGATCGCGAAGTGAATCCAGAGGTTCCGCTGTGTGCGAACGGCGTGGACCACGCCCTCGGCCGCGAAGTTGAAGCTCTGGAACAGCGACGTCGAGCCCTGGCGCGTCATCGGGCCGTGTGGACCCGCTCGCGCTCGGTCATCTCGTCGCCGTGGTCGTACCCGAGCAGGTGCAGGAGACCGTGGACCAGCGGCTCGCGCCAGCCGTCGCCGACGACCTCGGGGCAGAGCACGACATCGCCGAGCGCGCGTGGCTCGCCCGCGGGAAGCTCGTCGCGGCCGTCGAGGGGAAACGAGAGGACGTCGGTCGCCTCGTCGACTCCGAGATGCTCGCGTTTCAGAGCGCGCATCTCGTCGCTCCCGACCCACGCGATGCCGAGCTCACCGTCGGTCACGCCTTCGGCGACGAGAACATGCGACGCGAGCTCCTCCGCTGCGTGCACCTCGACCGCCAGTCCGCTCCGGTTGTCCGTCTCGACGCTGATCACCGGCGGCGCGCGGTGCCGGTCTCCTCGGCGTGGCGCTTGTACGCCTCGACGATCCGCTGCACGAGCTTGTGGCGGACGACGTCCTCGTTGCCGAACTCCACGAAGCCGATGCCGTCGATGCCCGCGAGGATCTCGCGCACCTGAATGAGGCCCGATGCCTGCTCGCGCGGAAGGTCGACCTGCGTCACGTCGCCGGTGACGACCATCTTCGAGCCGAACCCGAGCCGCGTGAGGAACATCTGCATCTGCTCCGGCGTGGTGTTCTGCGCCTCGTCGAGGACAACGAAGGAGTCGTTGAGCGTCCGGCCGCGCATGAAGGCGAGCGGGGCGACCTCGATCGTGCCGCGCTCCATGTAGCCGGCGAGCCGCTCGGCGTCGAGCATGTCGTAGAGCGCGTCGTAGAGGGGGCGCAGGTACGGATCGACCTTGGCGAGCATGTCGCCGGGCAGGAAGCCCAGCCGCTCGCCCGCCTCGACGGCGGGTCGCGTGAGGATCACGCGGCCGACGGCACCTTCGGAGAGCGCCGAGACGGCGAGCGCCATCGCGAGGTACGTCTTCCCCGTTCCCGCCGGCCCGATCCCGAACGTGACGGTCGCTCCGCGGATCGCGTCGACGTAGCGCTTCTGGTTCACCGTCTTCGGCGTGATGTTCTTGCCGCGGTGGCGCCAGACGACGTCGTCGAACACCTCGCGGACGTCCTCGGCCTGGTCGAGCGCGGCGAGGACCGTGCCTACCGTGTCCGGGCCGATCTCGTGGCCTCCCTCGACCAGCTCGACGAGCTCGTCGACCACCGCGCGCGCAGCGACCACATGCTCGTCGTCGCCGCCGAGCGTCAGTCGGTTGCCGCGCAGCGCGATCGTGCACTGGAGCCGCTCGCGGAGCGCGTCGAGGACGCCGTCCTCCACGCCGGCGAGCTCGGCCGCGACCTCGTTCGAGACGTCGAGAACCTGCTGCATCGGGCGCAGTGTAGGGGCGAGATATATCTCGCCCCTACGAGGCTTCTGTCAGGCCAGCTTCTCCTTCACCAACTGGGAGACGGTCGACCCGTCCGCGCGCCCGGAGACCTGGTGCATCACGCCCGCCATGACGCGCCCCATGTCGCGGATGCTCGTCGCCTCGACCTGGGAGATGACGTCGTCGATGATCTCCTCGATCTCCGCCTCCGACATCGGCTCGGGCATGAACTCCTCGAGGATCTCGAGCTCGTACTCCTCGTCGTCGGCCTGCTCCTCGCGGCCCGCGGTGCGGAATGCCTCGGCCGCCTCCACTCGCCGCTTGCGCTCCCGTTGCAGGACTTGCAGCTCCTCGTCGTCGGAGAGCTCGCGCTGAAGCTCTTTCTTCGCTGCCTGCAGCGCGTTGAGGACGAGGCTGAGCGCGTCCCGGCGGTCCTCGTCGCGGGCGAGCCGCGCCGCCTTCAGCTCGTCCTCGATGCGCGCGATGAGGCTCACTATGCGGTCTCCAGCTCGAGCACGCGGGCGAGCCTCCCCGAGTCGAAGCGGCCGCCGAGGACGTGCCAGTGGAGGTGGAAGACCGTCTGGCCGCCACCCTCACCGACGTTGACGAGCACCTTGTAGTCGTCGAGCCCGGCCGCGGACGCCGTGTCGGCGACGAAGCGGAGCATGCGGCCTGCTTCCTCGTCGGGGAAGGCGTCGATCTCGCGGAACGTGTCGACGTGGCGCGCAGGCAGGACGAGCAGGTGCGTCTCGGCGATCGGGTTGATGTCGCGGATCGCCACGAAGCCGTCGGCGGCGCGCACGTGATCACCTTCTGCGACGAGCCGGCAGAAGAGGCAGTTCGCATCAGGCTGCGACGGCAAGGATGCCCTCCTCGGAGACTCCGACGGCGCGCGCGCGCAGGAGTTGGCCGATCTCGCCGTCGACGAGCCACGGCGTGTAGTCGTCGCCGTACCCGCGACCCGGCCGGTCGACGAGCACGCGATCGGTCGAGCCGATCCGTGACGCCCAGCGCCGCCGTGAGAGCTCCTCCGAGAGCGCGCGCAAGCGAGCGCTCCGCTCCTTCTTCTCGGAGATGGGCACGGTGTCCACCGCAGCCGTGGTCGTTCCGGGCCGCGGCGAGTACGGGAACGCGTGGACCCGTGTGAGGCCCGAGTCTCGAACCATGTCGAGCGTGCGACCGAAGGCCTCCTCGTCCTCCCCGGGAAAGCCGACGATGACGTCTGCGGTGAGGTTAAAGTCGTCGAGCGGCTCGAGCTTCGTCCGATACTGCGCGGCGGAGTAGCGCCTGCACATCGCGCGCAGGACGCCGTCGTCGCCCGACTGCAGCGGAACGTGGAGATGAAGCGACGCCGTCTCGGTCTCGCGCAGCGCGGCGACGAGGTCGTCCGTGAGGTGGTTCACCTCGATGGACGACAGGCGCAGCCGCTCGACGCCCGGCAGCGCGCCCGCCACGCGGATGAGCCGCGGCAGCGTATAGCCGGCCTCGCGATCGCGGAAACAGCCGAGATTCACGCCGGTCAGCACGATCTCGCGATGTCCCTGGGCCACGCGTCTCCGGATCTCGGCGAGGACGGCCTCGGCTCGACGGCTCCGCGTCGTGCCGCGGACGAGCGGGATCACGCAGAACGCGCACGAGAACGAGCAGCCGTCCTGGATCTTCACGAACGCGCGCGTCCGCTCCAGGCGTGAGTCGGCCCTGACGCAGCCGAGCGCGCCGACGTCTCGGGCCACGGCCGTGGGAACGTCCTCGCTCGGCCGTGCGAGGACGCGGACGTTCGGCGCGACAGTCGCGAAGGCGCCGGCAAGGTTCGCGGCGCAGCCCGTCACGTACACGCGGCCGTGCGCACGTGCCGCGCGGGACACCGCCTGCCGTGACTTCGAGACGGCCTCGTGCGTCACACAGCAGGTGTTCACGACAGCGACGTCGGTGGCATCGGCAGCCTCGACGTGACCGTCGCTGAGCAGGCGCTCGCGCACGGCCTGTGCGTCCGCGTACGAGACCTTGCATCCGAGAAAACGCACCGAGAACGACGCCATGGAGTCGCGTAGCTTAGTGCCCTGT
Source organism: Gaiellaceae bacterium (assembly GCA_035762825.1). GTDB lineage: Bacteria > Actinomycetota > Thermoleophilia > Gaiellales > Gaiellaceae > GMQP-bins7. Next base: position 2,963 of record DASUCI010000080.1, on the reverse strand, counting down.
GCCGCGAACCTTGTGACACAGTGTCACTTGGCGCGCAGGACGTCCGCCGCCCAACCGTCGAGCTCCACGCGGTCGATTCGAGTCCAGCCCCGTTCCGTGGGCGTCTCGGACTGCAGATAGCCCGACGTCACGGCGATGGACGACGCGACGCGCTGGAGCAACTGCTCGACGATCGCGAGCTCGATGTTCGCGACGACGACGTCCGCGAGCGGCAGTTCGTCGAGCAACACGTCGGCGCGGAACGCGGTCACCTCGACGCCGTTCGCGTGCGCGGTCTCACGGGCGATCTCGACCGCGACCTCGTCGACGTCGATGGCGGCGACCGGAGCGAAGCCGAGCCGCGCCGCCGCCACGGCAACGACACCGGAGCCGCAGCCGGCATCGAGCAGGCTGCCGCGGTCGAGTCGGGCGAGCAGCGCGATGCAGGCCCGCGTCGTCGGGTGTGCACCGGTTCCGAACGCGCGACCCGGGTCGACGACGACCGCAGGCTGACCGGCAGGCGGCTCGATCCACGGCGGGCCGATCCAGAGGCCGCCCGCCGACACCGGGCGGTGGAACTCCTTCCAGCGATCCTCCCAGCCCGGCTCGACCCGCTCCGTCGACACGTCCGCAAATCCTTTGCGCACATCGGCCTCGCCGTCCTCGTCCGTGAAGACGGCGAGCTCGGTGCGGTCGTCTGCAGCGCGCTCTTCCAGACCACCGGGAAAGCGTTCGAGCAGCCGCGCCGCCGCGGTCTCCGCCTCGGCGGCGGGCACACGCACGGTCACACGCCGGAGCTCGTTCAGCGCAGCGCGCTCTTGAGCCGGCCGAAGAAGCCTTCGTTCTCGGGCTTCAGCACGTACGCCTCGGGCCCGAGCGTGCGGTCGACGTCCTCGAGCAGACGACGCTGCTCGTCGTCGAGCGCGGTCGGCACGGCGACATCGAGTCGAACATGGAGGGAGCCGCGACGTGAGCCACGCAGCGCGGGCATGCCCTCGCCTGCGAGGACGCGCACGTCACCGGGCTGCGTGCCGGCTGGCACCTCGAGCTCGAGCTCGCCGGAGAGCGACGAGACGGTCGCGGTCGTCCCGAGCGCAGCTTCGGTCATCGTCAACCGCAGGGCGGTGTGCAGATCGTCGCCGTCGCGGACGAACCGCTCGTCGGGCTTCACTCGCACGACGACGAACGCGTTACCGCGCTCCGTGCTGCGGAAGCCGGCGTGCCCCTCTCCGCGAACGCGGATCTGCTGTCCGTCGTGAATGCCGGCGGGAATGTCGACCTCGAGCTGGCGGCGAACGAGGAGGCGGCCGTCTCCGGAGCAGTCGGGGCACGGCTGCTCGAGCACCTCGCCCGAGCCGCCGCAGTCCGGACACGTCCGCTGCTGGACGAACTGACCGAAGATGTTCTGCGACACGGTCCGGATCGCGCCGGCGCCGCCGCACGTCGAGCAGGCCCGCGACGACGTGCCGGGGTCGGCGCCTGACGCGTCGCACCGCTCGCACGGGACCGCGACCTCGACGGGCACCCGCGCAGCGATCCCCGTGAACGCCTCTTCGAGCTCGATCTCGGCCACGACCTGGATGTCGCCGCCGCGCGCCGACCGGGCGCGCTGCCCGGCCATGCCTCCGAGATCGTCGCCGAAGAACGTCGCGAAGATGTCCGCGATCGACCCGAAGTCGGTGAATGCCGGCTCGAACCCGCGGCCGCGGAGCCCCGCCTGGCCGTAGCGGTCGTACAGGGCGCGCCGCTCGGGGTCGGAGAGCACCTCGTACGCCTCGGCGATGTCGCGGAAGCGGCGCTCTGCGTCCGGCGCGCTCGAGACGTCGGGGTGCAGCTCGCGCGCGAGTGATCGGAACGACTGCTTGATCTCGGCGTCGCTGGCGCCGCGCGGGACGCCGAGCAGCTCGTAGTAGTCCGTCTGCGTCTGCGACATCAGGCGTCCTCGTAGACGTCCTCGACGAAGCGCGACAGCTCGAACGCCGCGGCGCGAACCGTGCGGATCGCCTTCTCGTAGTCCATCCGCAACGGCCCGACGAGGCCGATCGCGCCGAGCGGCGTCGCGCGGATCCCGTACGTCGCCCCGACGAGCGAAACCGAATGCAGTGCGGCGCCGGCGACGGCGGGCCCGACGTGAACGACCGGCCGCTGCGGCTCGAGCGCCTCGCTCACGAGCGCGAGCACGGCTGCGCGGCGTTCGAGCAGCTCGACGAGCCGCATCGTCGCCTCGACCTCCTCGGCGCGCGCGCCCTCGACGAGCCCCGCGGTGCCGCCTACGAAGACCTCGGGACCGACCTCGGCGCCGACCTCGAGCAGCGTCTGTCCGATCAGTGCGAGGAACGCGCGCTCGCGCAGACCGAGCTCCGGGGCTTCGAGCGTGCGACGGACCGTGCTCGAGCCGAGCCGGTTACCGACGAGCTGCTCCTCGAGGTACTCGCCCGCCCAGGCGACGAGGCCGGGGTCGACGGGCTCCGCGAGCCGGAAGACGCGCTTCGTGACACCCCCCGTCGAGGTGATGACGACGACCATCACGCTCGACGGCTGCAGGGTGAGCACCTCGACGTGACGGATCGACGCAGTCTCGAGCGAGGGCGCCGAGACGAGCGCCAGCAGCCGCGTCGCGTCCGAGAGCATGTCCGTGGTCGCCCGCAGCGCCTGCTCGATCTCGTCGCGCATCGAGCGAAGGTCGACGCCGAGCTCGTCGGGACGTCCCTCGAGTCCCGCGACCAACTCCTCGGCGTAGACCCGATATCCGCCCTCGGTGGGCGTCCTTCCCGCGGACGTGTGCGGATGGGTCAGGAGGCCGAGCGCCTCGAGCTCCGCGAGCTCGCCGCGAACCGTCGACGGGGAGACGTTGAGCCCCGAGCGCTCGACGAGCGCGCGCGAGCCCACCGGCTGGCCGGTTGCGACGTACTCCTCGATGACGCGCCGCAGGATCTCGCGCTTGCGTGCGGTGAGCTGCATCCTCGTCCGATGGTAACCGCGGC
>DASUCI010000079.1:0-4877 GCA_035762825.1 Gaiellaceae bacterium | reverse complement strand
GCGCAGCGATGCCTGGGCGTCGGTTCGGCTGACGGTCGAGGGCGACACCATCGTTGCTGCCGACGCGCCCGGCCTCGAGCGCCCGCTCGACGGGCTCACGCTGCTCGAGGCGGCCGCGGTGGGCGGGGCACCACTCGCCGTCGATGCGCTCGCGTCCGCGATCGGCCCTGTCTTCCACGCAGAGCGCGGCACCGGCCGGGTCGCGGTTGCGATGAGCGGCGGCGTCGACAGCGCCGTCGCGCTCCACCGCGCCGGTCAGCGCGCGGTCGGCGTCACGCTCAGGCTCTGGCAGGACCCCGCAGCCCCGGACACGGAGCGGGCGTGCTGTTCGCCCGCCGCGGTGTCCGCGGCCAGGGCGGCCTGCCATGCCCTCGGAGTCCCGCACGTGACGCTCGACCTGCGCGACGAGTTCAAGGGCGCGATCGTCGATCCGTTCACCAGGGCCTACGAGCACGGGGAGACGCCGAATCCGTGCATGCGCTGCAACGGCGCGTTTCGATTCGACGCGCTCGTGGGATTCGCCGAGCGTGCAGGCGCCGGGGAGCTCTGGACGGGTCACTACGCGCAGATCGTCGAGCACGACGGCATGAGGCTCGTCGCGCGGGCACGCGACGACAGCAAGGACCAGTCGTACATGCTCGCGGCGGTCGATCCGATGCTCCTGGAGCATGTGCGCTTTCCGCTGGGAGACCAGACGAAGGAGGCGACACGCGCGGAGGCTGCGGCACTCGGTCTCGCGGCCGCGCGACGCGCGGAGAGCCAGGAGGCGTGCTTCCTCGGCGGAGACGACTACCGCGCGTTCCTCGCGCGCCAGGGGCTACGGGCCACGACCGGACCGGTGGTCGACGCCGACGGCTCGACGATCGGCGAGCACGACGGCTACTGGCAGTTCACGCCCGGGCAGCGGCGTGGGGTCCGCATCGCCTCCGACCGGCCGCTCTACGTGCTGGGAACCGACGCCGCGACGAACACCGTGACCGTCGGTCCACGCGAGCGGCTCGCCGTGTCGTCCGTCGCGACCCGAGGGAGGCTGTACCGCCCGGTGGAGCGGGGCGAAGTGAAGCTGCGCTACCGCTCGGAGGCGATACGCGCTCGAGTGGCGGCGACGGACGACGGGTTCACGGTCGAGCTCGCCGAGCCGGCGTACGGGGTCGCGCGCGGCCAGGTCGCCGTCGTCTACGACGACGACGCCGTCGTCGGAGCGGGCGTGATCACGGATGTCGCCTCGGTGCCACTAGGATCCCCGCGATGAACGTGCTCGCCGTCAGCTCCGGAGACATCCTCGACTATGCACTCGCGGGCTTTTTCGTCCTGAGCGGCCTCGGGCTTGCCTACATGCTCGTTCGCATGGGCGGGACGTTCGCCCGGCTCTCGTCGTTCATCAAGGGCGCCGAGCGCGATGTCCTCCCCGTGGTCGTCAAGGCGGGAGGGACCGTCGATCGCGTGAACGACCAGCTCGACAAGCTCGACACGGTCACGGACAGCGCCGTCGCGATGGCGGACAGTGCCGACACCGCGGTGCGCGCGGTCTCGACGGCGATCACGACGCCCGTGAAGAAGGTCAGCGGGCTCGCGGCCGGAGTCTCGCACGGGTTCTCGGCGTTCCGCTCGCGGCGCGACGCCGGCGAGGCGGTGCGCGTGGCGAAGGAGAGCGCGGCGCGACGCGAGAGCGAGCTCGACGAAGAGCTTCGAAACGCAGCGAACGTGGAGGCCGAGGGCCCACCCCCGGCCGCGTAGCGACGACCCTGGGCTTCGCGACCGCGCTCGTAGAATTCCGGGATGCGCACGACCGCCGAGCTGCGTGAGGGCTTCCTCTCGTTCTTCGAGGAACGGGGGCATCTGCGCTGTCCGTCGTACTCGCTGGTGCCGCGTGCAGGCGACGACTCGACGCTCCTCGTCAGTGCGGGGATGCAGCCCCAGATGCCGTTCTTCCTCGGCCTCGAACCACCGCCTGCACCGCTGACGACGACCTCGCAGAAGGTCTTCCGGACGGTCGACATCGACGAGGTGGGGCTCGACGGCCACCACCTGACGTTCTTCGAGATGCTCGGGAACTTCTCGTTCGGGCAGTACTTCAAGGAAGGCGCGATCGCGTTCGCGACGGAGTTCATCCAGGAGCGCATGCAGCTCGACTGGGATCGTGTCTGGGTGACGGTGCACGCGGGAGACCCGCAGCTGAAGCTCGGGCCCGACGAGGTCTCGATCGACCTCTGGGCGAGGATCGGCATGCCGCGTGAGCGCATCGTCGCCTTGCCGACCGCGGAGAACTTCTGGTCGGTGGGCGGGCCTGGGCCGTGTGGGCCGGACTCCGAGATCTACTGGGACTGGGGGGCGGAGCACGGGTGCGGCGAACCGGATTGCGCGCCCGCCTGCCCGCGCTGCGGCCGGTTTCTCGAGTTCTGGAACCTCGTCTTCATGGAGTACGAGCTGCACACCGACGGAACGGTGACCCCGCTGCCGAAGCAGAACATCGACACGGGGCTCGGACTCGAGCGGGGTGCGGCCATCCTCCAGGACGTCCGCTCGGTCTACGAGACGGACGGCTACCAGCGGATCATGGCCTGGATCGCGGCCGAGTCGGGTGTCGGCTACGGCGACTCTCCCGCTGCGACCAAGGCGCACCGCATCCTCGCCGATCACGGGCGCGGGATGACGTTCCTCGTCGGCGACGGCGTCACGCCGTCGAACGAGGGGCGCGGGTACGTGCTGCGCAGGATCGTCCGGCGAGCGGTGCAGCAGGCGCAGCGGATCGGGCTCTCGGACGTGCACCGGCTGTCGAGCGTCGTCGTCGAGCAAGTGGGCGAGGCCTACCCCGAGCTGCCGCCGCAGGCCGAGGAGATCACACGGGTATTGCGGCTCGAGGAGGAGCGGTTCCTCGAGACGCTCGAACGCGGGCTCAAGCTGTTCGAGGAGCTCGGCTCGCAGTCTGCGATCACCGGCGAGCAGGCGTTCACCCTCGCCGCGACGTACGGCTTTCCGGTGGAGCTGACCGCCGAGCTCGCCGAGGAGCGCGGCCAGCCCGTCGACCTGGACGGCTACCGGATCGAGATGGAGCGGCATCGTGAGGTCTCGCGCGCCGGCGGTGCGAGCGACCTGCAGCGTGCGGCCAACTTCGCGCGGAGCGCCGACTTCACGACAGAGTTCGTCGGGTACGCGAAGACCGACGTCCTGACGCAGATCGGCGCGCTCGAGGAGCTCGAGGACGGTCTCTTCCTGGCGAAGCTGCGCGAGTCGCCGTTCTACGCGGCCGGCGGCGGGCAGGTGAGCGACGCCGGGACGATCGAGCTCGACGACGGCTCGGGCACGACGGCCGAGCTGGTCGAGGCACACCGGCTCGAGGGAGATCAGGCTCTCCTGTTCCGCGGCTCCGGACTCGCGGCCGGCGACCGCGTGCGAGCGCGCGTGCCGTGGGGAGTTCGCTTTCCGACGATGGCGAACCACACGGGCACGCACCTCCTGCACAAGGCGCTACGCGAGGTCCTCGGCGATCACGTGCGGCAGGCCGGCTCGGCAGTTCGGCCGGACAAGCTCCGCTTCGACTTCACCCACGACAGCGCGCTCTCCGCCGAGCAGCGCGAGGCAGTCGAGCGGCGCGTCAACGAGATCGTGTTCGAGAACCGCCCGGTGCACGTCTTCGAGACGCCGATCGACGAGGCCCGAAAGCTCGGCGCCACGATGCTCTTCGGCGAGAAGTACGGCGACATCGTGCGCGTCGTCGAGGTTCCCGGCTATTCGGTCGAGCTGTGCGGCGGGACGCACGTGTCGTCGAGTGCGGAGATCGGGCCGTTCGTCCTGCTGTCGGAGAGCTCGGTCGGTGCAGGCGTGCGCCGGGTCGAGGCAGTGACCTCGGGCACGGCCTGGGCACTGCTCGACGAGCGGGCGCGGGAGGCCTCGGAGCTCAGGTCGGAGCTCGCGGAGCTGCGGAAGCGGCCAGGTGACACAGTGTCACAAGGCTCTCCTCGGGTCGAAGCGCCGGAGCCCGAGGTGCGGGCCGAAGGTGGTGTCAACGTCATCGTCCAGCCGCTCGAGGGCCTCGACGCCGATCAGCTGCTCGAGCTCTCCGACCGCTACCGGCAGAAGCACGCGCCCGCGGCCGTCGTGCTCGGCTCGAAGGAGAACGGCAAGGTGCACCTCGTCGCGAACTTCGACGACGCGGTGGCTGAGCGGGTGAGCGCCTCGGATGTGGTCCGCGGGGCGGCGGCGATCGTCGGCGGGGGCGGAGGGGGTCGTCCGACGATGGCCCGGGCGGGCGGCAAGGACCCAGAGAAGCTCCCGGACGCGCTCGCCGAGGCCGAGCGCCTCATCGTCGCGGCGTTGTGAGAGTGCTTGCGCTCGACTACGGCGCCGCGCGCACCGGCGTCGCCGTCTCGGACGCGACGGGAACGATCGCGCGCCCGCTCGGGACGGTCGAGCGGGCGGCGAGCGAGACCGGTCTCGCGGAGGTTCTCGCGCTCGTGCAGGAGCACGACCCCGAGCGCGTGATCGTCGGCATGCCCCTGACGCTGCGCGGCGAGCACGGCGCCCAGGCGGTCGAGACCGATGCCTTCGTGGAAACCCTCCGCGCGACCCTCGGTGTGCCGGTCGAGACGTACGACGAGCGCTTCACGACGGCCCTGGCGGCACGCGGAGGCGGCGACGCCGACGAGGACGCGCGCGCCGCGGCGCATCTCCTGGAGACCTACTTGCAGCGGGTGGCCGGATGAGGTTCCGAATCGCTGCGGTCGCCCTCGTCGTGCTCGCATTCGGTCTTGGCGGCTGTATGGGCGACGAGCCTCCGGCGGCCCCCGTCGAGACGACGCCGCCGCTTCAGACCCTTCGGATCATCTTCCCCGAGGGCTTCACGCGCCGCGAGATGGCGGACCGCGTCGCCGCCGTGC
>DASUCI010000078.1:0-19869 GCA_035762825.1 Gaiellaceae bacterium | reverse complement strand
CCGCGCGCAGCCACTCGTCGAACGTGATCGTGTCGAGCTCGCGTGCGCGGGGATGGGCCCACGGCGCGTCCGGATCGAGCTCCTTCGCGAGCACGTCGAGCTTCGCGTCGCCCTCGTACAGCTCACGCTGGTCGACCTCGGACAGCGCGCTCTCCTCGCCGGCGTGCCGCCGCGCGTTCCCGCGCTCGTCGACGTAGACGTGGTCGCCCTCGCGATACGCGGGAAAGAGCTCGATGTCCAGCTCCTCGAGCAGGGCGTGCATGCGGGACTGATACGGGGCGATCCACTCGCCGCCGAGCTCGTTCGGCTCGCCGCCGATCTCCGTGTTCCAGAGACGCCCACCGACGCGGTCGCGTGCCTCGAGCACGACGACGTCGCGACCCTCCGCCACCAGCCGACGCGCCGCGGCGAGGCCGGCAACTCCGGCGCCGACGACCACGACGTCCGTCTCGATCAGGCGGGCGCCCACGCCTCGCTTCGCAGCGCAGCGGCGGCAGCGGCCCTGCCCGTGCGCACCGCGCCCTCCATGTAGCCCGCGGCCCACTGGTCCGACCCGCACACATAGAACGGCGGCTCGTGCGTCCCGTGCAACGGCCCCACCCGCAGCACGTCACCGGGCCACCAGTGCGTCGTGTAGCCGAGCGTGAACGGGTCGGTGGCCCACATGCGCAGGAACGAGTGGAGCGGTCGCCCAGCCTCCTCGCCGTAGATGCGCTCGATCTCCGCGTAGAGCGCGGGAAGACGGTGCTCCTCGGCCGTTGCGGCGAGCCACATGACGCGCTCGGGCGGGACGAGCCCGGAGAGCACGCCGTCGCGCTGTGGCCAGGTCGAACCGAGCAGCAGCTCGCCCTCGGAGAGACCGTTCGCACCGAAGTCCTCCCAGACGGAGCGCTCGTAGACGGTCACGATCTTGGCCGCGCGCGCATGCCGCTGTGCCCGGAGCGCGGCGAGTCGCTCGTCCGAGATCCCTTCGACGTCGATGCCGTGGAGCACGCCGACCGGCAGGGCGCAGACGACGGCTTCCGCCGTCAGCTCCTCGCCGGAGCCCAGACGCACGCGACAACCTCCGGCTGAGACCGAGATCGCGCGGACGACGGCGCCGAGCCGAACTCGCTCGCCGAGCTCGGCTCCGATGCGAAGGGCCACCTCCGCGGAGCCCTCTGCGACCTGCATCGACTCCCACAAGTCGTAGGAGTAGAAGCCGTCGTCGCCGACGGCCGCAGCCTTACGGAGCTCCGCCAGCAGCGACGTCTGCTCACTCGAGCCGGCGGCGAGGGCGAGCGCGCCGACCTCGACCGCGCGACACGTCGCCGGCAGCGCGTCCACGGAGCGCAGCCAGGCGGCCCACGAGAGCGCGTCGAGCTGCGCCGCATCGGGATGTGACCACGGGTCGTCGGGATCCACGGTCGCGGCGAGCTTCCCGAAGAGCTGCTCGACGCGCGCGTAGTCCGCGCGCTCCTCCTGCGTCGCGAACGGGAAGCCGTCCGCGGAGCGTCGAACGCCGTCGACGAGGTCGTACGTCGTCGCGCCCGCGACGGCCGTGTACGTCGACGTGAGCGTCAGGCCGAGCTCCTCGACGAGGCCGAGGTACGCCGTGTGGGCGCGCCCGACGAGCTCGCCGCCGAGCTGGACCGGGCGTTCGCCGTCGACGGAGACCTGCTCGACGCGGCCGCCGACGCGCTCGCGCGCCTCGAGGACGAGGACGTCCGCGCCGCCGTTCGCCAGGTCGCGCGCGGCTGTCAGCCCCGCGAGCCCCGCCCCCACGACGAGCACGTCCGTCACGCCGGGACAGCCTCGTCGTCGGCGAGGATCCGGAGTGCGTCTGCGGGGAGATGTGCCGTCACGGCCGCGCCGACGTCGTACTCCTCGACGTCTCCCGAGTTCGCGACGAGCGCCTGCACGCGATCGCCGCCGGGAAGGGCGACGAAGACCTGGGTCGTCGAGCCGAGGTACACGAAGCGCTCGATCGTCGCCGGCACCCGGTTCTCGCCCTCGGACGACGGCGGCTCGATCCGCACGCGCTCCGGACGGATCGTGAGCCGCACCACACCGGCCCGCGCCTCGCCCTGGGTCGCAGTGAGCGTCACGCCTCCCACGTCGACGCGACGCCCGTCGAGCACACGGGCGCGCATCAGGTTGGAGACGCCGAGGAAGTCCGCCACGAACGCGGTTTCCGGATGCTCGTACACGTCGCGGGGCGCCCCGAGCTGCTCCACCTTGCCACCGGCCATCACCGCCAGGCGGTCGGACATCGTGAGCGCTTCCTCCTGGTCGTGGGTCACGTACAGGAAGGTGATGCCGATCTCCCGCTGGATGGACTTCAGCTCGACCTGGAGCTCACGGCGAAGCTTCGCGTCGAGCGCACCCAGAGGCTCGTCGAGGAGGAGCACCGACGGCGACAACACGAGCGCCCGCGCGAGCGCGACGCGCTGCTGCTGCCCGCCCGAGAGCTGGTGCGGGCGGCGCTGCGCGAAGCCGCCGAGCCGCACGAGCTCGAGCGCTTCGCGGGCCCGGGCGCGCTTCTCGTCCTTCGTCACGTCCTTGAAGCGGAGCCCGAAGCCGACGTTCTGCTCCACCGAGAGATGCGGGAAGAGCGCGTAGCTCTGGAAGACCGTGTTGACCGGTCGCAGGTGCGGCGGCGTTCGCGTGACGTCAGCGTCGCCGATGACGATGCGCCCCGCGTCGGGCCGCTCGAACCCCGCGATCATCCGCAGCGTCGTCGTCTTGCCGCACCCTGACGGGCCGAGCAGCGAGAAGAACTCGCCGCTGCCGATCTCGAGCGAGACGTCATCGACGGCAGTCACGTCGTCGAACGACTTCGAGATGGACTGGAGGGTGACCGACTGCGAGCGCAGCGGGCTCGTCACTCGAGCTCCCGGCTGATGCACGAGGCCAGCAACACACGCGCGTCGTCCCGGTCGAGCAGCGCGAGGTACAGAATCGAGTCGATGCCGTCGGCTGCGGCGGCGAGTCGCCACCCGGCGCCCTCGGGATCGACGGCGCGCGGCACGGAGCCATCCTGTCGACCTTCCTCCAAGAGCCGCACGATCCGGTCCGCCCAGGCGCGATAGCGCTCCTGCACGAGCGGATGCAGCTCCTCGTCGTAGCGCAGGCTCGACCAGACCTCGTTCCAGAGCGCCGGATTCGCCTCGAGCGCCGGGTCGATCGTTCGCATGAGCGCGCGCTCGGCGCGCTCGGCTCCGGTGGAGAGCGTTGCGAGCTCGGCCTCGAGAGCGTCGATCCTGAGGTTCTCGGCGTACGCGAAGGCGGCCCGGAGCAGCTCCTGACGCGTCGTGAAGTAGTAATGGACGAGCGTCCGCGAGACGCCGGCTTCCTGCGCGACGATGCCGATTCGCAGGTCGCTCGCGCCGCCCGAGACGACGACGCGACATGCGGCCTGCAGGATCTCGTCGACGCGACTCGCGGCGGCGGGCGACGACGCTTGCTCGATTCCCGCCATCGGAATATCCTGACTGACAGGACAGTCAGGAGCAAGACGTGAGCCAGGTCGACACCGCAGCCGTACCAACGCTCGAGCACGCGCTCGAGGACGGCTGGACGCTTCCGGCCAGCTGGTACACGGACGGCGCGGTCGCCGCCCTCGAGCGCGAACGGCTCTTTGCGCGTGCGTGGACGTACGCCGGCCCTGCCGAGTGGGCGAGCGAGCCAGGCTCGTACTTCGCGGCCCAGATCGGCCATGTCCCGGCGGCGGTCGTCCGCGGCTCGGACGGCGTCCTGCGCGGGTTCGTGAACGTCTGCCGGCACCGGGGGCACCTCGTCGTCGAGGGGACCGGGTGCCGCGAGACGCTGCAGTGCCCGTACCACGCGTGGACCTACGACCTCGACGGCTCGCTCCGGAAGGCTCCCCGGTCGGAGCGCGAGCCCGGCTTCGACCCCACCGGGCTGTCACTCGCTCGGGTCTCCGTCGACACGTGGGGACCGTTCGTCTTCGTGAGCCCGGATCCGGACGCACCACCGCTACGGGACGCACTCGGTCGCCTGCCCGAGATCGTCGCCGAGAGCGGCCTCGACGTCGGCGCCATTCGCTTCCACTCGCATCACGAGTGGCCGATCGAGGCGAACTGGAAGGTCGTGCTGGAGAACTTCCTCGAGTGCTACCACTGTCCGACCGCGCACCCGGGGTTCAGCAAGGTCATCGACGTCAATCCGGATGCCTATGCGCTCCAGGTGCATCCGACGTTCTCGAGCCAGATCGGTGCGGTGCGGGCATCGGCTCTCGCAGGAAACGGCAACACGCCGTACTCACCCCGAGGCGATGTCACGCAGTCGCAGTACCACTTCCTGTTCCCGTCCACGACGCTCAACATCGCCCCGGGTATCCCGAACATCTCGCTGGAGCGATACATGCCCGACGGCCTCCGACGGACGGTCGAGGTGACGGACTACTACTTCGGCGTCGACGCGGCGGACGAGGAGATCGCCGAGCTCATGACGTGGGACACACAGGTGGCCGAGGAGGACGTCTCGCTCGTGCAGTCCGTGCAGCGCGGCCTCGAGTCCGGCCTGGTGCCGCAGGGTCGTCTGATGGGGACGAGCGAGCAGCTGATCGCGGACTTTCAGCGGCGTGTGTTCGACGCGCTGACCGCCTAGAGATTGTCGACAAATCGGCGACGCGCATCCTGGAGCGCGTCGCTGATCCCGCCCGGCCCGGGTGCGGACCGCTTCGCGCCCTTGCGCGGCTTCTTGAAGGAGCCGTCGCGAACGCTCTCCGCGACCTGCTCGTGCGCGTCGCGGAAGGCGACCCCGTCCCGCACCAGCGCCTCCGCTGCGTCGGTCGCGAGCAGGAGCGGATCCGACGCAGCCTTCGCCATGCGCGCGCGGTCGACCTCCAGCCCGCTCACGAGCACCGTCAGCGCCTGCAGCGCGAGGCGCGTCTCGTGCCGCGTCGAGAAGACCGGCGCCTTGTCCTCCTGCAGATCTCGGTCGTAGGCGAGTGGCAGCCCCTTGACGGTGGCGAGCAGCCCGGTAAGGCGTCCGATGACCGTTCCGGCCTTGCCGCGCACGAGCTCGGCGACGTCCGGGTTGAGCTTCTGCGGCATCATCGACGAGCCCGTCGCCGCGGCCTCCGGCAGCCGCACGAACCCGAACTCCGACGTCGCCCAGAGGACGATCTCCTCGCCGATGCGCGAGAGGTGCGTGAAGAGGACGGCCGACGCGTACAGGTAGTCGAGCGCGAAGTCGCGATCGGCGACCGCGTCGATCGAGTTGCGCATCTGGCCGGGAGGCGGCGGAAGCTCCAGCGTCGAGCCGGCCAGCGCTCCGGCGCCGAGCGGACTCTCGGCGGCGGCCTCGGCGGCGGCGGCGAATCTCGTCCGGTCGCGGTCGAGCATCTCGACCCACGCGAGCAGGTGGTGTCCGAGCGTCACCGGCTGGGCGCGCTGGAGGTGTGTGTAACCCGGCATCACGGTCTCGGTCTCCGACTCGGCGAAGGAGAGGACCACGAGGGCGAGCGCGTCGATCGCGTCGCGCGCCTCCGCGCAGGCGTCGAGCACGTACATCCGGAACGCAGCCGCAACCTGGTCGTTCCGCGAGCGCCCTGCGTGGATCTTGCGACCGACCTCGCCGAGGAGCCGCTCGATCGCGGAGTGGACGTCCTCGTCCGACTCGAGGTAGCCGTCGGGATCCTGCGCGATCTCCGCGAGCCGCGACTCGGCCTCGTCGAGCTCGTCGTCGGTGAGCAGCCCGGCGGCCGCGAGCCTGCGCGCGTGCTCGGCGGTGGCCTCGCAGTCGTACGGGAGCAGCTCGGCGTCGTCGACGCGGAGGAAGCGCCACACGTCGGGGTCGAGGGCACCCTCGACCCGCCCCTGCCAGGTCGTCACATGCCGATCTTGGCGCGCTCGCGCGCTGCGTGCAATTCGGTCTCGAGCGACGTGATGCGGATGAAGCCCTCGGCAGCGTCATGCGGGAAGGTCTCACCGGTGCCGTAGGAGGCGAGCTCGGCCGCGTAGATCATGTGCGGTGAGCGGCGTCCCGTCACGACCGGCGCGTTCGGCCGCAGCTCGACTCGAACCTCGCCCGTGACGAGCTCCTGCGTGGAGTCGACGAACGCGTCGATCGCCTCGCGCGCCGGGCTGAACCACCGGCCCTCGTAGACGATCTCCGTCCAGCGCTGCTCGAGCGGGCGCTTGAGCCGCGCCTCGTCCTTCGTGAGCACGACGTCCTCGAGCGCGGCGTGGGCCGCGATCAGCGTCAGCGCGCCGGGCGCCTCGTACACCTCGCGGCTCTTGATGCCGACGGCGCGGTTCTCGATCATGTCGATCCGCCCGATCCCGTAGGCGCCGGCGAGCCGGTTCACGTGCGCGATCAGCTCCGCGAGCGGAAGCTCCTCGCCGTCCAGCGAGACCGGGAGGCCCTGCTCGAAGCCGACGACGATCTCGAGCGGCGGGGGCGCCGTCGCCGGGTTTGACGTCAAGGCGTAGGGCTCCTCGGGCGGTGCGTTCCAGGGGTCCTCGAGGACACCGGCCTCGATCGCGCGCCCGAACAGGTTCTCGTCGATCGAGAACGGGGACGCGGCCGTCTGGACGACGGGGATCCCCTTGGCGAGGGCGTACTCGATCTCCTCGTCGCGCGTCCAGACCCGGTCGCGGAGGGGCGCGATCACCTGCACGCCCGGGTAGTGGGCCTTGAACGCAAGCTCGAAGCGAAGCTGGTCGTTGCCCTTGCCGGTGCAGCCGTGGACGACCGCCTCGGCACCGAGCTCGAGCGCGATCTCGGCGACCGCCTGCGCGATCACGGGGCGCGAGAGGGCCGAGACGAGCGGGTACTTCCCCTCGTAGAGCGCGTTGGTCAGGATCGCCCGGGCACACTGCTCGTCCGCGAACGCGTCCTTGCGGTCCACGAGGAGGACGTCGTCGGCGCCGGCGGCGTTCGCACGCGTGATGGACTCCTCGAGGTCGAACTCCTGCCCGACGTCCACGAGCACCGCGACGACCTCGTCGAAGCCGTACCAGTCCTCCTTGAGCCAGGCCAGGATGCAGCTCGTGTCGAGCCCACCCGAGTAGGCGACGACCGCTGTCCTCGTCATGCGGCGCCCTGCAGGAGGTAGCCCGAGAGCTCGTCGCGGAGCGATTGCGCGGAGACGCCGTCGCGCGCGGCGACGAAGATCGTGTTGTCGCCGGCGATGGTGCCCGCGATCGCGGGATGTGCCGCCTCGTCCATGGCCTGAGCGAGCGCGCTCGCGTAGCCCGAGGGCGTCGTCACCACGACGAGCGGTCCCGCAGCCTCGACCGACATGGCGTAGCGCCGCATCGCCGCGCCGAGCGCTCGTAGCCGGTCGGCGTCCGTGGTTCCCGGAGGCGCATAGACCAGCCGACCGCTCGGGGCGCGCACCTTGACGAGCCCCAGGTCCGCGATGTCGCGTGACACCGTCGTCTGGACGACCTCGAAGCCGTTCTCCCTGAGAGCGGACGCGACCTCCGCCTGCGTGGAGAGCGCGCGCTCGCGCACGAGCTCGAGAATGGCGCTCTGTCGTTCCCGCCTATTCATAGTATGCGCGAGACTAGCAAAATATGCGTTGCAGGACGGTGAGAGCCTCTTCGACCTCGTCGGCCGTGACGGTCAGCGGCGGCGCCAGTCGGACCACGTCGTCCCCGGCGGTGAGCACGAGCAGGCCCTCGGCACGGGCCGCGTCGACAGCCTCAGCGGCCTTGCCGTCGATCACGACGCCGAGCAGGAGCCCGCGACCGCGGACCGACACGACTCCGGCGAGGCCTTCCAGCCCGTCTGCGAGCTGCGAGCCGCGCTCGCGCACGTTCTCGAGCAGCGACTCGTCCACGGTCTCGAGAACGGCCAGCGCGGCGGCACACGACACCGGGTTCCCGCCGAACGTCGAGCCGTGATCGCCCGGCGTGAAGCTGCCGGCAGCGCCGTCCGCGACGAGCAGTGCCCCGATCGGGAGCCCGTTCGCGAGGCCCTTCGCGAGGGTGACGAGGTCGGGTCGCACGCCCAGCTGCTCGAAGGCGAAGAACGTTCCCGTTCGGCCCGTGCCCGTCTGCACCTCGTCGAAGCAGAGAAGGGGCTCGAGCTCGGCGGCAGCCTCGACGAAGGCGTGCTCGAGCGGAATCACGCCACCCTCGCCGAGGATCGGCTCGAGCAGGATCAGCCCCACCTCTGCGTCGACGGCCGCGCGCAGCGCAGCGACGTCGTTCGGCGGCACGAACCGCACGCCTGGAACAAGCGGGGTGAACGGAGCGCGCTTCGACGGTTGCCCCGTCGCGGAGAGCGCGCCCAACGTCCTGCCGTGGAATCCGCCTTCGAGGGCGACCACGCCCGCCTTCCCGGTCGCCTTGCGGGCGTACTTCAGCGCCGCCTCGGCCGCCTCCGCGCCCGAGTTGCAGAAGAACGCCTGCGCGCCGCCGAAGCGGTCGGAGAGCGAGGACGCGAGCTCCTCCGCCGGCTCCGAGCGGTACAGATTCGACACGTGCCAGAGGCGGTCGAGCTGTGCTCGTGCTGCGGCGTGCGGAGCGGGATGGCAGTGCCCGAGCGAGACGACTGCGATCCCGCCGCCGAAGTCGAGGTACTCTCGGCCGTCGGCGTCCCAGACGCGGCAGCCGTCGCCCTGCACGATGGTCAGGTCGGCACGCGCGTACGTCGGCAGCAGCCGTTCGAGCCCTTGTGACACCGTGTCACTTGGCGTGGTCGTCACGCGACGACCGCCGTCTCGCCGATCTCGGCGGCGATGCCGAGCCGGGCCGCCCGTGCCGCGGCGAGCAGCTTCGGCACGATCCCACCCTCGAACGCGCCCGCAGCGAGCAGCTCGTCGGCGGCGTCTGCGCGGATTTGGTCGGCAACGCCGCCGTCGACGTAGACGCCCCGCACGTCCGAGACGAAGATCAGCCGCTCCGCGCCGAGCCCCGCAGCGAGGGCCGCTGCGGCCTCGTCGGCGTTCACGTTCAGCGGCCCGACCGCAACGGGCGTCACGACCGGGATACGACCGGCAGCGAGCGCCTGCTCGACCGCCGCGGGCGCACAGGGAACCGGCTGGCCGACGAGCCCGAGGTCGACGAGAGGCTCCGCTTCGAGCCCGATCTCGTCGCCGACGAGCTGGAGAGCCACAGGGCCCAGCGCGGCGGTCAGCCCGGCCCCCACGGCGACGAGCGACTCTCGTACCACTGCGAGTGTCGCCGGATCCGTGTACCGGCGGCCGCCCACGAAGCGTGTCCCGAGCCCGCGCGCTCCAAGCTCTGCGGTGATCTGCGGGCCCGCGCCGTGGACGACGACGACCTGGTCGCCCGAGGCATGGTGCCCGAGCGCGAGGCCGATCGACTCAGTCGCCACCGCCCCGCCCAGCTTCAGGACGATCCTGCTCACGTTGTGTACTCCGCGTTCAGCTTCACGTAGTCGTAGGTCAGGTCCGAGGCGAGATACGACGCCTCGCCAACACCGAGGCCGAGGTCGAGGTCGATCGCGACCACGGTGCCGCCGAGGGCCGGCGTCGTTCCGGTCGGCTCGCCTCGCGCGAACACGGGAGTACCGTCGAACGAGACGGTGAGGCGATCCGCGTCGATCTGTGCAAATTCTCCGTTCCACGGCGCCGACCCTGCCGCAGCAAGCACACGTCCCCAGTTCGGATCGCGGCCGAACGCGGCCGTCTTCACGAGCGGAGAGGTCGCGATCCTGCGGGCGACCGCTTCGGCCTCCGCATCCGACGCCGCGCCCGAGACGGCGATCTCGAGGAGAACGGTCGCGCCCTCCCCGTCCGAGACGATCTCACGCGCGAGAGCGGCGCAGACCTCGCCGAGCGCGCCCACGAACCGGTCGTCGCTCGCGGCCGTCCGCTCGACACCGCTGGCACCGTTGGCGAGCAGCACCACGGCGTCGTTCGTCGAGCACTCGCCGTCGACCGAGATGCGGTTGAAGCTCGCGTCGACGGCGTCCCGGAGCAACGCAGCCGGCTCGCCCGCGTCGAGCGGGTAGTCCGTCGTGACGACGGCCAGCATCGTCGCGAGTCGCGGATGAATCATGCCCGCGCCCTTCGCCATTCCCCCGACGACGAAGCCGTCCCCCTCGGCCACTGCCTGCTTCGGCCACCGATCGGTCGTGAGAATCGCGGCCGCGGCGGCATCACCGCCGTCGGGATCGAGCGCCGCCGCGGCCTCGCGCGCGCCCCTGAGGACGGAGCCCATGGGAAGCGAAACGCCGATGACCCCCGTCGAGAGCACGACGACCTGCTCCGGGGCGAGCGCGAGCGCCTGCCCGACCTCGATGGCGGTTCGCTCGGCATGGGCGATTCCCACGTCGCCGGTCGCGGCGTTGGCGACGCCCGCGTTGATCACGACCGCCTGCGGCTCGGCACGCTCGAGATGCCGCTTCGACACGACGACCGGCGCTGCGAGCACGCGATTCGTCGTCCACACGGCCGCCCCCACGGCCGGCACCGTGGAGCGGACGATCGCGAGATCCCGCCCCGAGCGGCGGATTCCCGCGTGAACGCCGCTCGCGACGAATCCCTCTGCGGCCGTGACCGACATCAGACGAGGACTCCCGAGAGCCGGAGGCCCGTCGTCTCGTCGAGCCCGAAGAGGACGTTGACGTTCTGGATCGCCTGGCCGGCTGCGCCCTTCCCCAGGTTGTCGAGCGCGCACACCACGATCGTGGCGTCGGTCGAGCGATCCTCGAAGACGCCGATCTCGGCGCCGTCGGTCTGCTGGACACGCGCAAGCTCGGGGACGACCCCTTCCGGCAGGACGTCGACGACGTGACTCTCCGCGTAGTGCTCCTCGAGCACTCCGCGCAGGTCGGCGCCACGGGAGCGAACGACGCAGGTCGCGAGCAACCCTCGCCGCACGGGCAGGAGATGGGGCACGAACGTGACGGGAAAGCCGAGCTGCACTTCGATCTCGGGCGCGTGCTGATGCGTGCCGATGCGGTACGGCGCGACGTTCTCGAGCACGACACCGGCATGCGACGACGCCCGTGGCGCGCGCCCCGCTCCGGTCATCCCCGACTTCGCATCGACGACGACGCCCACCGGCTCGACCTCCGCCGCGATCGGCGCGAGGGCGAGGAGCGCGGCGGTGGCGTAGCAGCCCGGATTCGCCACGAGGCGCCCCGCCGGCAGGCACAGCTCGGGAAGCCCGTACGACCAGCCCGGCAGCGCGTCAGGCCGTGGATGCTCGAAGCCGTACCAGTTCTCGTACACGACCGGGTCGAGGAAGCGATGCGCCCCCGAGAGGTCGACGACGACGCCGCGCGAGGGGACAGCGAGCGCCGCCGCCTCCTCGTGCGACAGACAGAGAAACGTGACGTCGGCCCCCGACGCCAGCGCAGCGACGTTCGTGATGAACCGTGGGATCCGGCTCCACCCGTTCCTCCCGAGCCGCGGGTCGAGCGTGCTCGCCGCCTCACCGGCGAGGGAGTCCGAGCCGAGCGCGTACAGCTCGAGCGCGGGATGCGCGAGGACGCGGTCGAGGGTCTCCTGACCGGCGTAGCCCGAAGCACCGACGATCGCGACGGTCGCCATCATCGTATTATGCATATCTGTCGCGTAACATGCATCCCCTCCGCCTAGGTGAGCGGCAGAGTGCCTGCTACATTGCTCGCGCGGTGGAGCGCGTCCTCGTCCTCAATGCGAGCTACGAGCCCTTGAACGTGTGCTCTGTGCGTCGCGCGCACGTCCTCGTGTGGAAGGGGAAGGCCGAGGTGCTCGAGAGCCACGGCCAGCCGCTGCGCACCTCGTCGTCGACCTTCACGCGGCCGCACGTCATCCGGCTCGTGACGTACGTCCGCGTGCCGCGAGGCGTCACGAAGCGCATCTCGCGCCGTGTCCTCTTCGCCCGAGACGGCTGGAAGTGCGTCTACTGCGGAACGGAGGGCAACCGGCTCACGCTCGACCACGTCATTCCCCGCTCCCGCGGAGGGACGTCGGTGTGGGAGAACGTCGTGACGTCGTGCGCGCCGTGCAACCACCGCAAAGGCGATCGGCTCCTCGAGGAGACGTCGATGACGCTCCACAGGCCACCGCGGCCACCGACGCCGGTGCTGTTCATCCGCCTTGCGACCGAGCACGTGCCGGACGGCTGGCGGCGCTATCTGCCCGGGCTCGAAGCGGCGGCAGCCGCGGCCTGATCGGCCTCAGCCGACCCGCAAGCGCCAGAGCACGCCTCGGAGGTGGGTGAGCCACAGGTCTCCGAACGCACGCCTGAACACGGCCGGGCCGCCTCCGACGCGGATGGTCTGAATCGCCCGGCTGGTCACCGTGTCGACGCGCGTAACCGTGTCGTCGCGTGCGTTTGGAACGAGCAGCGTGCCGTCGCCGGCGTCGGCGAGCCAGGCAGGAGCAGTCCCGACGGGCACGGTGGCGAGCAGCTCTCCGGATTCGGGGTCGATCTTGGCGACGGTGTTGCTGCCCTGCTGAGCGACCCAGAGCTCGTCCCCGACGGGCTCGACCGAGCCGGGGCCCTCGCCTCCGGTCTCGACACGCGTGACGGTGTTGCTCTCGGTGTCGATGCGAAACACGGCCGTCCCGGTCGCCGATCCGGCCCAAAGCGAGCCGAAGGCGGCCGTGAGGTTCGCGGGCGTGCCGCCGGTGAAGATGCGAGCGACCACGCGGTTCGTGCGCGGATCGACGCGGACGACCGCGCCGGCAGTCGCGCTCGTAGCCCACAGGCTCCCGTCGTGGAAGGCGACGTCGTACGGCGTCCCGCCGATGACGATCCGCCTGCGCTTTCCAGTCTTCGGATGAACCCGCTCGACCGTGCGCGTCCCGAAGGGACCGACCCACACGCTCCCCGCCCCGAAGGCGAGCCCGCACGGCTGCTTGCCGACCTTGATCGGCCGGCCGACGACCCGATTCGTCCTCGGGTCGACCCGTGCGAGCGTCCAGCCATTGAAGTTCGACACCCACATGCGCCCGCGAGCCGGCGTCGCGATGCACGGCCCCGCACCGGTCGAGATCCTCGCCACGACCCGGACCGGGGCGAACGCCCGTCCCGCGTCAGTAGCCGCCGACGCGGACATGACGGGCAGCGCGACCGCCCCGAGGCAAACGGCAACACAGAGCAAGTGACGCGTGAATGCTTCCATCTGGGAGCATAGTACTACCGTCTGGTAGTACGTCTGTCAATGTCGAGCGCCTTCGCGGCCTGCTCGAGCTCGATGAGGGCCGACTCGATCGCACGCACGTCGGCGTGCTCCTCGAGCCCGGTCACGAGCGCACGGAACCGCGGTGCGATGGCATCCACCGTGCGCTGGCCCTCGTCGGTGAGCTCGAGCAGGTAGGAACGCCGGTCCGCCTCGTTCGGCACGCGGACGACGAGATCGCTGTCCGCGAGTCGGGCGACGTAGCGCGAGATGCTCGTGGGCGGTACGCGCAGGACGGTCGCCAGTTGCGTGGGCGCAACGGGCCGAAACAGCCCGACGGCGCTCAGGACCGCCCACTCGTCGGCGCTGACCCCGGTGCCTGCGACGGCGTGCTCCATCAGCTCGCGCACGGCCTGACCCGTGCGAAACGTCTGCAGGAGGACATTGTCAGCGCGTTGCGGAGGCGGCCCGGAGGAGGCCATCAGCGCGCCATGGCACGGTCGACGGCCTCCTGCTCCTCCGGCGACAACGCAACCGACGAGCGTCCGCGATCGAGATCCTTGACGTAGATGCGTGCATAGTCGCGCCCCTGGATCGCCGTCACGACCGTTCCCGTGCGCGTGGCGTCGAGCAACGCGACCGATGCGGACTGCTGTCCGCCCGTACCCTCGTAGGCGTCGTAGCGGACGACCGCCGTGTTGCTCACTGCGCCGTCCACGCGGCGATCGACGCGCGAGAGGCCCGCGGCGACCTCGTCGACCGCGCGGTACAGATCGTCGACCCGGCCCTGGAGCGAGACCGCGAACTCGAGGAGGTCGGCCGAGCCCTGCCCGAGGACGACCGACTGGGCGGCCGCCAGGCGCGAGGTGCGCCGCCAGAGGCCGAGCGCCACGACGAGCGCGATCCCCGCGGCCACACCGGCTGCTATCGCGACCGCGAGCTCCGCGGTCACAGCGTGAAGATGACCGGGTACTCGTACGAGTTGTTGGACGTGTTCGTCTCGCCCGGTACCGGGTCGACGTCGACCTTCACGGTCGTCTGCTCACCGAACGGCACGAGCGCCCCCACCTGGAACGTCACGGTCTTCGTCTCGCCGGGGTCGATGATCGGGATCGTCGCGGTCTTGACGATCGGCTCGGGCTGCTTCGGGATCGTGAGCGTCACCTTGACGCGTACCTCCTGGCTCTCGCCCGAGTCGGTGATGCCGACCTCGAAGGCCAGCTCGTCCGTGACCTCGATCGTCGTCTCCGTCGTCGTCGAGAGCAGCTGGCCACTGGGCAGCGCCTTGACCGACGAGATCTGGTTGCCGTGGAGGCCGGTCGGCGTCCCTCCCGTCGACGCACCCTGGATCCGCTGCCAGATCGCCGCGAGCGAGCCCTGGTTGACGAGGTCGTCGGCCGTGATGAACTCCGACGACGGGACGTCCAGCCCCTCGATCTGCTCGTCTGAGAGCACCGCCTCCGCAGGCGCCTGGAACGAGTCCGTCCAGATGATGTCGCTCGCAAGCAGACGCTGGGTCTGCGCGAGGAGCTGCTCGCCCGCGATGCTCGCATCGGTCTCGTCGACCGTCTCCTGAAACGCGTTCTGGAGCCCGCGCAGGCCGTTCGCCCGGTAGCTCAGCGCTTCGACTGCACCCGTGTTCGGGCCGACCATCGCGCCCGGCGGGTTCAGGTCCTCCGCGCGCTGCACCTGGTTCTCGGCCGTCTGGGCGTAGCCGCCGAGCCTCGCATCGAGATCCTCCTGGTTCAGCCCCGGCGTCGTGAGCAACGTGCTCACCTGCTGGCCGAGCCGCGCAGACGCGTTCCCGATCGCGCCGATCTCGGCGAGGTACGTGCTGTTGCGATCACGCTTCGCGTCGGCCGTGCAGCCCTCCACCCAGACCACGAGGAGGACGACGACGAGGATCGCGAGCGCGATGAGCCCGATCAGCCGCAGGAGCGGAGTGAGGTTGCGCGGCGGGCCGAACCGCGAACCGCCGCCACGGCGTCCGCGATCGCTCGGCGGAGCCGGCTCGAGGCCCTCGGGCTCATCCCACGCCGGAGCGTCCTCTTCGTCGAAGAAGTCGAAATCCAGGATGTCTTCGTCGCGCGTACTCATGCGCCGAGTCGCCACTCTAGACGCTTGACCGGAGCGTCCAGCGGTCGCAAGGAGTCGGCGAGGCCGCGGCAAAGAGTGTGTAGCGGTGTCCTCGGTCGCAATCGTCCCGTCAACTCAGGAGCTCGTCCTCGGGCGCTATCGGCCCGTGCGACCGCTCGGAACCGGAGGCTCGGGCTCGGTCTGGCTCGCCCTCGACGAGCAGAACGGCCTCGACGTCGCGCTGAAGATCATCCCGCGCGAGGGCAAGGCCGCAGCGCGCGCCGAGCGCGAGGCGCTCGCCGCCCGCCGCCTCCGCCACGACAGATGCGTCCGCGCGTACGACGTCGGCCACGACACGGGACACGTCTACATCGCCTATGAGTACGTGCCCGGCCGCACGATGCGCGACGCGATCCGCACCGGCGCGCTCGGCGATCACGACGCCGTGACCGCGGCCGCGCAGGTCCTGGACGCGCTCGCCCACGCACACCGGGCCGGAATCGTCCACCGCGACGTGAAGCCCGCGAACATCCTGCTCGAGGACCGTGACGAGATCGCCGTGCGGCTCCTCGACTTCGGCCTCGCCCAGTTCGACGGCGCCGACACGTTGACCGCAGTCGGAGACGTGCCCGGAACGCTCGCCTACATCGCGCCGGAGCGCCTGAACGGCGGCGATGCGACCCCGCAGAGCGACGTCTGGTCCGTCGGCGTGCTGCTCTGGGAGACGCTCACCGATCGGCACCCGTTCTGGGGCATGCCGATCCAGGAGGTCGCGCAGGCCATCCAGGCCGGTGCGCCGCCACTCGCGACGGAGCGACGCGGACTGCCCCGCCGGCTCGTGACCGCGGTCGACACGGCGCTGTCGATCGATCCTGGGCGTCGGCCGAGCGCGTCGGACTTCGCCGCGGAGCTCAGGAACGCGTCACGCGCGCCCGAACGGCGAGCCCCTCGGAAGACGCGCCAGGAAGAGCCGGCGGAGACGGTCGCTCCGGCCCGCAGGCACGCGCGCCGGGCCCTCCCCGTCGTCCTCGGCGCCCTGACCGCGGCGCTCGGCGCGACGTTCCTGCCTTTCTGGCCGCCCGAGCTCGTCGCGCTGCTCGTGGTCGCGACCGGTCTCGCATCCTGGCTCGATCCACGCCTCGGCATGGCGCTCGCGCTCGCCGTACCGCTCTTTCCGCTCGGAAACATCGCGGTCGCCGTTGCCGGGCTCTATGGGATCTTCGCCGCTGGGTGGGTGGCTGCGAACTGGCGCGACGCACGGCACGGCCTGTGGTTCATGGCCGGGCCGATCCTCGCGACGGTCGGCCTGCTGCCGCTCGTGCCGCTCGCGCTGATTCCGGTCAAGAACACTGCCCGGCGCGCCGCGCACGGCGTACTGGCCGTGCTCTCGGTCGTCCTGCTGTCGGCCGTCGCCGGAGAGCAGCTGCCCGTCGCAGGCGGCACCGCGTCCGCACTCGACCTGAGCCCCCTCGACTCCGTCGGCTCCGTCGCCACCGCCGTGTGGGCCTGGTTGCTCCACGAGCCGCTCGTCCTCGTCGCCGCGATCCTCGTCGGAGCCGCGTCCGCTCTCCTACCGTGGGCCCGCCGCTACTCGCGCCTCGGCGTGGGCGGAGCAGGGCTCGTGGTGACGGGCGCGTCCGTCCTCGCGGGAGCCGGTGTCGCGAGCACGATCGTCGTCATGCTCGCCTGGGCCGGGTTCGCTCTGGCCGCGGCCGCACCGCGCCGCGCCGCCTGAGCCGAACGCACCGAACGGGTAACTACACTCGTCGCGAACTCCCTGCTCATGGCAGTCCTGCGCACCATCGAAGCGAAGATCGAAGGCCTCTTCGAAGGCGTCTTCGGTCGCGCGTTCCGCACGCACGTCCAGCCGATCGAGCTCGCGCGCAAGCTCGTGAAGGAGATGGACGACCATCGCAACGTGTCCGTCGCGAACGTCTACGTCCCCAACGAGTACACGGTCTACCTCTCGCCCGACGACCGCAAGCAGTTCGAGGGCTACGAGGAGGCGCTCGTCGCGGAGCTCCAGGAGTATCTCGCCGAGCACGCGCGGCGAGAGCGCTATGCGCTCCTCGACTCTCCCACAGTGCTCGTCAACGTGGACGACGACCTCGCAGTGGGCGAGTTCGGGATCGCCACGCGGCTCGTCGCGTCGGCCGAGACACCGAGCCCCGTTCCGCCTCCCCCTTCGCTCCCCGTCGACCAGCCCGCGCAGACGATGATCTACAAGGCGCCGGCGCCGGTCGTCCCGGACGCGCCGCCACCCGAGCCGGTGCGCGAGGTCGTCACGCTGACGGTCGGCGGGCGAAAGCACGAGGTCGCTTCGACGTGCGTCGTCCTCAGCCGCTCGCGGGAGGCCGACGTCCGCGTGGCCGACGTGAACGTCTCGCGCCGTCACGCCGAGGTCAGGCAGGAAGGCGCGGGTTACTGGATCGTCGACCTCGGCTCGACGAACGGCCTCGAGGTCAACGGCAAGCGCGTCGACCGCGCGCGGCTGCGCGACGGCGATCGGATCACGCTCGGCGCGACGGAGGTCGTGTTCGGCCGCTCGCTCCCGTCGTGACGCCACTTGCACTCGAGACCGACGAAACGCTCCTGATCGGGAAGATCGCCTTCCTCGTGCTGCTCTACCTGTTCATCGTCTATGTCGTGCGCTCGGCCACGAAGGGCATGACCCAGGCACCGCAGGAGAGCATCGTCCTGGGCGCAGCGGAGGCGAATGCGCTGCGTGCGGAGCATGGCCTTGCACCGGCGCGACTGCTCGTGCTCGCAAGCCCCGAGCTGGGCCAGGGAAGGATGATCGAAGTCGCCGCACCCACGGTCGTGGGTCGCGACGCGGCGAGTGGGATCCGCCTCGAGCACGACGAGTTCGTCTCCTCGCGCCATGCTCGGATCGAGCCGCGGCCGGACGGCGCGATGGTCGACGACCTGGGCTCGACGAACGGGACCTTCGTGAACGGCACGAAGCTGAAGCGCGCGCAACTCGCGAAGGTCGGCGACGTCATCAAGATCGGCGCAACCGAGCTGCAGGTGCAGGCGTGAGGATCGGCCGTGCAGCCTGGCTGACCGACACGGGCCGCCGGCGCACGCGAAACGAGGACGCGTACGTCTTCGAGCCGCCGCTCTTCGCGATCGCGGACGGGATGGGTGGCGCGCGGGCGGGCGAGGTCGCCGCCGGTATCGCAGCCGCGGCGCTTCGTGACGGCCGGCGCGAGGTGATCGACGAAGCCAGCCTCGAGGCGAGCATCGAGGAGGCGAACCGGCGCGTCTGGGAGCGCTCGGTCGCCGACCCGAGCACGGCCGGGATGGGAACGACCGTGACCGTGGCGCTCGTCGACGCGCCCGACGCCGAGATCGTGTTCGGACACGTCGGTGACTCCCGTGCCTATCGCCTGCGCGGCGACGTGCTCGAGCAGATCACGACCGACCACTCGCTCGTCGCGGAGCTCGTCGAGAGCGGCGTGCTGACGCCCGAGGAGGCCGAGCGGCACCCACAGCGCTCCGCGATCACGCGCGCAGTGGGCACCGAGAGCGCGATCGAGGTGGATGTCTTCAGGGTTCCGGCGGAGCTCGGCGACCTCGTCCTCCTCTGCTCCGACGGCCTCACCGACATGCTCTCCGAGGACGAGATCGCGTCCGCGCTGCTCGAGGCCGATCGCGATCCCGAGGCGGCGGCCGAACGGCTCGTCGCGGCCGCCAACGCGCGTGGGGGCGAGGACAACATCACCGTCGTCCTCTTCGAGCTCGTCGAAGGCGACCCGGAGCCCGTCACGTACGACGACCCGCCGATAGCGGAGGAGGACGCAGCCGAAGCGACCCTCGCCGACCCGGAAGCCGACGTGAGCCGGCACGGCGCAGGATCGGGCGGCCGCCTGGCGGCGCTCGCGCTCGTCGCGCTCGTGGTCGTCGTCGGCGTCCTCGCCCTGTACTGGGGCATCAGTCGGTGAGCGCCCGCCGGCGCGAGCTCTTCGGGCTCGTTCTCGCCGGCCTGATCGCGAGCGTCGCGCTCGCGACGGTCACGCTCGCGCGGGACGCGGAGATCTCACCCGACGTGGTCACCTGGGGAGCGCTCTTCCTCGCGCTGTACGTCGTCGCGCACGTCGTGATTCGGCGCACCGCGCCGTACGCGGACGGCGCGCTCCTCCCGCTCACCGCCGTCCTGACGGCATTCGGCGTGACGACCATCTACCGGCTCGACCCCGACGACGGGGGACGCCAGGCGGTATGGATCGCCGTGGGCGTGGCCGCCCTCGCCGGGACGCTGATCTGGTTCCGCCTCGACTACCGCATCCTCGAGTCGTACCGCTACCTCTTCGGCGTCGGAGCGGTCGCGCTCCTGCTGCTCCCCTCGCTGCCCGGCCTCGGCGAGACGGTGAACGGCGCGCGCCTCTGGGTCGACGTCGGCGTGATCCAGTTCCAGCCCGGCGAGCTCGCGAAGATCTGCCTGATCCTCTTCCTCGCGGGCTACCTGCGCGAGAAGCGCGAGTCGCTCGCGCGCGGGCAGCTGAAGGACATCGGGCCGCTGCTCGCGATCTGGGGCGCGGCGATGCTGGTCATCGTCGTCACGAACGACCTGGGAAGCGCGCTCCTGAACTTCGGGATCTTCCTCGCGATGCTCTACGTCGCGACCGGGCGCGCCGTCTTCGTCGCCGTCGGTCTCAGCCTGTTCGTCGCCGGCGCGGCCGTCCTCTACAACGCGATCGACCACGTCCAGGACCGCATCACGATCTGGCTGCGTCCGTGGACCGACGAGCG
>DASUCI010000077.1:0-13130 GCA_035762825.1 Gaiellaceae bacterium | reverse complement strand
GCGCGTGAACTACTGCTGGATCTTCTCGTCGAACCTCGACGAGTTCTTCCAGGTGAGGGTTGCCGGCCTCCTGGGGCAAGCGGAAGCCGGCCTCACTGTCCGGTCGGCGGACGGGCTCACGCCACAGCAGGCGCTCGCGCGAATCCGCGAGCGCGTGCTCGAGCTCACCGCGCTCCAGTCACGACTCTGGAAGAAGGAGCTCCGCCCGGCGCTCGAGGCCGAGGGAATCGCCGTCGGCGGGATCGAGGACCTCGAGCCGAAGGCTCTGGACAAGCTCGAGCGCCGCTTCCATCGGGAGATCTTCCCGATCCTGACTCCCCTCGCGGTCGGGCCCGGACAGCCGTTCCCCTACATCTCGGGGCTCTCCCTGTCGCTTGCGATCTTCGCCGAGGATCCCGACATCGGTGAAGCCCGCTTCGCCCGCGTCAAGATCCCGGAGGGCCTGCCCCGCTTCTTCGAGCTCGGCGGTCGCGGCCTGTACGTCCCGCTCGAGCAGATCATCGCCTACTTCCTGCCGACCCTCTTCCCCGGCGTCGAGATCCTCGAGCGGGCCGTCTTCCGCGTGACGCGCGACGCCGACTTCGAGGTCTCCGACGACGCCGACGATCTGCTCGAGGCGGTCGAGAGCCAGCTCCGGCGGCGGCGTTTCGGCGACGTCGTGCGTGTCGAAGTGAGCTCGTCGGCGTCCTCCGAGATGGTCGCGCGCCTGCAGAGCGGCCTCGAGGCCGACGAGACGCAGATCTATCGCGTGGATGGTCTCCTCGACCTCTCCGAGCTCAAGGAGGTCGTGGCGATCGACAGGCCGGACCTGAAGTTCGAGCCGTGGATTCCGGCAATTCCGGCTCGTCTCGCGAGCGTGCAGACCGACCTGCCGAAGATGTTCGACGAGATCCGCCGCGGCGACGTGCTCGTACATCAGCCGTACGGCTCGTTCCGCGCGAGCTTCGAGGCGTTCGCCCAGGCGGCGGTCCGGGACCCGAACGTCAACGCGATGAAGACGGCCGTGTACCGCACGAGCGACGACAGCGAGCTCGTGGCGGCACTCATCCAGTGCGCCGAGCAGGGCAAGCAGTCGGTCTGCCTCGTGGAGCTGAAGGCCCGGTTCGACGAGCTCCGCAACATCGAGTGGTCGAGAGCGCTCGAACAGGCGGGCGTCCACGTCGCGTACGGATTCCCCGACCTCAAGATCCACGCGAAGATGACGCTGATCGTGCGCCGGGAGGGCGACGTGCTGCGGCGCTACGCCCACATCGGCACGGGCAACTATCACGCGGCGACGGCGCGCCTCTACGAGGACCTCGGGATCTTCACCGCCGACGAGGACATCACGGCGGACGTCGCAGATCTCTTCAACTACATCACCGGGTTCGGTCGACCGCAGAAGTTCCGCAAGCTGCTCGTCGCGCCCTTCACCTTGCGCAGCGGGCTCGTCGACGAGATCCGCGCAGTCGCGGCGGCAGCCGCGAATGGCAAGCACGCGCGCATCCGGCTGAAGCTCAACCATCTCGTCGACCCGAGCATCGTGGAGGAGCTGTACGAAGCATCGCGCGCCGGCGCGCGCGTGGACATCGTCGCGCGCTCGACCTGCGCCCTACGACCGGGCGTCGAGGGCGTGTCGGAGAACATCCACGTCCGCTCGATCGTCGGACGCTTCCTCGAGCACAGCCGCATCTACTCGTTCGAGGCCGACGAGCGAGTGGCCACGTACATCGGCAGTCCGGACCTGATGCAGCGCAATCTCGACCACCGCGTCGAGGTGCTGGTTCCGGTCGAGAACTCGCGTGCCCGCTCGGAGATCCACGCCGTCCTGGACAGCGCGCTCGCGGACGACGTCAGCGCCTGGATCCTGTCCCCCACGGGCGAGTGGGACCGTGCAGTGCCGGCGAAGGCGGAGAAGCGCCACTCCCATCACGAGACGATGATGCGCCGGTCGTTGAAGCGGGCGCGCCGCGGTGCCCGCGAGCGGCGTGTCCCATAGCGCGAGCTCCCCCGAGGTGCTCTTCGTCTGCGTCCACAATGCCGGACGCAGCCAGATGGCAGCCGGCCTGACGAAGCTCCGGTCGGATGGTCGAATCAGCGTCCGCTCGGCCGGAAGCGACCCGGCGGAAGAGATGAACCCCGCAGTGGTCGAGGCCATGGTGGAGGTAGGGCTCGACATGAGCGAGGAGTTCCCGAAGCCGCTGACCGACGAGGTCGTGCGCGCGGCCGACGTCGTGATCACGATGGGCTGCGGCGACGCGTGCCCGATCTACCCGGGCAAGCGCTACGAGGACTGGGTCCTCGACGACCCGGCGGGGCGGGATCTCGAGACCGTTCGCCGGATACGAGACGAGATCGACGCGCGCGTCACCGAACTCGTCCGGGACCTGCTCCGCGCGTAGCGCTGTCAGGCGGTGGAGACGGTGCGGCGGTCGCCCGCTCCGACCGCGGCCGGCGGCGCGATGTAGAGCCTCGGCGCGAGCTCGCGGCCGTTCCCCTCGAGCACCCACGCGGCGCCCTTCTCGCAGGTCACGTCCCAGCCCAGCAGCTTCTGGAAGACCTCGCGGTGCGTGCAGACGAGACTGGTGTCCGGCAGATCGGCGAGAAGCGTCATGACGTCGTCGAGCGGCACGTCCGGCTCCAGCTCCCAGTGGCTCTCGACCGAGAGGTGGCGACTCTCCGCGATCGGGACGACCGACTCCACACACCGCGCGAGCGGGCTCGAGACGATGCACGTGATCTCGTGACCGGCGAGAGACCAGACGAGCTGCCGAGCGACCACGCGACCCGCGTCGTCCAACCGCCGGAAGCGATCGATCTCCGGTGACGACAAGCGCACGCCTGCACTGGCATGTCTCAGAAGCAGCATCGAACCCCTCTCTTCGCTGGCCTCTCCCTGGCCAGTGCAGGGATTCTGTGCAATTGGCGCGGGATGGTCAAGTCGTCGAGCGCGAACGCAGGCCGTCGTACACGAGCGCGCCGAGCAGCCCTCCGAGCACCGGAGCCGTGAGGTAGAGCCAGAGCGAGTCGAGCTCGCCCGAGACAAGCGCAGGACCGAGCGAGCGGGCCGGGTTGAGCGACGCGCCGGAGATGGGGCCGCCGACGAGCGACGCCAGCGCGATCGTCCCGCCGATCGCGAGCGCCGCCGGCCCGACCGTGATGTGCGGCCGCGTCGCCACGGCGACGATCACGACGAGTAGCGTCGCCGTCATCGCGAGCTCCCACACGAAGGACTGTACGTCGCTACCCGACGGTGTCGTCGCACCGAGGTTCGCAACGTCGCCCAGCGAGGCACGGAGGACAATCGCCGCGGCGATTGCGCCGGCGACCTGTGCGCCCCAGTAGCCGGGAACGGCCGCCCATGGAAACCTCCTGCGAGCGGCGAGTGCAAGCGTGACGGCCGGGTTGATGTGGGCTCCGGACATGTCGGCGAACGCGAAGACCATCGTCATGACTACGAGGCCGAAGGCGACGGAGATCCCCACGAGGCCGAGCTCTCCACCCTCCGCATCCACCATGATCGCCCCGCACCCGAAGAGCACGAGCGCGAAGGTCCCGAGCGCCTCGGCGCCGAGGAGGCGCGCGCGCTCGCTGCTCACTTCGTCACACCGTCGCGACGGCGCGGTCCGCGAGTAGGCCGCCTACGCGCTCGAGCACGCCCGGCCGCAGGCGATAGAACGCGTACGTTCCGCGCCTCTCGCGTTCGAGCAGGCCCGCCTCCACGAGCTGCTTCAAGTGGTGACTGACCGTCGGCTGCTTGACGCCGAGCAGCGGCTCCAGGTCGCAGACGCAGACCGACTCACCATCGGCCTGGAGCAGGCAGTTCAGGATCTGGAGTCGATGCCGGTCCGCGAGCGCCTTGAACAGCTGCTCGAGCTCCGCAGCCGCGTCAGGCGAAAGGGCCGGGCCGGCGATCGGCGTGCAGCACTCGACGAGTGGGAGATCCCTCACGCCGCTCATTGTATCGATGGCTGTCGATGTGACGAGACCACAGAGCAGAACCACGAAGCGGCCCGAAGGCCGCTCCGTGGGACAGGCATCGTTCGGAGGGAATGCTCTAGGTGCGGTTCGCCGCCTTCACCGCGAGGACGAAGTTCGTCTTCGCCCGCTTCAGCTGCTTCGGCGTGAGCGAGATGAAGTCGGAGCGGTTCGCGATCGCGACCTCGTTGTCGAAGATGTAGTCGATGAAGGCCTGAACTTCCCGCCGCTTGAACGAGGACCCCTTCGCGTAGATGAAGAGCGGCCTCGAGAGCGGCTTGTAGGAGGCGCTGTGGACCGTGGCCTTCGATGGCGCGACGCAGTCGTTCGTCTTCGGATTCGTGACCTGCACCGCGTTCAGCCGGCCCTGGTTCTCGACGTAGTAGGAGTACCCGAAGTACGCCAGGCCGCCGCGCTCCCCGGACACGCCCTGCACGAGCACGTTGTCGTCCTCGGACGCCTGGTAGTCGGTGCGGCTCGCCCGCGCGCGGCCGTTGATCGCCTCGGTGAAGTACTCGAACGTCCCCGAGTCGGTTCCGGGGCCGAAGAGCTTCAGCGGCACGTCGGGGAAACCGGCGCGGACGTCCTTCCAGTTGTCGACCTTGGAGCCCGGCTCCCAGATCTTCTTCAGCTCGGCCACCGTGAGGCAGCGGGCCCACGTGTTCTGCTGGTTCGTCACCACGCTGAGCGCATCGTTTGCGACCGTGAACGCGCGCCACGAGCCGACGTTGTTCGTCTTGCACACTGCCGCCTCGCTGTTTCGCATCGGCCTCGACGCATCGGACAGATCGATCTCCCCCCGGCAGAAGCGCTGGAAGCCTCCCCCGGTGCCGGAGATGCCGACCGTCACGCGCACGTTCGACGCCCCGGCGCGCCGGAACAGCTCGGCGGCTGCTGTCGTGTACGGCCCGACGGTGGACGAGCCGTCCGCCGAGATCGACCCGCTCAGCTGCTTCAGGTTGTAGGTCGGGCCCTGGGTCGAGCCGGCGATCGCCGTCGACGCGACGACCGTCGCCACTACCGCACCCGCGGCCACGGCCACGCCGCGGCGCCCGATTCGGAATCTCATCGTGTTCCCATCTCCTCGTCTCGAAGTTGCCCCTGCCCGCGCGATGCTCGCGACGGCCGGGTCGCGCGTGGGGCGACGGGGAGTGAACGTCGGGTGGCGGAGTGGTGAACGCTGGCAGGGTCAGGTCCGGGACCTGACCCCTGGACACCCCACGCCCGGACACGGCTCGCGCAGACGTCTCCTCGACCCGTATCGCGTAGCGGAGCGGCTCGCGAAACCGGGACCTGACCCCTGGCGTGTCCTAATGAGACGCGTCGGTGAACTCGGCGAACTCGCCCGTGACGAGAAAGGCCGTCTGCTCGCCGATGTCGACCGCGTTGTCGCCGATTCGCTCGAAGCAACGCGCGACCGTGATCTGCCGCATGCCCCACTCGAGCGCCTCGGGATCGTTGACGTAGCGCAGCACCTCGCCGAAGACCTGCCGGTTCGCGCGGTCGACGAGGTCGTCGAGCCCGTGCAGCCCGCGAGCTGCCTCGACGTCTCGCGCCGCGAACGCATCGAGCGCGACCTTCACCATCTCCTCGCAGCGCTCGCCCATGTCGACGAGGCTCTCCATGACCGTCTGCTTCGTGTCGAGGTGGCTCGAGAGCTTCGTCAGCTTCGCGATCGTGACGCACTGGTCGCCCATGCGCTCGACGTGGAGACCGGAGTGCAGGAGCGCGAGGACGAGCCGGAGATCCCCGGCGACAGGCGTCTGCCGTGCGAGCACGAGCTCGATCTGCTTCTCCAGCGCGTGGTAGCGATCGTCGATCTCGTCGTCGAACGCGATCACCTCGTCGCACAGCTCGACGTCCTGCGTCCGCAGCGCGTCGACGACTCCGCGAATCGAGCGCAACACGATTTCGCCGGCCTCTTGGAATCCTGCCTCGAGCGCGTCCAGCTCGCCCTGGAACTCGACTCTCATCCGAATCTCCCGGTCACGTAGTCCTCGGTGCGCTTGTCGGACGGGGTCGTGAAGATCTTCGTGGTCGAGTCGTACTCCACGAGGATCCCGTGCCGGCGGCCGCCGTCCTCGTCGACGAGCACGCTGAAGAACGCGGTCATGTCGGCGACGCGCGCCGCCTGCTGCATGTTGTGCGTCACGATGACGATCGTGTACTCGCGCTTGAGCTCGTGCATCAGATCCTCGATGCGCGTCGTCGAGATCGGGTCGAGCGCCGACGCAGGCTCGTCCATGAGGATCACGTCGGGGTTGACGGCGAGCGCGCGGGCGATGCACAGGCGCTGCTGCTGTCCGCCCGACAGGCCGAGCGCACCGTCCTTGAGCCGGTCCTTGACCTCGTCCCAGAGGGCCGCCTGCCGGAGCGCGTTCTCCACGCGCTCGTCCAGCGAGCCCTTCATTCCGAGAACCCGGGGTCCGAACGCGATGTTGTCGTAGATCGACTTCGGGAACGGGTTCGGCTTCTGGAAGACCATGCCGATGCGTCGGCGGATCTCGACCGCGTCCACGTCGCGCGCGTAGAGATCCTCGCCGTGGTACAGCACCGTCCCCGAGACCTTCGCGCCCGGCACGAGGTCGTTCATGCGGTTGAAGCAGCGGATGAACGTGCTCTTTCCGCACCCGGACGGGCCGATGAACGCGGTCACCGTGTTTCTGTGCACGTTCAGGTCGACGCCGTCGAGTGCGACGTTGCCGTGGTACGCGACGCTCAAGCCCGAAACCGAGAACACCTTCTCGCGGCGTTCGACCTCAGTGCGCTCGAGGCCGTGGGAGACCTCGGCGATCCGAGTGCTGTCTATGCGCGGACTTTCCATCTGGGTCATTTACCTCACCACTGCTTGCGATAGCGATTGCGTAGGAAGATCGCCACCGCGTTCATGCTGAGCACGATGACGAGTAGCACGATGGCGCCGGCAGCTGCGAGGGTCTGGAAGTCGGCGTCCGGCTGCTTCGTCCAGTTGTAGATCTGCACCGGGAGCGCGGTATACGGCCCCATGAGCGTCGGGTTGAACGCGACGTAGGTGATCGCCCCGACCATGATCAGAGGCGCTGTCTCCCCCACGGCGCGGGAGAGCGCGAGGATGGACCCGGTCGCGATTCCGGGGATGGACGCAGGGAGCACCTGCCGCCAGACGACCTGCCACTTCGTCGCCCCGAGCGCGAAGGCGCCCTGACGGATCGAGTCGGGAACCGAGCGAATGGCCTCGCGCGACGCGACGACGACCGTCGGCAGCACGACGAGCGTGAGGATGAGGCCACCTGCCAGCACCACCCTGCCGACGCCGATTCCACGCACGATGAACGCGAGCCCGAGGATCCCGTACACGATCGCGGGAACCGCCGCCAGGTTCTGGATGTTGACCTCGATCGCGCGGTTCCACCAGCGCTCGCGATTTGCGTACTCCTCGAGGTAGATCGCGGTGAGGACGCCGATCGGCACCGAGAACAGGAGCACGAGGGCACCGAGGTAGAGGGTCGCGAGGATCGCCGGCCGCGCGCCGGCCTCGTCCGGAACGGTCGACGGCAGGCCGGTCAGCAGTTGGGTGGAGAGCGCCGGCCACCCTGTGACGACCGTGTCGACGAGCAGGACCGCGAGCGTCCCGAACGCGACGAACATCGAGAACAGCATCGCGAGCTTGAAGAGCCGGTTCTTCCACGCCTGGCCGCGGCGCTTGATCGGCTCTTCGGGCGCGGGCACGTAATCGCGCTCCACGTGCGGCTCGATGACGGTCACTCGTACACCTCGCGGTACTTCCGAACCAGGCGGATCGAGACCATGTTGATGACCAGCGTCATCACGAAGAGCGTGAGGCCGACGGCGAAGATCGTCTTGTATTCGATGGAGCCGGTCGGCACATCGCCGTTGCCGGTCGCCCCGATGAACGCGGTGATCGTCTGAATCGACTCGCGGGGATCGACCGTGATCTGCGCAAGCTGTCCTGCTGCGATGAGCACGATCATCGTCTCGCCCACGGCGCGCGAGAACGCGAGCACCCAGGCGGCGATGATCCCCGAGATCGCAGCCGGAACGACGATCTTGGTCGACACCTGCAGCTTGTCGGCGCCGAGCGCGTAGCCGCCGTCGCGCAGATCGCGTGGGACGGCCGCCATGGCGTCTTCCGACAGCGTCGCAACCGTCGGGATGAGCATGACACCGAGCACGAGGCTCGCCGCCAGCGCGTTGAAGATCTCCACGTGGACACCCACCTGATCGCGGAGGAACGGCGTGACGAAGGTCAGCGCGAAGTACCCCAGGACGACGGTCGGAATCGCCGCGAGGATCTCGAGAATCGGCTTGAGAAACGACGTGACGCGTGGAGGCGCGTACTCGCTGAGATAGATCGCGACGCCGAGCCCCAGCGGGAACGCGACCAGAGCCGACCAGAACGAGATGACGAACGTGCCGACTGCGAGCGGCAGGACACCGAACTCGCCGTCGAGGAACAACGGCGACCACGTCGTGCCGAGGAAGAACTCGGTCGGGCTGACCTCACGGAAGAAGTCGATCGACGGGACGACCAGCGAGATGACGATGCCCACCGTCGTGAGCACCGAGATCGCGGCTGCAACGAAGAGGACGCCGTGGACGGCCTGCTCGCCCCAGCGGATTTTCTTGCGGGGAAGGGTCGTCGCCGCCGGCCGCGCGACGGTGGCGTCCGCAGTCGTCATCTACGAGGTCGCGTCCTCGAGCTTCTGCTGCTGCTCGGCGATCTGCTCCGCGTTCAGCGGCACGAACTGTGCCTCGGTCGCGATGGACTCGGCGTTCTCGAGCGTGTAGCTCAGAAACTCGGGGACGGACTCGTTGTCCGTGAGCGAGCTGAGCTTCACGTACATGAAGAGCGGACGCGCAAGCGGCGCATACGTGCCGTCCTGCGCGGCGGCGACGCTCGGCGCGACGCAGCCCGGGCCGCCGTCGACCTCGAGCGCCTTCAGCGTGTTCTGGTTCTCCTCGAAGTACGAGAACCCGAGGTAGCCGAGGCCGCCCTCGCTTCCGGCCACGCCCTGGACGATCACGTTGTCGTCCTCGCTGGCGGAGAAGTCGGTGCGGCTCGCGCCCTCTTCACCGTTTATCACGTCCGTGAAGTAGTCGAACGTGCCGGAATCCGTTCCCGGGCCGTAGAGCTTCAGTTCGACGTCGGGGAAGGAGGGGTCGACCTGGTTCCAGTTCGCGACCTTCGAGCCAGGCCCCCAGATCTTGGCGAGCTGCTCGACGGTGAGGCACGTCGCCCAGTCGTTCGACGTCGAGACGACGTTCGTCAGCGCATCGGTTGCCACCTGGAGCTCGACGTACTCGATGCCGCCCTCCTCGCACAGCGCAGCTTCCTCCTCGTCGATCTGCCTCGACGCGTTCGAGATGTCTGTCTCGCCGGCGCAGAAGCGCTCGAAGCCGCCGCCGGTTCCCGAGATCCCGACGGTGACGTCTCCACCGCCGTCGGCCTTCCAGTCCTCGGCGGCCTTCGTCGTGAACGGGCCGACCGTGCTCGAGCCGTCGGCGGTGATCAGGGAGCCGCCGTCTCCGCCCGAGCCGTCGTCACCACCGCATCCGGCCGCGACGAGAGCGAGTGCTGCACAACACGAGAGCAGGGTGAGAAGCGCGCGAGTCGTCATGCCGCCAGTGTCCTTGGCGGCCCGCGCGCGGCGGGAGGCCCGGTGGTGAAGATGTGGTGAGGATCCGGTGAAGCGCTACGGAGCCGGGAGCTCGCAGCGCACTTCGAGCCCGCGTCCGCGGGCGCCACGGGCGTCGACCGTGCCGCCCGCCTGCGTGACGATGTGCTTCACGATCGCGAGCCCGAGCCCCGTTCCGCGCGACACGCGCGCGCGGTCGGCGCGATAGAAGCGCTCGAACAGGCGCGGCACCTCGGCGCTCTCGATGCCGATGCCGTTGTCTCGCCCACTCAGGACCACCGTGTCGGCGGCCCGCTCGACGGACAGCGTGAACGTCGCACCGGGCCCGGCGTAGCGGATCGCGTTCTCGGCGAGGTTCCGGGCGATGACCCGCAGCATCCGCGGACGGACCGCGAGCTCGACGTCCTCGTCGCACTCGAGCCGCAGCTCCACCCCCGCGCGCGCCGCCCGCTCACCCAGCTCCTCCAGCGCTTCGTCCAGCACCGGCTGCACCGGCGTGGCGCCGAGGGCGACCACGCGAGCGCCCGACTCGAGCTCGCTCAGGAACAACACCTCGTCGATGAGCTCGGTGATCTGGTCGATCTCTCCGCGCGCCTGGTCGACGAGCGCCGGCACGTCCTCGCCCGGAAGGGCCGTCGTCTCGAGGAGCGTGAGCAGCCGGGCGAGCGGCGTTCGCAGCTCGTGCGAGACGGCAGCCGTGAAGCCGGCCCGCAGTTCCTCGTATGCCGCGAGGTCGCCCTCGCGCGAGAGGTAGACGAGGCGTTCGCGCCGGCCGTTCACCTCGTACGGCACGACGAGCGGGATCACGCCACGCTCGCCGCTCAGCAGGTCGCTCGGGAGCCGATCCCCCTCGCGCAGCCCATCGACCGCCTGCCGCGCACGGCGGCTCGCGTGGAGCACGCGATCGGCGTCGTCGAGCACGACGATCGCCTCGCGGCTCTCCTCGACGAGCACTCTTCCGCGGATCGCATCGGCGTCGGTCACGTCACAGCGTTCTAACAGAAGGTTCGCGGACCGCTTTCCCGCGCTCACGGCGTCCGTAGCGATGGGCCGGAAACGACCTCGTCCGTGCCCGCGGGGGCGGTGACGACATGCGGACGCGGCCACCGAGGCGGACAGCTAGTCCGTTCGGGACAGGCCAGGTGTCAGACACGGTGTCTGACACCTGGACCGTCCGTTTCGGACACCACCCGGTTACCGGACGTTCACCAGCCTGCGGCCCAGGGCGACCGCGAAGACGGCCACTATCGTGTCGCCGGATGGCGAAAGTCCTGATCATCGAAGACGACGACGTCATCGCCCGTGGGATGGCGCGACACCTCGAGACGGCGGGGTTCGACGCCGTCGGCGTCGCCAACGGCGAGACCGGCCTCGCGCGCCTGCGCTACGAGCGGCCGGATGTCTGCGTCCTCGACCTCATGCTTCCCGGCATCGACGGCTGGCGCGTGATCGAGCAGGCGCGCGACGAGGGGATCGGCACCCCGATCGTCGTCGTCTCCGCGCGTGGCACCGAGCACGACCGGGTGCACGCGCTCGAGATCGGCGCCGACGACTACCTCGTGAAGCCGTTCTCGATGAAGGAGCTCGCGGCGCGTGTTCGTGCGGCAGCGCGGCGCGGCGTCAGCGAGGCCGAGCCAAAGCGCGGCGACGCGATCCTGATCGAGGAGCTTCGCCTCGACCCCGACAACGTCCAGGCGTACGTGGACGGGACGAGCGCCGAGCTGACGCCGACGGAGTTCCGCCTCCTCTACACGCTCGCCCGCGAGGAGGGCCGCGTGCTCACTCGTGACGAGCTGCTCCAGCGCGTCTGGGGGCGCCGCGCAACGCATCGCGACCGGACGGTCGACGTCTTCGTCCGCAAGCTCCGCGAGAAGGTGGACCGGCGCGCGCCGCGCCACACCTTCATCCACACGCGCTACGGCGTCGGCTACAAGCTCGAAGCCGAGCCGAAGTAGGGGCGAGATATATCTCGCCCCTACCGGGGAGCGGCGGGCATGGGCTCGCCGACCTTCGGCTGCACACGATCCTCGGGATTCGGGAGCACGGTGGCGACGATCCAGGCGATCGCGGCAGCGAGGACCGCGATCGGTGCGACGTCGAATGCCGACGATCCCATGAGCAGCGACACGAGCAGAACGGCGGTGAAGGGAACCCTCAGCACGGCGGTCGTCCCTGCAGCGATTCCGGCTGCGACCGCCGGCGTCGTCTCCAGGCCGGGGAGCACGTTGGCGGCAGCCATCGCGGCCGCGACGCCGAGCGCAATCGCCGGGAACACCGGTCCGCCTCGGAACCCTGCACCCAGCGACAACGCGTAGGCGAGACCCTTTGCCACGACGAGGAGGATCAGCACTCCCGCTGACCCCTCGGCAACGATCGCGGGTAGCTCCGCCTGGCCCGAGAAGAGGACGAGGTCGACGGGCCGATCGGCGGTCGCACGAAAGACGACCGCCAGCCCGCCGACGACGAGCCCCGCAACGACGAGCAGTGCGACCCGGCCCACGCGCGCCTGCGCGGCGATGCGATGAGCAAGGTGGCGGAAAGCCACGACGAGCACGGCGACGACGACCGCCACGAGCAGGCACCACGCCAGATCGGTGACACGCACGCTCTCGTATGCAGGCAGTGAGGGCAGCGAGAGATTCGTCTGGTGCAGCCCGCTCCAGCCCGCGACCCCCGTGAAGACCATCGCCCCGGTACCCGCGGCAACGAACCCCGGAAGAAGCGCTCGCCCGATCTGCTGCGCGGGGATCGTCCCGCTCGCGGCCGTCACCTCGAACAGCAGAAATGCTGCGATCAACGGCCCTCCGAAGAGGGCGGCTACCGCCGCGAATGCGCCCGCGAAGGCGAGGAGCTGGGCTCCGGTTCCCTCCAGCCGAATGAGCCGTACCGCGAGCGCGCCGAGACCGAGCCCGAGGGCGATCAGCGGCGCCTCCGGGCCGAGAACGAGTCCGAGCCCCAGGGTCGCGAGCGCCGCCGGAAGAATGCTCGCGAGCGCGATGGGGGGAATCGCGTCAGCTCCGAGACCTTCCAGAGGCGAGTGTCCGCCATGCCCCGGCAGCCGGACAGCAGCTGCGACCAGCAGCCCTGCGAGCCCTGGCACGAGAATGACGTACCACCAGGAAGGCTCGCTCCAGCCGAGCTCCTCGGGGATCACCTCCCACACGAGATGGATCACGTCGTGGATCGCGGTCTGGAACAACACCGCCGCGAACGCGACGGGTACTCCCAGCAGCGCCGCGTACACGAGGGTCCGCACGTATGCCATCGCCTGCGCGTCGCGCATGGGCGGACACTACTGGCCCAGCGGCGCACGCCACGTCGCTGCTATCGTTCGTGACGTTAATGATTAGCGACGTTACGATTACACCGGAGACCGTCGCAGCGGACCTACGCCCCGTCCTTCTCCGGCTCGCACGCGAGTTGCGCAAGGAGACGGAGCAGGTCGGCATCACGGCGCGTCAGGCGACACTCCTCTGGCTCGTGAGGCGTAGCCCTGGGCTCTCGCTCGCGGAGCTCGCCCACGAGGAGGGCATCTCG
>DASUCI010000076.1:0-11557 GCA_035762825.1 Gaiellaceae bacterium | reverse complement strand
CGGCAGGCTGATCGACGCGCTCGCCGACCTGGAGGTCCTCGACGACACGCTGATCTACTACATCATCGGGGACAACGGCGCGTCCGCGGAAGGGACGGTCAACGGGACCTTCAACGAGATGCTCACCATGAACGGCGCATCTGCGTTGGAAACGACCGAATTCATGGCGTCGCGCATCGATGCGTTCGGAACGCCGGCCGCCTTCAACCACTACGCCGTCGGCTGGGCGCACGCGATGGACACGCCGTACCAGTGGACGAAACAGGTCGCGTCGCACTGGGGTGGCACCCGCAACGGGACGATCGTGCACTGGCCCGCCGGCATCAAGGCGAAAGGCGAGGTCCGCTCGCAGTTCCACCACGCGATCGACGTCGCTGCAACCGTCCTCGAAGCCGCGGGGCTTCCGGAGCCGCTGAGTGTGAATGGCGTCCAGCAGGAGCCGCTGCACGGTGTCTCGATGACGTACTCCTTCGACGATGCGGGAGCCGGCGAGCGTCGGACGACGCAGTACTTCGAGATGTTCTGTAACCGCGGGATCTATCACGAGGGTTGGACTGCGGTCACCCGTCACAGCACACCCTGGGTCTTGATGGAGATGCCGTCCTTCGACGACGATGTGTGGGAGCTCTACGGCCCCGACGATTGGACGCAAGCCTACGACCTCGCGGAAGACCAACCCGAGAGGTTGGCCGAGCTCCAGCGTCTGTTCCTGATCGAAGCGACGAAGTACAACGTCCTGCCGCTCGACGACCGGCGTGCCGAGCGGTTCAACGCCGACCTCGCCGGCCGGCCAGAGCTCGTCCGCGGCACGTCACAGCTCCTCTTCGGTCGCATGGGCCGGTTGTCCGAGAACTCGATCGTCGTGACGAAGAACAAGTCGCATTCGATCACTGCGCAAGTCGACGTCCCCGATGGAGGCGCCAACGGCGTGATCGTCGCTCAGGGTGGTGCCTACGGTGGCTTCGCCCTCTATGCGAAGGACGGTAGGCCCGCGTACTGCTACAACCTCTTCGGTCTCCAGCAGTTCAAGGTTTACGGCAAGGACGCCATTCCGGCGGGCGAGCACCAGATCCGGATGGAGTTCGCGTACGACGGCGGGGGGCTCGGGAAGGGCGGCGAGGTCACGCTCTATGTCGACGCCGAGCCGGTCGGCCAAGGACGCGTCGATGCCACCGTCCCCATGATCTTCTCCGGCGACGAGACGACGGACGTCGGAAGCGACACCGCCACGCCAGTAAGCGACGACTACGGATCCAAGGACAACCGGTTCACGGGGAGCGTGCGCTGGGTGCAGTTCGACATCGACGCCGCCGCCGAGGACACGGATCACCTGATCGGCTCCGAGGAGCGACTGCGCGTCGCAATGGCGCGGCAGTGAGGCAATGAGCGGAAAAGGATGCTGCACGCCGTCGCGGCAAGGCGGGACGGCAGTGGCCGAGGCGTCTCCGGCCGCGGCCCGAGACGCCTCGCTGGAGGGAATGGTGCTCCTGGACGGCGGAGTGTTCGCGATGGGCGCCGAAGACGCATGGGCGTATCCAGAGGACGGCGAAGGCCCCGTTCGCGCAGTGCGGATCGGCAGCTTCTGGATCGACGCGTGCGCAGTTTCGAACGCTCAGTTCGCGCGGTTCGCGGAGTCCACGGGTTTCGTCACAGAGGCGGAGGGGTTCGAGTGGTCATTCGTGTTCGCTGGACTCCTCACCCACGATTTTCAGCCGACGCAGGCAGTTGCGCAGACACCATGGTGGCGCAAGGTCGAAGGTGCGGACTGGCGGCACCCAGAGGGACCCCAGTCAAGTCTCGACGGACGGCTCGACCACCCGGTCGTGCACATCTCATGGAACGACGCCCAGGCGTACTGCGCCTGGGCCGGCAAGAGACTCCCGACCGAGGCCGAATGGGAGTTCGCTGCACGCGGGGGGCTCACGCAGCAGGTGTTCCCGTGGGGCGACGAGCTCGAGCCGAATGGCGAGTACCAGATGAACGTCTGGCAGGGCAAGTTCCCGGGTGCGAATACCGTCGCCGACGGCTACTACGGAACCTGTCCGGCCGACGCGTTCCCCGCGAACGGGTTCGGCCTCCACAACATGACCGGCAACGTCTGGGAGTGGACGGCCGACTGGTTCCATCAGTCGTTTCGGCAGCGTGATTCGGCAACTGACCCCAAGGGTCCCGCACGAGGCACGAGCAAGGTGCAGAAGGGCGGGTCCTATCTGTGCCACTACTCGTACTGTCGGCGCTACCGGGTGGCCGCGCGCCACGCCAGCACACCCGACAGCTCGACCGGAAACGCGGGCTTCCGCTGCGTGCTGGCAGACGCCTCCACATGACCTCGCACGCCGGCCGGCCGACGCCAGGCCGCATGCGCGTAATCGCTGCTCGCGTCCGCACGGTTCTTCGGGTGCCCGTGGCATTCGTCGGGGTGCTCTCTTTCGCCGTAGAGCGCACCGCGAGCACTCTCTTGGTCGTCCTCCCTGCCGTCCCCGTCGAATCAATCCCACGCATGACTCGGACCGCGCTGTCCGGGGCAGCGGCACACGGCGCTCGCAGGCTGGGCTTGGGTCGCTAGTCGTTCTCCCGGAGCCCAGCCAACTCGGCGCTTCGCTCAAGACAATCCTTACGCGTACTGAATCCGGATCTGATCCGATGTGCGCTCGATCGAAGAGTCTCGCGTGGCACCGCGCAATCGAGAGTGAGGACCTGGCTCTCCGTCAGTTCGCTCACGAGTCGCTGACACGCGACGGCGCACGCCGGGTCAAGCGCCAGGTCACCGTTCTCGAGCTCTTCTGACAATGCGCTTAGCTCGTCGGCGGCAGCGTCCGCTCGAGCCGGAGCGCCGCCAACTCGCGGTTGGAGATGATCGCGGATGAGCGCCGCGTACGCTCGGCGCCTGTCTAGGGTGGCGTGCCGCGATGCGTAGGCGAGCACCTCGGCGATCGTGTAAGCATCGCGTTCTCCGGCCAGGCGGTCTACGAGGTCCCAATGCCGCCAGAGCGCCCGGATTCCCGATACACCGGCTGCGAGTCCACCGACAAACAATGGACCCGCCAGCTGCGGAACAAACCCGGTCGCGGCCATTGCGAGGCTGAGCGCAACTCCGGCCAACGCTAGGTTCTGCCACTCGTCCTGACGCAGCACCCTCAGACGCGCTGCCGCATCGTCTACTGCTCTGGCATACATCGCCCAGACGGTCCATCGGGACGGATGAGCAGGCATCGCTTGAACTGCGAATTCACCCGGGTGGAAATCGAAGCCGGGCGATGTCCCGCTGGCTATCCGGGTGGACACTCGCTTTGAACGGAACCGGTTCAAACGGGCCGGCGCCAACTGCGCCCGCCCTATACCTCCCGAAAGGAGACGCCATGCCAGCGACAACCGAGACTCCGGTACTTGACCTGCTTGCAGGTATGACCGCGGCTTCCATTGAGGCATCGACCCTCGACCCGCAGACGTTGATGCTCGTGCGCATCGCCGCGCTCGTCGCGGTCGATGCACCACCGGTTTCCTATGCCTTGAACCTCGGGGTAGCAGAAGAGCTCGAGATCGATCCCGAGCAGGTTCGAGGAACGCTTGCCGCGATCGCCCCGATCGTCGGAACAGCCCGTATCGCTTCGGCAACCAGCAACATCGTGCAGGCGATCGAGCTTGAGCTCGAGGTCGTCGAGATGGAATCGGAGAACTCGGACTCTGTCTGAGCCAACTAGTTGTCGCCTCCCTCCTCACTCGGGGCGGGAGGCGACGCTTCGGCAGCGCAGAGCTCTTCGAGTCGAAGCCGCCCACGCAAACTCTCGCTTGCTAAACCAAGGACTT
Source organism: Gaiellaceae bacterium (assembly GCA_035762825.1). GTDB lineage: Bacteria > Actinomycetota > Thermoleophilia > Gaiellales > Gaiellaceae > GMQP-bins7. The sequence continues at coordinate 7,750 of DASUCI010000076.1, read as the reverse complement.
GTGGGAGAAAGCGCAGCGAAGCGTCCGGTGCGAACGGCCGCTCGAGTGGTGCCGTACGCCGGAAGGTTCGCTCGGCGCTTGAGCCTGCATTCATTTCGCGCGGCTTAGCTCACTGGCTGAGCCCCACAGCAAGCGCTGGCATGGAGCACGCAGACTCACCCGGGTGAATGCATTTCGCGGGTGGTGAATCGTAGGGCGGAGCGTGCGACCGTACATTCATGAGAAACGCACAGAACGATCAAATGGCGAGGCGTCCGAGGCCCGGCCCAGTCGGCCCCGGCCCAGTCGGCCCCGGCCGCCCCGGACCCGGCCGCTAGGGCGACAGGAAACGAGATCGGCGCGCACGTCGCGTCCGACGACGACTCGGACGGAGTTGCCTCGGCGGTGCGCCGTAAGTGCCACCCCGTCGCTGAACGGAGCAGTCGAAATACAGTTCGAATGGGTCAAGGCGCGGCGCTGGAGGGTCGGCCCGCACTCCGGAAAAAGGGGGGCGAAGAGTCTTCCGGGGGTCGACGGAGAGGTTGCCGCGCCTGCCCCCCAACCTCACATTGTCCGTGCGTGCTGCATGTGCGCGATTGACAGCACAGCGTCTCCCGTGTTGCCGTGGGGAACGTCACGCGGGTTCGATTCCCGCCGCCTTCATGCCAGGCTCATGATGTGCGCGCATGATCGAAGCGCATGCCCGTCCGCGACTTGTCTTCTTGTACGGCCCACCTGCCGTCGGGAAGCTGACTGTGGCGAGGGCGATCGCCGAGCGACGGGATTTCCGCGTCCTTCACAACCACGTCACCTTCGATGCGGTTGCCGAGGTGCTTCCAATCGGCGCGCCGACGTTCTGGGAAGCGCTCGACAAGGTCAGGCTCGATCTCGTTACGGTGGCGGCCCGGGAAGGGATCGATCTCATCTACACGTTCGTCTTCGCTCCGGGTGACGAGCCTCACGTCGACGACGTCGTAAGCGCGTACGAGTCAGCGGGCGGAGCGGTCATGTTCGTGCAGCTGGTCGCGCCGCCCGACGAGCTTCGGCGTCGCGTCTCCGACGCATCACGAGCCGTGCACAACAAGATCCGCGACGCCGCATCGCTCGACAACGTGCTCCGGGAACACGATGTTTATGCGTTGATCCCTGGCAGGGGCAGCGTCACCATCGATGCTGCAGCGATGTCACCAGAGGAAGCTGCGAGCCAGATCGGTGAGCACATCGACGCGTTGAGCCGGAGACATGACGGTCGCAGTTAGGAAGCAAGGCCGTCCGTTGGACTAGCGGAAGGAACCGCGGCTTGGCGGCCAGTACGTGAGCAGTACCGGGCCGATCAGGTTGTCGCGCGGCACCGTTCCCCACATTCGCGAGTCGCAGGAGTGGATCCGGTTGTCGCCCAGTACGAAGTAGTGACCCGGTGCAACTCGCGGCCACCGGTCGGATTCGTGACCTCGCAGTGACGGATCGACGTACGGCTCGACGAGACGGTCGCCGTCGACGTAGATGACCCCGTCGCGCTCCGAAACGAGCTCGCCGGGGAGCCCGACGATGCGCTTGACGAAGGTCGAGCCGCCGTCGGTTCGGCCACATCGCCGCGCTGCCTCGGGAGTTCTGAAGACGACGATCTGTCCTCGCTTCGGGTCACCGAATCGGTACGCGAGCCGGTTGGCGAGCACCCGGTCGCTGAATCGCCCTTGGCAGAACGCAACCGGCTTCGCGCAGTGGAGCGTTGGCTCCATCGAAGGCGAGGGGATGCGGTACGGCTTGGCGATCTGTGCCTGAAACGTCAGGACGAAGGCAACCGCAACCGCGATCGTGACGAACCAATCCACGATCGTCCGCCAGGGCTGCGGTATCCGGCTCTGAGCACGGTCGAGAATCCTCATGGCCAACGACATTGTGCGCTCGGCCTTCGAACTTCGCCGGCCCCGGGCGTGTCGCCTCCACTCAAACCGTGCCCGCCCGTGTTGCGTACTCCCTCGGGAGGAGTCAGTCGCTGCTTCAGTCCGAAGGGAGGATCTCTTGAGACCTACCGCACTTATCCCAGCCATTGCGCTCGGGGTCGCGCTCGCCGTCACTGTCGGCGCCTCGGCGCGGCCGCAGGCGACAGCGATCCAGGTACGCACGGTGATGAACGCCGCGCAGGAAGTACCGGCGCCGTCCGGTGACGTGAGCAACGCGCGCGGAACGTTCGCCGCGAGCATCACGAAGTCGGACGCGGGCGCGTCGATCTCGTGGCAGCTTGCGTTCAGCGGCCTCACGGGCAACGCCGGCGCCGCACACATCCACTCGGGTGCGTCGGGCTCACCCGGCCCGGTGGTGCTGGCCCTGTGCGGGCCGTGCCAGAGCCCGCTCACCGGCACCGGCAACCTCACGGATGCGGTGCTCGACGCGATCGAAACCGGAAATGCGTACGTCAACGTCCACACCGCGCAGAACGGCCCGGGGGAGATCCGCGGTCAGCTCGCGACCACGGCGAGCATCGCCACAACGCTCACGTCGCGGCAGGAGGTGCCGAGGCCGAAGGGCAACGTCCGTCGAGCGACCGGCAGCTTCACCGCCACGGTCGCGAAGCTCGGAACCAGCGGAACGCTCGCCTGGCGCCTACGCTTCTCGAGGCTCACCGGCCGAGCCGACGCGGCGCACATCCACGTCGGGCGTGTCGGACGGGCCGGGCCGGTCGCGGTGGCACTGTGCGGCCCGTGCCGCAATGGGCAGCGGGGGACCGCCGACCTCACCGCTGCCAATCTGGCCGCGCTCGCGGCAGGCCGCGCTTACGTGAACGTCCATACGCGGAGGAACGCCGCCGGCGAGATTCGCGGTCAGATCCGCGCGGTTCCGCTCACCATCGACTGACGGCAAGGTCGGCAGGCGCCGGCGAACTCCTGCCAGCGCCTGCCGACCTCGAGCTCGAGGCCAGGCCCGGTGATCACGGGCTGCTGTCGCGCCCACCGAGCCAGCGATCCGGGCGATTCGGCGGCATGAGGCTCACCAGGATCAAGATGACAGCCGTCGACGCGAAGTACATGTAGAGCGACGCGGTGCCCGAGAACTGGCTCGTCGCCGTCTGCCCGAAGGCCAGGCAGGCGAAGACCAGCATCGCGAGGGCGAGCCCGACCTGCAGGATCGACTTGTCGCGGTGCGGCAGGAACTCGAGCCGTACCAGGCTCGCCAACAGGAGCACGAACACCGCGAACTCGAGCACGCCGAGGGTTGCCCATGCGGTGTCCGTTCCGGGGAACGTGTCGAGGAAGGTTCCCTCGAACTGCTGCTTGATCCCTTCCGGAGCGTTGCCGTCGTCGTCGAACAGCTTCCCCTTTCCCGAATAGAACATAAGGCCGCCAACCATGAGATAGATGCCGGCCAGCGTCACCCAGTAGGCGATGCCGTCGAAGATCGTTCCCTGGCCGACGACCGCGAACGGCTTGTCCGATCCTTGGATGTTCATCGGACCTCCTTTCCTCCGCCATCCTTCCAGGTCGGCTCGTGAGAATACGGCCGTGGTGACGACATGAACCTGCTACGAGACGAGGCAGAGCGCCTTCTGGGCGCACCGGTGCGACGGTCTGACCTTGCACTCGAGTTCGACGAGACCGTCGCCTCGACCGCCGAGGTACACGTCGAGGGCACCAACTTCTATCCGCCGATGCTCGAGGACATCGAGGCAGCGACCTCGTCCGTGCACATCAACCAGTTCGGATTCAGACCAGGAGTCGTGGGCGAGCGGTTCGCGGAAGCGCTGCTCGCGAAGGCCCGCGAGGGCGTTCCCGTCAGGCTCGTCGTCGACCGGCAGGGCTCCGATCCCGATCGCTCGAGCCGGGCGTTCTACGAGCGACTCGTGCGCGGGGGCGTCGAGGTTCGAGTGGTCCGAGCGACGCAGCTGCGCGCGCCGGCGCAACCCGAGGCGACGGGTGCGCCGCGCGAATGGAACCTTCACCAGCTCGGGCACATCGACCATCGCAAGGTTGTCGTCGTCGACGGTCGAATCGGCTGGGTCGGTGGCGCCGGCATCGAGGATCACTTCGAGGACGGCCGCTTCCACGATCTCTTCGTGCGCGTCACCGGCCCGGTCGTCTCACAGCTCCAGCTCGTCTTCTTGACGAGCTTCGCGTGGCTGGGAGGCGCGGTCGCGCAGGACCTCGACGCGCTCTTCCCCGACCACGAGATCCACGCGGACGCCGTACCGGCCACCGTCTTGCACAACGCGCCGGGTCACCGGCCGATCACGACTGCGATCGGCCGACTGCTCGACGACGCGCGTGAGACGCTCGACGTCGTGAACCCGTACGTCACGGACAAGGGCATGATCCGGCGCATCGAGAACGCCGCCCGCCGCGGCGTGCGCGTCCGCCTCTTCGTGCCCGCGAACGCCAACAACTGGGCGTGCGCGGCGGCGCAACGCTCCCACCATGCGGCTCTGCTCGCCGCCGGCGTTCGCATTCTCGAGTACCCGACGATGCTCCACGCGAAAGCGTTCGTCCGCGACGGCGAGGAGGTGCTGGCGGGCACGTGCAACCTCGAGGCGTGGAGCCTCAGACGGTTCTTCGAAATCGACGTCCTCGTCCGCTCGGCGTCGTTCGCGGCACAGTTCGACGAGCGCTTCTCGGCGCCTGCCGAGCTCGTGTCGACGCCCGGTCGCGCGCTTGAAACGACACGCGAACGGATACGAGGGCGAGTCTTCGCGACCATCTCGCCGTTGCTCTGACGCCACACATCGGGCACCGCCCGGCGCAGCCGCCGCGGTACGGTGTCGAGCATGACCGAGTCGGCGACCGTGCCCGCCGTCACGATCGTCCCGGCCAACGAGGCGAGCCGGGAGGACCTCCTGCTCGTCTTCGGCACGCGCGGCGATGCGTACATCTGCCAGTGCCAGCGGTACAAGCTGCAGCCGGGCGAGGCGTTCAAGAAGGTCCCCGTCGAGGAGCGCGCCCATCGGCTCCGCACGCAGACCGAGTGCGGGCACCCCAGATCGAAGACGACGAGTGGGCTCGTCGCGTACCTCGACGGCGAGCCGGTCGGGTGGTGTGCCGTGGAGCCGCGCACGGCCTACTTCGGCCTGATGCGGAACTTCAAGGTCCACTGGGAGGGCCGGACGGAGGACAAGGCAGACGACACCGTCTGGTCCGTGACGTGCTTCGTCGTCCGCGCCGGCTTCCGCCGCCGCGGGATCGGCCGCGCGCTCGCGCGCGCAGCGGTCGACTTCGCCCGTGAGCGCGGCGCCCGTGCGCTCGAGGGCTACCCGATGATCACGGAGCCCGGCAAGGACGTCGTCTGGGGCGAGCTCCACGTCGGCAGCCGCAGCATCTTCGAGGCCGCCGGGTTCACGGAGGTCAACCGGCCCTCGAAGCGGCGCGTCGTGATGCGCATCGACTTCTAGGCGGCTGGGCTACGGTCCGGAAGGTATCGCTCGCGCAGGGCCTTCGTCGTGCGTCGAGGAAGGGCATCGGAGTCGAGAAGCTCCTCCATCGTCACGGAGGCGAACGTCGACGAGTCGAGGAGGAGCGAGCGGTACCGACCGCACGCGTCGGCGTAGTCCGTGTTGCCGGCAGGGTGGACGACGACGAGCCGGCCCCAGCTCCACGCATCGCTGGGGTGCTGGAGCATCGACAGCACGAGCAGGTGGTCGAGCCAGAGGTGGATGAGCTCGGTCCCGTTGACGGCGGCGAGCCAGCCCCGGCCGAAGGCGCCCGACCGGTCGGAGATCTCGCGGTACCGCGGCAGGCGCTTCGGCTTGGGCGGCTGTCGCCTGTTCACGTCGTGGTAGCCGGTAACGACGCCGACGATTCCGCTGGTGCCGTCGCCGAGGTCGAGAATGAATGCGGCGTGGAAATCGACCAGGTTGCCGAGCCACGCGGGATCGAGCCGCCCGGGCGAGTGGGCGAAGCGGACTCCGCTCACCGTGCCGGGCACGTCCGGCCACCAGGCATGGACGGCTCGATCGGCGAGCGTGAGGTCGGCTGCGAGATCCCCGAACAGGTTGAAGGCCAGCGTCGGCGACCACAGGAGGTCGGCCCACAGGCGTTGGTGGTCGAAGCTCTGGTGACGCTCGACGGTGGACGTCCGCGCCCTCGCCGCCTCGAGCGCGGACCGCGTGAGGAACGTGGCTCCAGTCTCGCGTGCGTAGTCGAGAGGGAGGCGCCAGCCGACCGGACGTGACGGCTTCCCTGCTCGTGGGACGATCGGCTGCGAGCCGATCGGGTGTCCGTTGGCCTCACGCCAGCGAGACTGGTGGTAGCGCAGCCTCCGCCGGAAGTCGGTCAGCTCAGGGCGCCGTGGCACGTGGTCCTCGGCCTCCCAGCAGTAGGCGGCCTCGAGCTCCTCCCTGGAGAGAACGTCCTCCACCTCGGCTCGGGAGTATGACCGAGTACTAGCCGCGTTCGATCGCGCGCCGTTTGCGCAGCGTAGGCGAGTTCGGGCAGGCTTGGGCCGATGGTTCCCGAGGCGAGGCTGGAACGCTACGAGCACGGGCTTGCAGCCGAGGGCGAGGGCTGGTTCGTCCTCAACCTCCGCGACGCGCGGTGGCGTCACGCCGACGGCCGCGGTGCGGTCTGCATCGCACTCGACGACTTCGAGGGCTGGCGTCGCGACCTCCAGTACGGCGTCAATCCGTTCGTGCTCATGCCTGGTGAGGCGGTGTCCATGTACCACTGGGAGGCCGACCAGGAGGCGTTTCTCGTGGTCGCCGGCGAAGCGGTCCTGGTCGTGGAAGGTGAGGAGCGCCCGCTCCGCGCGTGGGACTTCGTGCACTCCCCACCGCAGACGAAGCACGTCGTCGTCGGCGCCGGACACGGTCCGTGCGTCGTCGTCGCGGTGGGCTCTCGCGCCCACGACGGGCAGGCCGACGCCCTCGGCTTCCCGGTCGACGAGGTTGCGAGACGTCGTGGAGCGAGCGTCGAGGACGACACGATGGACGGTGGTGTCGCGTATGCCTCCGTCCCCAGCCGCGAGCTGACGGGTTACCGCGACGGTTGGCTCCCGGACTGACCATGCTGCGCCTTCTCGCACTGCCGCTCGCGCTGGTCGCCTTCGGCGCGTACCACTCGTCGGTCAGGCCGCTGCCGGCGCCTCTCGAGCGGACGCTCGACGCCCGCTTCTGGGAGCCGGGCTGCCCCGTGCCGCTATCCGATCTTCGTCTGCTCACCGTGACGCACTGGGGCTTCGACGGCCGCGAGCGCACCGGGCAGCTCGTCGTCCACCGCGACTCCGCGAGCGAGCTTGCCACGGTCTTCCGCAAGCTCCACAAGCTGAAGTTCCCCATTCGGCACCTGAAGCTCGGCGACATGTACGGGCCGCGGCGCGCGAGGCCAGCCGATGGTGACATCAGCGGGTCGTTCCACTGTCGACGCGCGGTGCCGTCTCCGTGCGGGAGCGGGAGCGGGAACTGGTCGAACCATGCATACGGCCACGCGATCGACCTGAACCCGAACGAGAACCCGTACGTCGGATGCGGCGCCGTGCACGACCCGAGAAGCCGGCCGTACGTCGACCGCACACCGCTGCGGGAGGGGATGGTGACGCCGGCAGTCGTTCGCGCGTTCGCGTCGATCGGTTGGGGCTGGGGCGGCGCCTGGACCGGCGATACGAAGGACTACATGCACTTCTCGACCACGGGCGGGTAGCGCCCGCCCCGGTACCGTCGCCGTGTGTCGGCGTCGGTCGTCGTACGCATCGCGCTCGTCGCGTTCGTCCTGGCCTGGATCCTCGGGCCGGACGTCCTGCGGGACTCGGTGCCGCTCCTCGTGGTCTTCGCGATCGCGCTCGGCCTCGAGCT
>DASUCI010000075.1:0-2094 GCA_035762825.1 Gaiellaceae bacterium | reverse complement strand
CGACGGAAGCCGGCTTGGCGCGATCGCGGTGCCGAAGCGGCGCCCACGACGCGTGGTCGGCCCCGACGGAACGGCTGCGACGATGCGCGGCACGACCGTTGTCCTGAGGAAGGACGAGAGATCCCTCGTTCTTCGTCATCGTGACCGCGTCAACTCGATCGCGTTCTCGCCGTCGGGTCAGCTCCTTGCCACCGCAAGCCGCGACCGTGACGCACGGATCTGGAATGTCGCCACCGGCGAGCTCGTGCGCGTCTTCCCGCACAACACCGCCGTCCGCGACGCGCAGTTCAGCCCGGATGGGCGCTGGCTCGTCACCGCGGCGCTTCGAGCAAGCCTGTGGGACGCGAACGACGGCACCAACCTCGTGCGCCTGAAAGGGCACGAAGGGATCCTCACGGCCGCGACGTTCGACGCGAGCGGGCGCAACATCGTCACTGGGGGCGCCGACGGGACCGTACGCACCTATCGGTGCGAGCTGTGCGGAGACGTGGACCGGCTCATGGCGCTCGCCGAGGCGAGGCTCGCGGCCACCGGGCGCGAGCTGACGCTCGAGGAGCGCGAGCTCTACCTCGGCTGAGCCGGCGCGGTGCTCGACTACGAGCGCGTGCAGGAGCTACGTGGGAGGAATCCTGCGCTGCACAGCTCCGGTCGTGGCGCGCTGATCGCGAAGGCGCTCCGGAGGTCTCGCGTGAACCAGACGTGCAGCATCTCGCTCGCGCCCTGCGTGAGCTGCGCGCCCGGCGGACACCTGCCGCCGGGGAGAGGCTTCAGGCCGCGCTTCGCTCCCTCCTTGCACACGACATGCGAGTGCCAGCGCAGGATCGGACCGGCCGGCGTCGGTCCGACCTCGCCGTCGCGCGTGCTCCACATCGCGCCGACGAGGACGAGCGGGCGGTCAGGCGCGTTCGCGTAGATCAGCGCCTTGGGCCGGCGGAAGTCGAAGATCGAACGGCCGCGCGGTCTCTGGTTCCGTTCCGCGTGGAAGAAGAACACCCTGCGGTCGCCCGTCCTTCGCGGTCGGGAGCGAGTGTCGTACCCGGCGCGCTCTGCGGCTCGAACGTCCCGCCAGTTCCCTCGTTCGGAGGCGGCGACCAGCCGGCCGAGGATCAGCCGTGCGCGCGCCCGCTGCGACGGTGTCGCGCGCGCGATCGGCGCGTACTGCGACAGATGGTCGATCAGTCCATGACGAGCCGTCGGCGGCAGCATCTTCGTGCTGTCTCGCGGCACCTTGCACACGAGAGCGGGCGGTGTAGTCGGGGCCGCCTCGCCCGCGGTGGCCAGCACTCCGACGAGAAGCGCTCCGACGACTACACGCCTCGACGTCACCGGGTCACCATCCGCCTCCACAGATTCTCGACGATGCGCGAGACCACGGGATCGAAGTTGATCATCCGCGTGAAGTAAAAGGCTCCCGCCGCGAACACGCGTGCCCCGGACGGAGCTTCGTAGTACGTCATCTGCGCCGTCGCGCCAGGCCCGAACAGGTTCGGGATCTCCGCGAGCACCCGCGCGCCGCGCGGCGACACCGCCGCGAGCCGGTCGATCTCGACGCCTCCGCGTGCGAACGACGACCCCTCGTTCAGGCCGGTCCCCGCAAAGATCCACGAGGCGGCGCCGGCGCGACCGACGATCCACGGCTGCCGCGGCGCCTTGCCGTTCGCGAGGTACTGGACGCCGATGAGCCGCGCCTCGGGGCGCCCGAGGTCACGCCAGAGCCGCGTCTTCGTGATGGAGCCGCCGCGTCGGACGACCTCCCAGAAGTAGTTGTTCGCACTGAGGAAGGCGAGGTTCCCGCCCAGGTCGCGGAAACCCTCCACGAGGTCGTATTCACGACGCGTCACGTACTCGTGGTGTCCGGGGAAGACGATGAGGTCGTACGCCGCCGCGAGCGCTCGCGAGCTCGGTACTGCCTCGAGGTCGGACTGAGCCAGCACGTCGACGCGCTTCTGCGTGCGGGCGAGCCACGTCAGGAACGGGAGGTCGTAGCGGCGGAAGTTGTACGGGACACCACGGCTCAGATACGGACGGCCGAGGCGAGCAGTCTTCGTCTGCCAGTGCGCGTACCAGGAATCGCCGATCCCGTTCCCGTCCTCG